>NZ_JBHWKX010000104.1:0-18602 GCF_042730885.1 Streptomyces sp. NPDC059909
ACGGACTTGATCCGCCCGGCCACGGTCCAGATGCTGACGGTCCGCGCGTCATGCTGCCACGACAAGATCCGGTCGTCGTACGGCTGGGCCGCATCCGAGCGGAAAACGATCGGCTTCGACTCCGCACGCCTGCGCCGCCTCGACCCCTTCGGACCAAGGTTCCCCGCCCGGATGTTCGCCCGCAACGTGGCGTAGGCGTCCACGACCTTCTTCCCCACCCGCACAGCCGGCTGGGCAGCGAGCCCGAACTCGACCTTCAGGCGGGCGTAGACCAGCCTCTGCAACTCGTTACGCGACGTGGTGCCCGTTTTGTACGCCACCGCCGATACGGCATCAGCCGCCCGGTTGCACACGGGCAGGGTCGCCGCCAAAGCCGCCGCCACCTCGGGCGACGACAGCAGCTTCACCTGCACCACGACCTTCACCCGAACAACCTAACCGCCACCACTGACATTGAGACTGGGACACGGCACTGCTCGGAGGTCTGACCCACCACTGACTGACGCTTCGGCTGTCTTGCTGTTGAACCGTCGGCCGCCGGCCAGTGCCGCAGTGCGCGTGGCCGGCCGGGCTTCCGTGACCTAATAGGAGCCCGACCAAGGTCCCATCAATGTCTTGTCCGTCTGCCCGACCGGCACGTGCCACCCCTCGCATGTGGACGGAAGGACAGCAGATCGGACGCGCCCTCGGACACCCGATCCGGCGACGGACGGCACCGCCCCGCCGGCACCAGAGCGATGCCGGCGGGCATCGGACCGCCCAGGCCCCATTGGACACCCAAGGACGCGAGGAAAACCGCCCTCCCGTACCCGGACCAAGGACACGATCCGTGCGCGCCGAACGCGGAGCGAACGCGGTGGACCAGGACACCCAAAACCGTTCGGGGCGTCCGGCTGAGCATGTGCAACTCATGCTCAGTCTTTAGGAACGGTCTCTCGGCCTTCCGCGGCCTCGCCCGGGAAGCTCCCGTAGCGCAGTCCGCCGTTCGAGTGCGTGGGCCAGACCGGCCACTGCCGCTTCCAGCGGGCGATTTCCGAGGACGGCAGGATCTGCAGCCAGCGCGGGTCCCGGGCGCTGCGGTCGGCGAGCGTCTTCTCCTTGACCATGGAGTCGTACTGGTCGAGGGAGTCCTCGAGGGTGTTGGCGTTGGGCACGATCTCGTGGCCGAAGAACCGCGCGTGCCGCCTGACCCCGGGGATCCGGGAGAGCTCGGGCTGCCAGTTGTCGGCCGCCACACCGTTCTCCGAGGAGACCCAGATGCCGTCGGGGGTGTTGAGCACGAGCGAGTGGTTGCCGTCGGTGTGGCCGGGCGTCCACAGCAGGCTCACCCCGACGCCGAGTTCCACGTCTGCGTCGAAGGCGGCGACGCGGTCCTCGGGCACACCGTCCATGCCGCCGTCGACGTACCAGGCCCACTGCATCGGGTGCGGCGAGGCGAAGGTGCCCAGCTCCTTGCGGTGCACCAGCAGGGATGCGCGGGGGAACAGCGGCTCGGGCGGGGTCGCCTGTCCGGGGAGGGGCTTGGAGCTGCCCATGATCAGCCGGACGTCCTGGACGTGCAGGTGGTCGAAGCTGACGTAGTCGACGTCCTCCGGACGCAGACCGCACAGGGGCAGCACCTCCTCGGGCTCGTGGTAGTAGCGAGTGAACACCCGGTCGCTGAGGAAGTCGCCCGCCAGGCGCTTGAGTTGGGCGTAGAAGGGGGCGGTGCTCGACCCAGCGGCGACGGTGGGTTCCCAGACCAGGGTCCTGGGCACTCCGTCGAAGTCGTCGAAGTGCACGACCAGTACCCGGTTGACGATGTTGACGAACGGGTTCGGGCCGATCGCGGCGCCGTGGAAGGCGTACCGGGTGGGGTACGGCGCGGCCGCGATGTCGAAGCTGCGCACCGCGTGGATCCGGCCCTGGCCTCGGAAGCGCTCGCGATAGGCGAGGGCGGCCTCGCGCACGGCCTGGAGCCGGTCGCCCCGTGGCCACACCTCGTGCACGCCCGCGAATTCCGGGATCGTGCGCATGCCGGCGCTGAGGGTGTCACCGGGTGGTGGCTGCTCGGTTCCGGGCGCGCTCATCGTTCTGTCTTCTCCTTGGTTTGTGGGGCGGCGCCGCCGGTTTCTGTCGCGGTGCCGCCGCTGTCGCGCTCGTAGGCGGCACGTACCGACGGGTCCGTGAGCGCGGCCAGCTGGTCGGGCACGACCAACCGCAGCCACCTTGCCCGGGCTTTGGCCGGCAGCAGCGCGGAGACCCACGGGACCAGACCGATGTGCCGCGGTACGAACACCTCGGGCCGGGGGCGGAGGACCACGCTCAGGACCGTTCGGGCGACGTCCTGCGGGGTGAGACGGCGGGTGGGGCCGGCGCTGGTGCCGACCGCCAGGTCGGTGTCCACGACACCGGGCATGACAAGGGAGACCTGGACACCGCTGCCGCGCAGTTCGGCCCGCACCGCGGAGCTGTAGCCGTGGACGGCGTGCTTGGTGGCGGCGTAGGTGGCCTCGCCCATGGGGGTCACTTTGCTGGCCGCGGACGCAATATTGACGATGTGTCCGGTGCCGCGGGCGCGCATCCGGGGCGCCGCGAGCTTCATCCCGCGCAGCACCCCGTGCACGTTCACGTCGAACTGGCGGACCGCGGTCTGCTCGGCCTCGTCCGCGAACGGCCCGACCCACATGATCCCGGCGTTGTTGACCAGTACGTCCACGGGCCCGAACCGCTCCTCCGCCCGGTCCAGGAAGGCCGCGAACGACGCGGTGTCCGTGACGTCCAGGGCGAAGCCCGCCGCGTGGCCGTCCGCGGTGCGGCAGATCTCCTCCGCCGCGGTTCGGGCCGACGCCTCGTCCAGGTCTCCGAGCGCGAGCAGGGCGCCGGCCCCCGCCAGGGTGTCAGCGACGGCCCGGCCGATGCCGCGGCCCGCGCCGGTGACCGCGACCACCCGGCCCTCGAGCGGCGATCGGGCCGAGCGGGGCAGCGGTCTTCCCGTCGCACGGCGTACCGACTCGTCCGTCATGGCTCTCCGTCCTTGCACGCATCGTGCGGGCCGCCTGCCAAGCCTCAATCTGACACGGAGCAGTGTCAGATTGGTCGGGCATGCTGTCAAGGAGTCCGACAGGAAAGCAGTGAGGTGGGCGTGACGGTACGGGGCGGGGGACGCCGGTACGGGGGCCGTGACGCGGCACAGCGACGCGAGGAGCGGCGAGCCCGGCTGATCGCCGCCGGGCTGGAACTGTTCGGCACCGCCGGCTACGCGGCCACGTCGGTGAAGAACATCTGCCGGGAGGCCGGGCTCACCGAGCGGTACTTCTACGAATCGCTGCGCGACCGGGAGGATCTGCTCGCCACGGTCTACGACGAGCTGATCCGCGGGGTCCAGGTGGCGACCTTCGCCGCAGCCGACCAGGCCGGTCCGGAGCTCGAAGCGCAGGTCCGCGCCGGTCTGGACGTATTCGTCCGCACGCTGACCGACGATCCGCGCAAGGCCCGCATCGTGCTTGTCGAGGTGGTCGGAGTCGGCCCCCGCCTCGAACAGCGCCGTCACGCGGTCATGCACGAGTTCGCCGACTTCATCGCCGCCGTCGCGCTCCGGCACATGGGGACACGGACGACGCCGAAACTGCCCATGATGGCGATCGCACTCGTCGGCGGCGTCAACGAACTCCTGGTCGACTGGACGCTCGGCCGCCAGAAAGGCAGCGTCGAGGAGATCGTGGATCTGTGCACCCTGCTGATCGTCGCCGCGTACGACGCAGTGGCCCGTCAAGCCTGAGCACGCCACCCCGGCGTTCATGCGACGGGGCCGGGGACGAGGCCAAGGACACTGCGCCGTCGCCGGGCCCCTCGACCGTGCCCGAAACAGCGAGCAGGACACGGTCCCGGGCTTGCGCGGCAGGCAGCCGCCCCACAGACGCCGCCCTGTCGGAGACCCGCACCGCGGGTCTCCGACCCAAGGCCTCCTGGGAGGAGTACCCGGCCCGTTGGAGCGCCTCGTCGTCGGGAAACACATCAGCGTGCCGGTCGCGGTCGACGTCGATCAGGTGGTCCTCCTTCCCGCCCAGGGAATAGACCCACTCGAAGTTCGCGGGAGGGTTCGACTCGACCAGGCGGCGGAAGCGGGACGCTTCCCTGGTGCAGGCGTACAAGCCGGGGGACCCGGGGTTCGCCTGACGGTGTGCCCGTGGGACGTTCCTGCCGCTTCTCAACCGCCCCAGAGCGTGACGTACACCGGGGGTCGGAACTGGGAGGGCGGGACACCCGCGCCGGGCGCGCGCATGATGCGGGTCGCTGCGGGGGTGTGCAGGAAGTGCAGGAACGCGTCGGTGGCCGGGGAACGGTGCTCGGGCTGCAGGACGGTGGCGTGCCACGTGGCGTCCGACGGCGTGGCCGGGGTCTCCAGCATGCGCAGCTCGTCACGCCGGATGCGGGGCGACACCAGATGGGCCAACGCCGGCGCCACCCCCGAGCCCTCGGCGGCGGCCGCCCACGTCGCGGCCTGGTTGGGGAACACCCACACGTGCCCCTCGGTCACACCGAGCCGCCGCAGCAGCCGCCCGGAGTCCGCGTCCGGGTCGGTGCCGGAGGAATCGACCAGCCACGACCACAGCGGGGGCGGACCGGGAGGCCGCGGCGCCCTGGCGCCGGTCACCACGACCAGCTGGGTGCGGAACAGCGGCTCGCTCACCACTTCGCCCCCATGGATGGCGCCGAGATCCGGCCCGAGCGCGACGTCGGCCAGCCGGCTCTCCACCAGCACGCGCATCTCCTTGCCGGTGGCCACCCCGAACGAGGTCTCGGTCCTGCGCCCCGAACGGCCGGCGAAGGCCTCCACGAGCGACGGGAGCACGAACTCGGCCAGCGTGCTCGTGGCGACGACCCGCAGTTCGTCGGGCGCACCCCGCGCCGCCCGCACCGCCGCCTCGGCATCCCCGCTCAGCGCGACCATCCGTGACGCGACCGGCAGGAGCCGCGCGCCCGCGGGCGTCAGGCGCATGCCACCGCCGCCGGAGTGCCGGATGAGCGGGTCGCCGAAGTGGGTGCGCAGCGCGGTGAGCGCCTGCGACACCGCGGACTCGCTCACGCCCAGAGTCCGCGCCGCGGCGCTCACCGAGCCGAGCCGGGCAACCAGCACGAAGGTGCTGAGCTGTGTGACGGTCACTATCCGATTTTCCTGCGTCTGGAGGGATAAGTGAATGCTTATCGACCCATTGCATGGCCGGTGCGGAAGAGCGCAGCATCACTGCACAGCGGGCACAGCGTTCCAGGAGGGCCCGATGCAGGTTCCAGCGGCGTTCCAGTACGAGAGGGCCACCAGCCTCGAGCATGCGATCGAGCTGCTCACACGGTTCGGCCCCGAGGCCCGGGTGGTGGCGGGCGGACACAGCCTGCTGCCGATGATGAAGCTGCGGCTGGCCCAGCCCGAAGCCCTGATCGACATCAACGGCCTCGGCGAGCTGGCGTTGGTCCGGGTGGACGGGCACGAACTGTCCGTCGGAGCGATGGTGCGCCACGCGGAGCTGCTCGCCTCGCCGTTGGTCGGCGAGCACTTCCCCATCCTGCGGGACGCGGAACGCGTCATCGCGGATCCGCTCGTACGCAACCGCGGCACCGTGGGCGGCTCGCTGTGCCAGGCCGATCCGTCGGAGGACCTGTCCGCGGCGTTCTCGGCACTGCGGGCGACCCTTGTCGCCCAAGGCCCCGGCGGCAGGCGCACCATCGGGATCAGGGAGTTCTTCCTCGGGCCGTACGAGACCGCGCTGGACGAAGCGGAGCTTCTGGTGGAGATCCGAGTGCCCATCCGTTCGCACGCCAGCGCCTACTGCAAGGTCGAGCGCCGGGTCGGCGACTGGGCGGTCGTCGCCGCAGGAGCGGTGCTGGAGATCTCCGACGGGGTGATCACTGAGGCCGGGATCGGGCTGACCGCGGTGGGTGCCCCACGGTTCGTGGCCGAGCAGGCCGAGGACTTCCTGCGCGGCGGACGGCCGGACGACGAGGGCTTCGCCGAGGCGGGCCGGATCGCCTCGCAGGAGTGCAGGCCGGCAGCCGATCAGCGCGGCCCGGTCGACTACAAGCGCCATCTGGCCGGGGAGCTCACCACGCGGGCGCTGCGCGCCGCCGCCGCCCGCGCCCAGGGGCGGGAGGCATGACATGCGGATCACCGTGACCGTGAACGGCGAGCAGCACACGAGGGACGTGGAGCCCAGGCTGCTGCTCGTGCACTTCCTGCGCGACGAACTCGGGCTCACCGGCACCCACTGGGGCTGCGACACCTCCAACTGCGGGGTGTGCGCCGTCTGGTTGGACGGGACGCCGGTGAAGTCCTGCACCGTGCTCGCGGTGATGGCCGACGGCCATGAGGTGCGGACCGTCGAGGGTCTGGCGCACGGGGCCGAACTCGATCCGGTGCAGCAGGGATTCGTCGCCTGCCACGGGCTGCAGTGCGGCTTCTGCACGCCGGGGATGATGATGACCGCCCGCTGGCTGCTGGACCACGACGCGGATCCGTCCGAGGAGGACATACGCAAGGCCATCTCCGGACAAGTGTGCCGCTGCACCGGTTACGAGAACATCGTGCGCTCCATCCGCTGGGCCGCCGAGCACGGCGGCGGCGCGCGGACCGCCGACGCGGGCACCGAGCCGGCGCCCGGCCGCGAGGAGGTGCGGGCATGACGACCACCGGGGAACGGCCGGTCGGCTTCGGACGGATGACCCGCAAGGAGGACGCGCGGTTCGTCCGCGGCCACGGGACCTACGTCGACGACGTCCGGCTGCCCGGGATGCTGTACGGAGCCGTCCTGCGCAGCCCGCTGGCGCACGCCCGGATCGTGTCCGTCGACACCAGCGCCGCCGAGGCGCACCCGAAGGTCAAGGCCGTGATCACCGGGGAGACTCTGGCCGGTCTCGGGCTGGCCTGGATGCCCACGATCTCGTACGACACCCAGGCCGTGCTGGCCACCGACAAGGTCCGCTTCCAGGGCCAGGAGGTCGCCTTCGTCGTCGCCGAGGACCGCTACGCGGCCCGGGACGCCCTCGAACTGATCGACGTGGAATACGAACCGCTCCCGCCGGTCGCCGACGCCCGCCGGGCACTCGACCCGGACGCGCCGGTGATCCGTGACGACAAGGAGCAGCAGAGCGACAACCGCATCTTCGACTGGTCGGCGGGCGACAAGGAGCGCACCGACGAGGTCTTCGCGGCCGCCGACGTCGTGGTGGAGCAGGACATCCTCTACCCACGGGTGCACCCGGCGCCGCTGGAGACCTGCGGCACCGTCGCGGACATGGACGCCATCACCGGCAAGCTGACGGTGTGGTCCACCACCCAGGCCCCGCACGCCCACCGCACGCTCTACGCAATGGTGTCCGGCATCCCGGAGCACAAGATCCGGATCATCTCCCCCGACATCGGCGGCGGCTTCGGCAACAAGGTCGGCATCTACCCCGGTTACGTGTGCGCGGTCGTCGGCTCGATCGTCACCGGCAAGCCGGTCAAGTGGGTGGAGGACCGCTCAGAGAACCTGATGAGCACCTCCTTCGCCCGCGACTACCACATGCACGGCGAGATCGCGGCGACGAAGGACGGGAAGATCCAGGCCCTGCGCGTCCATGTGACCGCCGACCACGGCGCCTTCAACGCAACCGCGCAGCCGACGCAGTTCCCGGCCGGCTTCTTCGGCGTCTTCACCGGCTCGTACGACCTGGCCGCCGCGCACTGCACCGTGACCGGCGTCTACACCAACAAGGCGCCCGGCGGTGTCGCCTACGCCTGCTCGTTCCGCGTCACCGAGGCCGTGTACCTGGTCGAGCGGATGGTCGACCTGCTCGCGGCCGAGCTCGGCGAGGACCCGGCCGAGCTGCGGATGCGCAACCTGCTGCGACCCGAACAGTTCCCGTACCGGTCCCGGACCGGGTGGGAGTACGACTCCGGCGACTACCCGCGGGCCCTGCGGCTGGCGATGGACATGGCGCACTACGAGGACCTGCGCCGGGAGCAGGCCGACAAGCGCGAGCGCGGCGAGCTGATGGGCATCGGGGTCAGCTTCTTCACCGAGGCCGTCGGCGCCGGCCCCCGCAGGCACATGGACATCCTCGGGCTGGGCATGGCCGACGGCGCCGAGCTGCGCGTCCACCCGACCGGCAAGGCCGTCCTGCGGATCTCCGTACAGACCCAGGGCCAGGGCCATGAGACGACCTTCGCGCAGATCGTCGCCGAGGAACTCGGCATACCGCCCGAGGACGTCGAGGTGGTGCACGGCGACACCGACCAGACCCCGTTCGGGCTCGGCACCTACGGATCCCGCTCGACGCCCGTGTCCGGGGCGGCGACCGCAATGGTCGCCCGCAAGGTGCGCGAGCGCGCGAAGATCGTCGCGTCCGCGATGCTCGAAGTGAGCCCGGACGACCTGGAATGGGAGAAGGGCCGCTGGTTCGTCACCGGCGACCCCGACCAGGGAAAGACCATGGCCGAGATCGCCCTCGCGGCGCATTCCACCCTCGAACTGCCGGAGGGTGTCGAGGGCCACCTGGACGCGACCTGCGTATACAACCCGCCGAACCTCACCTTCCCCTTCGGCGCCTACATCTGCGTGGCCGACGTGGACGCGGGCACCGGTCAGGTCAAGGTCCGCCGGTTTGTCGCCGTGGACGACTGCGGCAACAGGATCAACCCCATGATCGTCGAGGGGCAGGTGCACGGCGGGCTCGCCGACGGCCTCGGCATGGCGCTCATGCAGGTCATCGCCTTCGACGAGGACGGCAACTGCCTCGGCGGATCTTTCATGGACTATCTCCTGCCGACCTCGGTCGAGTGTCCGTCCTGGGAGCTCGGCGAGACCGTCACCCCCTCCCCCCACCACCCGATCGGCGCGAAGGGTGTCGGCGAGTCGGCCACCGTGGGCTCGCCTGCCGCGGTGGTCAACGCTGTGGTCGACGCACTGCAACCGCTCGGCGTACGCCACATCGACATGCCCCTGACTCCCGCCGCGGTATGGCGGGCCGCCCAGGGCCGGCCGCTGCGCACCGACCTGGCGATCACCTGAGGCCGCGTGATGACGAGCACCGAACTGCTGACCCGCGCGGACGCGCTCCGGCACGGCCGGACCCCGTTCGTTCTGGCCACCGTCGTCCGCGCGGAACGGCCCACGAGTGCCAAGCCCGGGGACAGCGCGCTGGTGCTGCCCGACGGCACCGTCGAAGGCTTCGTGGGCGGGAGATGCGCCGAAACGACGGTGCAACTGCAAGGTCTGCGGCTGCTGGAGACCGGCGAGTCGCTGCTGCTGCGGATCACGGCCGCCGCAGACGCCGGGGCCGAAGGCGCGGAGGCGACGGGCCAGGGCCTGGTGACGGTGGCCAATCCGTGCTTGTCCGGCGGGACGCTCGACATCTTCCTGGAGGCCAACCTCCCGCCGGCACTGGTGTACGTCTACGGACACGCGCCCATCGCCCGAGCCCTGCTCGACGTCGGTCGCGTGCTCGGCCTCGACACTCGGCCCGCCTCGCCCGGGGAGCCGTTGCCGCCCGATCTGGACGTCGTCGTCGTTGCCTCGCACGGCCGCGACGAGGAACCCGTGCTGATCGAGGCCGTGCGCGCCGGGGTCCCGTACATCGGGCTGGTGGCCAGCCGGAGGCGCGGCGCGGCGGTACTTGCCGGGCTGGGCCTCACCCAGGAGCAGCGCGTGCACGTCCGGACCCCGGCCGGCCTGGACATCGGCGCACGCACCCCGGCGGAGGTAGCGCTGTCGGTGTACGCCGAGATCATCGCGTTGCGGCCCCCGCGCGCCCGGGCCGTGCGGCCCGCAGGCGCCGCCGCCGGGGCGCCCACCGCCGTCGAGGCGGTCGATCCCGTGTGCGGCATGACCGTCGCGATCACCCCCGCCACCCTCTCGCTGGACCGGCACGGCGGCACGGCGTACTTCTGCGGGCCGGGGTGCCAGCACGCCTTCGCCGACGACCCTTCCCGGTACGCGCATGCCTGACCTCGACGCCCTCGTACCGGATGTCCCCGCCCTGCGCTCGCGGCTGGACACCGTCGGCTACCTGGCGGACGACGCCCTGGCCACGGCGCTGCTGCTGGCCGTGCGCATGCGGCAGCCGATCCTGCTGGAGGGCGAGCCCGGCGTGGGCAAGACCGAGGCGGCCCGCGCCCTCGCCGCCGTACTCGACACCCCGCTGATCCGGCTGCAGTGCTACGAGGGGCTCTCCTCGGCCGAGGCCCTGTACGAGTGGAACTATCCGCGGCAACTGCTCGCTATCCGGCTGGCTGAGTCCCGCGGGGAGTCCCTGCGTGACACCGACCTGTTCGCCGAGGACTATCTGCTGCCACGGCCGCTGCTCGCAGCGATCTCCCACCCGGGACCGCGGCCGGCCGTGCTGCTCATCGACGAGGTGGACCGCGCCGACGACGAATTCGAGGCGTTCCTGCTGGAGCTGCTGGCCGATGCCGCGGTCACCATCCCCGAACTGGGGACCCGGAGGGCCACGGTGCCGCCGGTGGCGGTACTGACCTCCAACCGCACCCGGGATCTTCACGACGCGCTGAAACGCCGCTGCCTCTACCACTGGATCGAATACCCGGACACCGCACGAGTCGCCGCGATCATCCGCAAACGGGTGCCGGAGTCGGCCGAGTGGCTGGCCGCGCGCGTGGCGCACGGGGTGGCGGCGCTGCGTGCCCGGCAGGAGCTCACCAAGCCGCCCGGCATCGCCGAGGCGATCGACTGGGCAGGCGCGCTGCAGGCGCTGGGACTCTCCGTTCTCGACGCCGATGCCGCCAACCGCACCCTGGGGGCGGTGCTCAAGTACGCCGAGGACCTGCAGGCCGTGCGCCGGACCGGGCTGGCGGAGCTAGTCGATGCGGAGACCGGCACCGATGCCTGACCTGCCGGAACTGGCCGCCTCGTTCACCGCCGCCCTGCGCGACGCCGGGATCGCGGTGGGCCCCGACCGCACACGGTGCTTCGCCCGGGCTATCACCCTGCTGGCCCCGTCGACGACGCGCGAGTTGCGGCACTGCGCGCTCACCACCCTGGTGTCCGACCGCGAGCAGATCGAGCCGTTCGACGCGGTCTTCCGCGAGGTCTTCGGCCGCCCGGCCGACCGCGGAGCACGGCGCGGGCAGCCCGGCGACCCGCCCCGATCGCTCCCGGGCACCGTCCCCGGCGCCCACAGGAAGGCCACCGCGGACGGAGACAGCCGGGAGGGCGACGCACAGCCGCGGGAGGTGGCCCTGCCCCTTGCCGCCAGTCCCCTCGACCACCTCGCCACCCGCGACTTCGCGGCCCTGTCCGCCGAGGAACTGGCGCGCCTCTCCGAGATGATGCGCACCGTCACGCTTCGCACCCCGACACGGCCGTCCCGTCGGCGCCGCCCCGCGCCCCACGGCGAGCGAGTCGACCTGCGCCGCACGCTGGCCGTCAGCCGACGCACCGGCGGATATCCCCTGCGGCTGCGCCGCTTCGAACCGCGCACCCGTCCCCGCGATCTCGTCGTGCTCTGCGACATCTCCGGATCGATGGAACCCTACGCCCGCGCAATGCTGCAACTGCTCTACTGCGCCACGCGCACAGCCCGGGCCGAGGTGTTCACCTTCGCCACCCGGCTCACCCGCCTCACGCCCGCCTTCCGGCGGGCCGGGCCGTACGACGCCCTGGCACGGGCCGGGCGGGCTGCCCCGGACTGGTCCGGGGGCACCCGGATTGCTGACTGCCTCGCGGAGTTCAACGAACGGTTCGGCCGACGTGGCATGGCGCACGGCGCCGTGGTTGTCATCGTCTCCGACGGCTGGGACACCAGCGCGCCCGTCGATCTCACCACGCACATGGCACGGCTGTCCCGCGTCGCATACCGCGTCGTATGGGTCAACCCCCGTACAGCCAGCCCCCGTTACCGTCCGCTCGTCGGTGGCATGGCCGCCGCGTTGCCCTATTGCGACGCCGTCGTCAGTGCCCACAGCTTCGCCGCCCTGGACGACTTCGCCGCCGCCTTGTCCGCCCCTGGCCGCCGACGGTGACCCGGTGCCCCTCCCGTGCCGGTCCCGTGACGTATGCGAGGTGGTGGTCCGGCGGCGGTCGCCCACGCCATGGCCTTGGAGGCAGGGCACCAGCGGCTGGAGCGATCACACCGAGATCGTCGCCGTGGGATTCGGCGCCCGGCTGGCGACGCTGCTACCCAAGGGCCGGATCCGCACGATGCCGCATCTGCCGTCCGTCATCGCCGACCTGGGCGCCCTGCTCGTCGAAGTACACCAGCGGGGCGGCGAGACCGAGAGTGCTCCGGAGCCGCTGCCGTGGATCCTCATCAGCGCCGGCGACACGGTCGGGCGGTACTCGATGACCTTCAGAAGCTTGTTCGTGGTGCCAGCGCCCCGGATTGGTGAACTTGTCGGCGATGGCTCCGTCTGTCCGCGCCTTGGCGACATGGTCCGAGCTGGCGTCCTGGTGGGCGGCGAGATAGACCGCGGCGGCGCCGACGGCATGCGGGGGCGCCATCGACGTACCGGAGATGGTCCTCGTGCCCTCGTCGCTGTCGTTCCGGTCGGACGTGATGTCCGAGCCCGGGGCGTAGATGTGCACGACCGAGCCGAAGTTGGAGAAGTCCGACTGCACGTCGTCCTTGGTGGGCTGATCGCCGCTTGCCCATGAGGCTGTCGAGACGGAAGGCTTTGCAGATGACGACGAGGACCCTGCGCCCCCATCAGCGAGAAGCTGTCGATGCCATCGTCCGGGCCATGGACACACAAGCCCGCACCGGCATGACGGAGCGGGGCTTGCGTACCCAGGTGGTGATGGCGACCGGCAGCGGCAAGACGCTGGTGGCGCAGCGCGCCGCGGAGACGCTGTGCGCTGCGCGGGTGTTGGTGCTGGTGCCGTCGCTGGACCTGTTGACGCAGACCGCGGGCGCTTGGCGTGAGGGTGGCCGGATGGGCCCGATGGTCGGGGTGTCCTCGCTGCGCGGTGACGAGGCGGGGTTTCCCAACACCACCGATGCCGAGGAGCTGGCGGTGTGGTGCCGGGATCTGGAGAAGGTGACCGTGTTCGCGACGTACGCGTCGCTGGGGCTGGGCACCCTGGAGCGCGCCCATCGGGCGGGCCTTGAGGCGTGGTCGCTGATCTGTGTGGACGAGGCGCACAGGACGTCAGGCCGGATCGGCAAGCCGTGGGCGGTTGTCCATGACAACCAGCGGATTCCGTCCCTGCGTCGGCTGTACATGACGGCCACGCCGCGGCTGTGGCAGCTGGACGAGGACTCCGAGCAGGGCGCGCCGGGTGAGCTGGTGGCGAGCATGGACGACTCCCCCGACTCGCCCTTCGGCAGCAGGTGCTTCACTTTGTCGCTCTCGGAGGCCATCGACCGGGGAATCTGTGCCCCCTACCAGGTCGTGTGCGTGGACGTCACCGACACTCAGCTCCAGGCCGCCCAGTTGCTCGGTGCCGACGGCCGTACAGACGAGATGCGCGGGGCGCGGCTCGCCGCCCTGCAGACCGCCCTGGTGAAAGCGTCCGCCGAGGAGAACTTTCAAAGAACGCTCGTCTTCCACCACGTCGTGAAGGAAGCAGAAGCCTTCGCGGCCGGCCTCCCCAACGTCGCCAAGCGGCTCCACGACAGCGATCCCGAGCTGTACCCGGCTACGGTCTGGGCCAACTGGCTGTGCGGCGAACACAAGCCCCTCCACCGCCAACGGGTTCTTACGGAGTTCGCCGAGGGGGTCGCGAGGGACGGCACCGTGGTGGAGAAGGGCTATCTGGGCTCAGTGAAGGTACTTGGGGAGGGGGTCGACACCCGAAACTGTGACTCCGTGTACTTCGCTGATGTGCGCGGGTCGATGCCGGACCTTGTCCAGGCGGTGGGCCGGGCGCTGCGGATCCATCCGGGCGAAGGGAAAGTCGCGTCGCTGGTCGTACCGGTCCTGCTAGGGCCCGGCGAGACGGCGGACAACATGCTCACCAGCCGGGCGTTCGGCGGGTTGGCCAAGCTCCTGGAAGCGCTCCGAGCGCACGACGCCCGCGTCGTGGAGACCCTCGCGGAGCAGCAGGCCCCCAGCCGCTCCAAGGGCGTACAAACACGTTCCGGAAGCGAGGAGAGCAAGGAAGGCGAGGGCGTAGAAGAGCAGCGTGGGCTGTCGGCGCCGGCCCGGGCACTGCTGAAGTTCAGCACGCCCCGCGACCCAGCGCAGCTTGCGGCGTTCATCAACCTCCGCGTCCTCAACCCCGAGCACGCTCACTGGCGACGCGGCATCGAGGCCGCCGCCCTCTACACCCGCGCGCACGGCGACCTGCGCGTGCCGTTCACCTACCGAGTGCCCGACGGTGACAAGGCGCAGAGAGCCGGATGGCCGGTCTCGCTCGCCGGATTTCCCTTGGGTCAGTGGACCGCCGACGCCAGAAGATTTCACGCCCGCGGAGACATGGACGCCGACCGCGTCACGCAGTTGGAGAAGCTCGGCATGATCTGGTCCCACTACGACGTCGCCTGGGAAGAAGGCCTCGCCGCGGCGCGCGGGTGGGCTGCCGAGGCGGGCCACCTGTTGGCGCCACTGGACGCCACGTTCCAGGGGTACCGGGTGGGGATCTTTCTGAAGAATGCACGGGCGGCCGCCCGGCGGGCGGTGGAGAGCGAGCAACGACGAGCCGAGGGCCTCCCGGTGAAGTCGTCGGCCGGGACGCTGCCGCAGGAACGGCGCGAACAGCTGGACGAGATCGACCCATCGTGGTGCCCGACCTGGCCGGTGGAGTGGCAGCGCGCCTTCCACCTCACCCGGCGGCACCTGGACGAAGACGGGGAGCTGCCCACCGCGCCGGGCGAGACCGTGCGCCACGGCGAGGACCTCGGGCGATGGGTGATGTCGGTCCGGCTCGGCTGGGACAAGCTGACCATGGTGCAGCAGTGGATGTGCGAGCAGGTCCTCGGCATCCAGCCCGCAGACGAGGACGAGAAGCCGCCCGCACGCCGTACGCAGGCCGACAAGTGGGCCATGCACCTCGCCGCCGCCCGCCAGTTCTACGAGCGCGAGGGGCATCTGCGGGTGCCCCGCAAGCACATCGAGACGATCGCTGTCGACCGTGGCGATGGTGATGGTCAGGAGCAGCGCACGGTTCGGCTGGGTGCCTGGGTCGGGAATCAGCGGTCCCGGGCCGCGACGCTCACCCCCGAACGCATCGAGCGGCTCTCCGCCATCGGCATGCGCTGGACATAGGTGCCGCCGGTCTTGCCCTGACAGCAACCTGAGTCGATCCGCCGTCGGGTACTTGTTGGCGAGCTGGACGACGTGGAAGTGGTCGACCACGACGGTGGCGTCGGGCAGGCCGGTGCGGATCGCGGCGCGGTAGGTGGCCGACATATCGATGGCGACGTGGCAGATGTTCTTGCGCCAGGTCAGCGGTGTGGTGGACAACCAGGCCAGGACATCGGCGACGGCGCGGCCCTCGACCTGGCCGAGCAGTCCGCCGTGGCCGGCCGCGTCGACGAATCCGGTGTGCCACCGATCCCGGGTCAGATGCCAGTTGCCGCTGTCGGGGTCCTGCTCCCACTTCGTCTTGCCCCGCCGGGTCTCGTCGATGCCCAGCACCTTCACCTCGGGCAGCGGGGCGTCGACCACCTCGCGCGCCGTTGTGCGGAAGGCGTCTATCACCGTCGGCCAGGACAGGTGCAGGTCGCGGGCGGCCCAAATGACAGTGGAGCCGGCATCGCGCACCCGGCGCCCGGCCGCCTCCCCCAGCCGGGCGGCGGACCGGGTCCGCTTCGCCTGCAACTGCGCCCGCTTGCGGGCGTGCCAGCGCCGGTAGCGGCCAAGACGGCGGCCCTGATAGTTGTCCCCGTCGGACGTGGTGGCGAGGTTGGCAATCCCTCGGTCCACACCGATCCAGTCCACCGGCTCGGTGTTGAGCGGCGCTTCGGGGATCTCGCAGGTGGCGATCAGGAACCACATGCCGTCACGGTGCACGAGATCCGACTCGCCCCGCCGGTATTTTTCGAGCATGGCCAACTGGCCGGGGTGACCTGTGTACCGGACGGACTTGATCCGCCCGGCCACGGTCCAGATGCTGACGGTCCGCGCGTCATGCTGCCACGACAGGATCCGGTCGTCGTACGGCTGGGCCGCATCAGGGCGGAAGACGATCGGCTTCGACTCCGCACGCCTGCGCCGCCTCGACCCCTTCGGGCCGAGGTTTCCCGCCCGGATGTTCGCCCGCAACGTCGTGTAGGCGTCCACGACCTTCTTCACCGTGCGGACGGCGGGTTGGGCAGCGAGCCCGAACTCGGCCTTGAGGCGCGCGTAGACCAGTTTCTGCAACTCGTTACGCGACGTGGTGCCGCTCTCGTACGCCACCACCGATGCGGCGTCAGCCGCCCGGTTGCACACGGGCAGGGTTGCCGCCAAAGCTGCCGCCGCCTCGGGCGACGGCAGCAGCTTCACCTGCACCACGACCTTCACGCCAACAACCTAAGCGTCACCACTGACAACAGCCGAAAGCACAGGTCACGACGGATATGCAGGGAACTCCGCCGCTTCGCGGCTCCGCGCCAACCGCTACGACGCACTCGACCGCACGGTCGAGAAGCGTGTCAACGACGCCGTCACCTACGAGTACAACTACCTGGGTTTGTCCAGTGAGGTATTCAGTGAGGAGCTCGACGGAACCCTTGCCAGGACCTACCGGTTCGGCCTGGGAGGAGAGCGCCTTTCCCAGCTGAACCACTTGAACGGCGACAGCGGCTACTACGGCTACAACAGCCACGGCGACGTCGAGACGTTCACCTCGTACGACGGCACTCCCACGTCCACCTACGGCTACACCGCCTACGGCCAGGACGTCAGGGACGAATGGACCGGCCTGGACAGCATTTCGGCGTCGGACGACGAGGGGACCAACCCCTACCGCTTCAACGGCAAGCGCTGGAACGCCCAGTCGGAGACCTACGACATGGGCTTCCGGGACTACAGCCCGGAGCACAACCGGTTCATCAGCCGGGACTCGTACACCGGCGCCGCAGCCGACATGAGCCTGGGTGCCGGGGCCGCCACCAGCAACCGCTACGGCTTCGCCGGCGGCAACCCGGTCAGCAACATCGAGCGGGACGGCCACGAAGCCTGCGACGTCGGCTGCCAGGCACGCAACCAGTACCAGATGGGCGGGGACCCGATCATCCCCGACCCGGAGCGCCTCGAGTTCAACGTCCAGTACCACGACGGCTCCACGGGCCTCGAGAACTGGGTGGACCCTTGGGACTTCGTCAAGGAACTGTCCGGATTCTCGGACATCCAGGGTTGCTCGAACTCCCCGTCGGCATGGCAGTGCACGATGGCTGCCGCAGCTGTATTCCCCGGCGCCGGAAAGGCACTGAAGGGTGCCAAGTGGGCCGACGAAGCCGTCGAGGCGGCTTCTGACGCTCCGAAGTTCCTGAAGAGAATGCCCATCGCTGAAAAGAACAAGTCGCGCATGGGCTTCCGATATCAGAAGCACGTGACAGGCCAGGACGATGAACAGATTTGGCGACTGAACAGCGGTATTGACAGTGGTCGCCGAGTCGAAGTCGATGGTGGGCCCACGGATGGATGGATCGTCGAGTCAAAGTGGACGCAGAACGAGTACCAATGGGAGGGAAGCCCGTATCACCCCAGTAACTACTTCAGCGAGTCGACCACGGTCGACCAGGCCAGAAGGCTGCTTGCTCTGAATTCAGGCCTAGGCGGAAAGGGCGTGAGATACGCAGTGTCCAGCCCGCAGGGAGCAGCCTTCTACCGAGGGGTTCTACGGGAGTGGTTCCCTGAAGAGATGGCCAACGGTACACTCGCCGTATGGCACGTCAGCGCAAAGGGCATGCAGTAGTGGACATAGTGGCGGAAAGCATCATCGTCAATGCCACTGAAGGTCATCTCAAGAGAAATCTTGCAGAGATGAATTCGGTGGTGCAGGAGCTCGGCTGGACACCTTCCGGTTCGGTCGCCCCTCCCGGCTGCAGACGCTGGGAGGCAGGCGGCGTGTTCCTTCACCTCGCCTCCTGGGGCAGTGGATGGGCCCTCGACTTCGTCTTCGCCGAGGTATGGCCGGAAGATGTCGATGAGTTGGGATCCGAGGCAATCGACTCGGCCATCGATGAGCAACTGCCATTCTGCCGCGAGGTCCAGGAGTCGCTGCTGCAGGCATTGCGGAGCAGAACCTCGGTTTCGGTCGATGACGGAGCCGAGTTCGCCGACAGCGAATTCGTTGAAAGCTCCGCCTGGAATGTTGCGGGCTCTCCCCTCGCTGTGGGGATTGCCAGCAACGACGTCGACACACCGGTCCTGGTGATGGCGAGGTTGTTGCTGGGGTCCTAAAAGAGGTGCTTGTGAGGGGCCGCCAGTCTGCTGGTGGCCCCTCACTTGTTTGAGTCATCCGGAGCCCCAAATTCCCTTGCCCGTACCATGGCAGGTGCTGATGCTTGATATCGATTTGAATCACGCCTTCCAACTCGTTGAACTGGCCGCACGATTTGAATCTCCATGGGATGCCAAACAGGTTTCCGGCCGTTGAGGCAGCGGGGTGAACCGTTCCGGGTTCGGTAGGGACTCGATCGTTTGAGAGGATCGAGTCATGGCACGTCTTTCCCCTTACCCCCTTGAGCTGCGCAAGCGCGCG
>NZ_JBHWKX010000105.1:0-18490 GCF_042730885.1 Streptomyces sp. NPDC059909
GTCGGCCCCACAGGCGCTGACCGGGCGACCGTGAACGATCCCGCCGATCAGGACCTCCCGGCCAGCTGACGGTTACTGAGACGCGCTCCTAGCCGTGCTGCGCGGGGCTCGACGGATCGTGCTCCGGCGGTGGGATGACGAGGACTTGGTGCTCACCACGGCCTCGCGGGCCGAGCAGGACCAGGAGGTGGCGGGTGCGACTCGCCGCATGCTCGTTGAGATGATGCGCACCGCGGACGGCCGCCGCCTCGTGATGGACGTCCTGCCCGCCGCCTTCCCATGGGTGCGCTACCTCCCGGCCCACGAGACGAGACAGTTCGCCATCGAGCTGGCCAAGGCCCTGGGCGCGGCCGCCGCACTAGAGAACACCGCGGCCATCGCACAGCTGCTCGCCGAGTGGCGCCACACCGCCGAGGTGTATGCCGACCCCGAGCTCCACGCCACGCTCACCACCGACTCCAGAGCGGACCACGGACCCGTGCCGGAGACCGCAGCTCCCTAGCCCGTGCGCCCGGGCGTAATCGTGCTTGCCACCAGGCCGCGTCCGTGCGCACGTTGGTGGAAAAGATGCTGTGATGTGACGGTGGCTGCGGACGTGTCACCGACATCGGACCCGGTGCGCTGCACTGGTGCCGGGAGGGCGGTGGGCCTCGGTGCTGAAGAGGCTTCGCCTCCCATACACCGCCTGACGAGGCTGTGTCGGCGTCGGTTGAACCGGGTTCGGGCACGGATTCCGCGAAGTCGATCGTGCTGCTCTGCGCCGGTGACGCTCCGTCATCGGCGGGCTGGATGCTGGCGGCGTGCGAGAAGATCTTCTTTCTGCTCGCGCATCTGGCGGGAGTGCGGCTCGAGTGCAAGGACGTGCGCGATGGCCGCGTGGTGAGCAAAGCGTCGACGCCAGAGCACGTCTCGGTGCCCTGCCCGGACTGCCGAGCGCCGCCGGACCGGGTCCACAGCCTGTACGGACGGCGCCTGGCGGACACGCCGAGCGGCGGGCAGGGCGTCGTGATCGACCTGTCGGTGCGCCGACAGTTCTGCGACAACGGCGAATGCCCGCGGGTTCACACCGTTCGGATCACCGGCCGTAGCGCCTCGGATACAGTCCCTGCTTGTGTGATGATCGACGACCGAACGGGGGACGTATGCGAAGGCCTTGGATTGCGCAGGTAACGTGCGCGCTGTTTGCTACGTCGTTACTGGTGGCCTGCTCAGAGAACGGACCTCGGCAAACAGGCAACGAGCCCGCGGAGGCGAAGCCTTCCGCACCGGCCCGGCAGGTGTTCGACCCTCCCGTGCGCTTCGCGGATGCCACTGAGCATCGCGTTGAGGTGCCGGGCGCGGCCCAGCCGAGTACCGCCAGCATCGATGAGTCACGGCCTGCCGTAACCCTGCACGACGGCACCGCCTATGTGACCGCGGCGGAGGGTCTGCGGGCAGTTGACACCGTTACAGGCTCGACACGCTGGACGGCACCCACCAAGTACCAGGCGGAACAGGACGGCTTCGGCACCCTCAGGGCCGCCCCACGGATCGTTGCGCATGGCGCCCGCGCGATGGTCTTCGCGGCGTGGGAGCGCACCGTGCCGGGTGAAGGCACATCCCCCTCTCGGTCCGTGATCGAAGTCCTCGGAGTTGACGCGGCCACTGGCAAGACTCGGTGGCACGTCGAAGTCGAACCCGACCCGTCGCGTGGGGACGATGACCTGGCGGCCGACGGGATCCTCGCGCCGAAGATCGCGGCCGCCGACGATGCCACCGTGGTCCTCACCGCCCAGGAGACGACCTACGCGTTCGACCGCGGCACTCAGGCGCTGCGGTGGAAGAAGCAGCGCTTCCATGCCGTCACGATGGCCGGCGGGGTCATCGCCGGCGCGGCAGCTGAGGGATACGACGACCGCCGGATCACGGGGCTCGATGCTGCTAGCGGCAAGCAGCGGTGGAATTCCTCGCGCGGCGCCGGCACGAACGCCGCATCCCCGGCCGGGCCAGGGCTCCTCGCCGCCGACGGGGAAGCCCAGCTTCTCATCCTCGACGCCGCCACCGGAACCACGCGGGCCACGCATCCCCACACCGCTCGGCACTATGAGCCGTGGCGGTGCAGATACGACGCCCGCGCTGTCGTGGTGTGCTGGGACCCCTTCGGCGGCCAGCCGAACGCCCTCGTCGCCTTCGACAGCACCACGGGCAGCAAACTGTGAGACTTCGCCCACAGCGCCCAGCGCACGGTGCCCAACGTGGGCGCTGTATGGCACGGCGCCGTCTACGGGGTCACCACCGACGGTCCTGTCATCCTCGACGCCCGCACCGGCAAGGACCGCGAAGTCCGGCCAGGAGCCGTCCCGTTCGAAGTCGACCAGTACGGTGGCCTGACCGTCTCGGAGGGCACCATCTCTTTTGTCACCGCAACCAAGTGAGGCGCCGCCAGTCGGCTACTTGTGGGACTGCCATATGGAGCTGGCGGGGAGCGTCTCTCGAGCGGGTGCACGTTTCCTTCTCGGAGCACGCCGCATGGGAGATAAAGCGGCCCGCGATCCAGGCCGAAAACCCCCGCCATAACAAGACCGGCCACGGGATCGCCCCGGACGGGCACCACGTATCGCGAGACCCGGCCCGGGTTCCGCATTACT
Source organism: Streptomyces sp. NPDC059909 (assembly GCF_042730885.1). Taxonomy (NCBI): domain Bacteria; kingdom Bacillati; phylum Actinomycetota; class Actinomycetes; order Kitasatosporales; family Streptomycetaceae; genus Streptomyces; species Streptomyces sp. NPDC059909. Next base: position 2,628 of record NZ_JBHWKX010000105.1, read on the forward strand.
TGGTTCCTGCGGCGCCTACAGCTCCAAGACGCCTTCGCCAGGCAGCACGAGGCCGACGAAGGGTGGGCGTTCTGACACGCGTGTCTGCCTACACTCCGACCGCCCACGCCATGGCTGGCGCGTCTGCAAGGCCCGAGAGGAAGCTCCCGCTCGCCATCAGATCAGGGAGTGTCGCCCCGCCAGTCCCAGCAGCGCGGGTCACCTGCGCGTGGGCCATAGAGTGCATGGCCGCCGGCGCCGAACGACCCGATCTCCGTGCTGAGTGCCGCTCCGTCGCGCAGCTGATCCTCGGGCCAGCCGGTCACGTCGAGCAGTAGGCCGTCCAACGGGCCTGCGACCAGTTCGCGGTACTGGTGACCTGCCCGCGGACCTGGGTTGGGGTCATCGTGGTCACTGCCGTAGACCCTTCCGCGCATCAGCTCGTCCATGCCGCCCAGCCTCGCATCTGCCACTGACAGTGGGCGCCGTGGCGGCTACGTCAGGGGCGGAGGGTCGCCTTGAGCGCGCCGTTGATGGCGACCGCGTCACCGTCGCTCACCTCATTCCGGCTGTTGCTGAACAGGGCCTTCTCCGATGCGTCAGCGCTTCCCGCCGCCCGTGATGGTGGAGAGCTGGTTGCGGCACGCTCCTCGCGGACCCGCCCCGCCCTCGCCGTCCTGCGCGACTGTGGGCCCGGGCGGCAGCCAGCCCTTCTGCCGCAGGGTCGGTGCGCGCATGCTGCACCACCGCGAGCAGTACACCCGGTGCATGGAGTCGGGCAGGGGCTGAGCGCACACCAGACAGTGGCCGGGCGGAATGACGGGCGCCAGGCGCTCAAGGAGACGACAGACGCGGTCTTCCTCTTCAGAGCCGTGCGCGACGACGTCGGCTGTGCAGCCCGCCAGGAGCTCGGCAAACGCGGCGCGGAAGGCAGCCAGCTCGCGGCGGCGTGTCCCGAGCAGGTCCAGGTACTCCTCCACGGACCAGTTGGTGAGAACGCCGGAGCGGGAGAGGTAGAGGCCCAGGGTGTCGATCCGGTACTGGTCGGCAGTGTCGAGGAGCAGGTAGCCGAGGAGTTGCCAGGCGACGTTCTTGCGGAGGGTGTGCGGGTGCTTGGTGCTCTTGAAGTCGATGAGCAGTCCGTCGACGACCAGGTCGGCGTCCGCGGTGATGCGGGCGCCCGGGAAGGTCGGTCCTCCCGTGCAGTCGGCTGGCCAGGTGCGGGCGCGCAGGGCGTTGAGAGGTCCGTCGGCGGCCTTGTAGAGCTGGGCAACGACATCGGTGACCATGTCGCGGTGCGGGAGCTGCAGCAGCCGCTGCAGGGTGAAGGCGCCGGGGTCCTCCAGCGCCTTGATGAACAGCGGTGTGTAGGTGAAGCCGGTCCAGTTGCGGTAGGCGATCTGGTACCAGGCCGCGGCGATGAGGAGCCGGGCGAGATCCTCCTCTTCGTCGTGTGCGCGGTCCATCGGGGTGTCGCGGTTGTCGAGGTCCAGTCGGTGGACGGTCTCCGTCAGGCGAGCGGCCAGCTGATTGCCGACGGCGCGCATCCGCAGGCCCGCGCCGGTGCGGCCGGTGATTTCAATGCCGGTCAGCGCGGCCTCGTCGACGGGCGCGACCGTGGTGAAGGAGAGCCGGAGCCGCTGGTCGATCGCGGTGCCGACCTCCGTGCCACCCCGCTTCCACCAGTCCCTTCCCCGACGGCCGGCAACTCGGGTTCCAGGGGATGCGCCACGGCGTCGCAGATCTCGGCGGACGTCGACCAGGTCCACACCGGCGCCAGGCGTCCGCCCGCGGCGCCCCAGCCAGCCGCCGTCGAAGGGGCCTGCTGCGGCGCCGCGCCGCTTCACGCCGAGCGGGCGGCGCCAGAAGCTCCCAGGCGGTGCACGACACGATCACCACGGCAACGGCCGCCCGTCGCGGAAGAAGCCGCCGGTGGGGCCGGAGCCGGCAGAGTCGCCGCCCAGACGACACGCGCCGCGCCGTCCTCGACGGGGCCGCCGCCCGCGCCGCCCATGTCCGTGGCAATCCAGCGCGGGCACACGGCGTTCACCAGGACGTCTTCCGCGCGAAGTTCGTCGGCGGCCTTGCGCGTAAAGGCGTTCAGGGCCGCTTTCGAGACGCCGTACGCCGGGTTCCGCCGGTCATCCTCGGCAGGGAACCCGACTCGCTCGAAACGTTGACCACCCGCGGATGCGTGGACCGGCGCAGAAGCGGGAGGAACACCTGCAGCATCCGCCAGGCACCGAAGAGATTGGTCTCCAGCGTGCGGCGCACCTCGTCGAGATCGACGTCGACCGCGCGGTCGGCCGTGTCGTAGTTGATCGCGGCGTTGTTGCCCAGGACGTCGAGCCGCCCGAACTCGACGTCCACAGACCGTTCGAGGGCGCGCAGGTCGTCGGCCTTTGTCACGTCCAGCCGACGCGGCACGACGGCGCCCGGGAGTCCGGTCAAGCCGACGGCGGCCCGTTCTACATCCTCGAGCCGTCTGGCGCACCGCAGGACGACGTGGCCGAGCGCGGCGAGCTGACGTGCGGTCTCCAGACCGATGCCACGGTTGGCGTCGGTGACGAGCGATACCGGTGGGACGGCGGTCATGTTGTCTCCTGATCGGACGTGGCAGGCGAGCGACGGACGCATCCACTGGATCCACCGTGCGCACCGGGGCTACGCCCTTGCCTTCCGGCGTCACCCCGCGCCACGCCCCGCGGCCCCATGATCGGCAAGACGACACCAACCCCAGGACGTCACAGGGGCTACGGCTGCAGGTCCTCGCAGGGAGCAGGGGCCCTGGCTCCGCGTCTGTTCGGATCGACGACCCGTCCGCACCGGATCGGCCAGGAGCCCTCGCTGTACCGGTGGCGACGGCTCCTGGGGTCGATGTCGGATGGCTACGGGACGGGTTCGGTCTTGCTGGCCACCAGGCGGCCGGCTTCGAACCCTTCAACGCGGGCCGACTGCGCCGCGCCCGTATCGGGGACCGTCACGTCCGCCTGGCCGTCGGAGAGGTCGACGGATGCACGCGGTCGCTGGTCGAGGTAGACATCGACTCGATCGACGTTGGTGGCTTTGACCTTGAGCCGCAGCCCACCGTCGACGGACACAGCGTCGGTGATGGACACGGCGTGTGGGATCAGGCTCTTCAGATGCCGACCGGCACGCTCGAGGAGATCGGCGTTGTCCTCGATGAGGTCTCGGCGGGTCATCTGGTGGCGTTCGTCGGGGGTGATGCCGAGGTCTTCCACGGGGGCGCCGGACTGGGCGCCGACACGCAGGGTACGGCGGATCGATACGCGCATGCCGGCTCCCTTGGGCAGCGGCACGTACGGCGTGGCCGTGTCATCCTGCAGGAGCAAGGAGAGCAGCCGGTGGGTCCAGACGTTGGCGCCACCGGCGCCGGTGTTCTCGTCGGTGCCGAGGACGGGTCCGATCCGGTGGTCCTGGAAGCCGGCCGCGAAGATGTCGGTGGCCGAATAGCAGCGGGCGTTGGTGATGAGGACAACCGGGCCGAAGTACTGCTGCCCGATGGCGTTGGCGCCGTCTTCCGGGGTAATGGGGAAGGCGCCGGAGAAGGCGGCGCCGATCTCGACAGCCTGATCCATGGAAGCGACCCAGGGACCGAGGTCGATGAGTGGGTCACGCTCGTGTGCGCGGCAGATCCGCAAGTTGAGAGGTGTGGTGATGAACTGCACCGGCTCGGGGACAACCCGTCGGGGAGTGAGGACCTGCAGCGCGAACTCCGCTGCATGGATGTGGCCGCCGCCGTTGTCACGGACGTCCACGATGAGCCCTCGGTCCGGCAGCTGCCCGATGAGGCGGACGAACTCGTTGACGAACGCCACCGGGTCATCGACGTTGAACGTAAAGATGCGGATGTGGCCGAAGGTGCCGGACGACGTCCGCACCTCCCGGGCCTTGAACACCCTGGGCATGGTGGTGGCAACCTCGCCCTGACGCAGCTCCGGGATCGATTCACCGGCCTGGAGAGCGTGCTCCTGGGCGACGATACGGGGTGCGAACAGCATGACCTTGGCCCGGCCGGCTTCGTCTGCGTCGAGGTCCAGACCCTGAGAGGCGGCGGCGGCGCTGACGGTGTCCGCGTCGACGAACGCGGGCAGATTGTCCACGATCCGCCAGTTCTCCCGTACTTCACGCTTCGTACGGCCGTCATCGCTGTCGATGTAGGTGACGGTGACCCACTCCTCGAAAGGCGGCAGGTGCATGGCCAGCGGCCGCACCGTGAGCGACTGCACACCACGGCTGCGGCGGGCTGCGGTGTTACTGCCGGCGAAACGGACCGCGTTCAGGTCGACCGCATCGGCGATGGGGATGCCGCTCCAGTGCGTGATCTCGGCGCCAGGTCCGAAACCCGGTGCGGAGAAGCCCTGGGCCACATGGGTGACCATGAACCTGGTCTCCTGCTGCTCGGTGTACTGCTCGATGAGGAAAGGAAGGAAGGCGATCTTCCCGGCGAAGGGGTTGGGCAGCAGATAGTTGGTGTGGAGGTCCCTGACCGAATGGAAGATCTCTGACATCTCGGCATGGAAGAGCCACTCCCGGGGCATGGTCTGCGGCGTCTGCCGCTCCAGGCGCCGCCGCAGGACTCGCAAGCGCTGAACAGGGTTCACGGCGTGCATCGCCACCTTCAGCGGCAGATGGACGTAGTTCTGCTCCAGCAGGACCAGTGCCTGATCGACGATGAGCCGGCGCTCCTCCAGCGTCAGGGTGCCCGCCCCTTGGAGGAAAGTGCTCAATGGCGTTGAGGCAGCCAGATGGTCGCGGACTGGTTCTGCGGCCCGCTCGATGAAGTCAGGTCTGGAGTCGTCAGCAGGGCTCGTCATCATGCCTCCGGGAAGGTGACGGGGATTCAGGCTGTCGCCGTCAGTTATCCGGCGACGCCCACGAAGCAAGTCGTCACACGCGCCGATTTCGCTGGATCGGATGCACGCATTGCCTTCACAAGGAGACACCGAGGTCACACCCGGCCGTTCCGCCGCCACTGCCGGGGCGAGCCATTGGGTGCGGTCGGTCGACGACATGCAGCGCCGCCTCGCGACGCTTGATTGAAAGGGCCGGGTGGGTGGCGCGGGCGGAGACCGACAGAGCCACCATCGCGCGTCCCGTACATGACCTGTGCCGCCCTGCTGGTCACCCAGCGCACGGCTCCGCAACAGGCGCTCCAATGCTTCGGCCGGCCGCCGCCGCGGGTGAAGCGCCGCAGCATCTGCCCGGCCTCGGGGGCCAGCGGAGCGCGGTGGTGTACTCACGATCCGGTCGTACTGCTCGCGGACCAGGCCCCATCGCTGATCCACCGTTGATGCCACGCCGGCAGCACCACCGTGCCGAGCACGCTTCCCGGCCGCAGCCCGCCCGGGCACTGTCATGTCCCCTCGCCGTTGGTCATCGGCCGGCGAGGGGCGGCTTTCCTCGACAGCGCATTGCGCGCAGCGCACTTGCTGAGGCGATGCCCTCATCCGCACAAGAGTGAGCAACTAGCAGAAAAGAGACTTAACAGATTAAGCACCCATACCATCCGAGGCGCATTGACTTGCTGAAAGGCGAACCTCAAGATGTGAAGCGTTTAAACCGGTTCAAGTCCTGGTCATGCAGTCGCTGAACGCCATTACCGGCGGTGTGGGCGCGGCATTTCCGGTGCTACGGGCGGCGCTGCTTCACAGTGCGCGTCCGGAACCTTGCGGAACCCGCAGTGATCATGAGTTCGCCCGCCAGGACACGACAGGAGTCGCGCATGTCCCGCCGCCCGACGATCGCGGATGTGGCCACGTTGGCCGGGGTTTCCCGCGCGACCGTTTCCTTCGTCCTCAACGATCGGCCCGGTGTGGCCGTCGCCACTCAGCAGCGTGTCAGGGCGGCGGCCGAGAAGCTGGGGTGGACTCCGAGCCGTAGTGCGCGGGCGCTGTCCACCGGCAGGGCCCACGCCGTCGGGCTTGTCCTGAGCCGCGAACCGGAGCTCATCGGCACCGACCCCTTCTATCCGGCGTTCATGGCGGGCATCGAGTCGGCGATCTCCGAGACCGGCGACGGTCTGATGCTGCATGTGTGCCGCCCTGGCGACGAGGAGGCGACCTACCGCCGGCTCGAGGCCGACCGGCGGGTGGACGGTGTGTTCCTCACCGACCTGCGCGTGGACGACCCGCGACTGAAGCTCGTTGCCGAGCTCGGTCTGCCCGCCGTCGTCGTGGGAGCCGTCGAGGGCAGCACGCAACTGCCGACGGTGAACCTGGACGACCGCCCCGTGATCCGCCGCGCCGTACACCACCTCGTCGAACTGGGGCACCTCGACATCGCCTATGTGACCGGCCCGGAGGAGTTCGTGCACGCACGGCGCCGCCGCCAGGCGTGGGCCGACGCGCTCGCCGAGGCGGGACTGCCGGCGGGGCCTGTCCTGCCCGGAGGATTCACCGCCGAGGGAGGAGCTCGGGCGACCCAGGCGCTGCTGGCCCGAAGCGCTCCGCCCACAGCCATCGTGTACGGCAACGACCTGTCGGCCACGGCCGGTATGGCCGTCGCCCAGGAAGCCGGCCTGCGCCTGCCCGAGGATATTTCGATAGTCGGATTCGACGACGTCCCCCTCGCCTCCTGGACCCTTCCTTCACTGACGACCTGCCGTGCCAATCCGACGTCCTGGGGCCGGGCCGCGGCGCTGGCGCTCGTCGAGGTCATCGAGCGAGGCGCCGCCGATGACGTCGAACTGGAACCCGCGACGCTGCACATACGGGGCTCGACCGGCCCAGCGCCCGTCCGCGAGGCCGCCCCATGACCGACGGCCTTCGGCCGCCCACGACTTTGTTCTCCTCAGGAAGGTGCTCTTCGCACGTCACGCGACGCCGATGACCGCCTGTTGACCCCATCCAGTGAGAAATGGAACCTCCAATGAAGAAGGCTTTCCTCGCGATAGTTCCCGCGGCCGCCCTGGCCCTGACCGCATGCGGCGGCGGATCGGAGTCCGGCAGCGCATCGAACGACGCACGCGGACCGATCAAGATCTGGTACTCCAACAATGCGCAGGAAGTCGCCTGGGGGAAGAGCATGGTGGCGGCCTGGAACGCCGCTCATCCCAATGAGAAGGTGACCGCCCAGGAGATCCCCGCGGGCAAGAGTTCCGAGGAGGTCATCGGCGCTGCGATCGCTGCCGGCAACGCGCCGTGCCTGGTCCTCAACACCGCTCCGGCCGCGGTGCCCGGCTTCCAGAAGCAGGGCGGTCTGGTCGCGTTGGACGAATTCCCCGGTGCCAAGGAGTACCTGCAGTCGCGGGTCGGGGACCGGCTCGCGCAGTACGCCTCCCCTGACGGCAAGTACTACCAGATGCCGTGGAAGAGCAACCCGGTCTCGATCATTTACAACAAGGACATCTTCAAGAAGGCCGGGCTCGACCCCGAGAACCCGAAGCTGTCGAGCTACAAGGACTTCCTGGAGACCTCGCGCAAGCTGGTGAGCGCCGGCGGGGTGAAGGCAGCCATCTGGCCGGCTCCCACCTCCGAGTTCTACCAGTCCTGGTTCGACTACTACCCGCTGCTCGCGGCCCAGACCGGCAAGCAGCTGGTCGAGGGCGGCAAGGCGCAGTTCGCCTCGCCGGAGGGCCTGAAGGCCGCGGAGATGTGGAAGACCATGTACGCCGAGAAGCTGGCTCCGAGGGAATCCTTCAACGGTGACTCCTTCGCCGAGGGCAAGGCGGCCATGGCCACCGTCGGCCCGTGGGCCATTTCCGTCTACGGCGACAAGGTGAAGTGGGGCGTCGCCCCCGTGCCGACGGCCGACGGGACGCCGGCCAAGGGCACCTTCAGCGACCAGAAGTCCATCGGTATGTACTCCTCGTGCGAGAACAAGGCGACGGCCTGGGACGTCATCAAGTTCGCCACCAGCAAGGAGCAGGACGGCAAGCTCCTGGAGGCGACCGGCCAGATGCCGATGCGCCAGGACCTGCTCGGCGCCTTCCCGGACTACTTCGCCAAGAACAAGGACTACGAGTTCTTCGCGAAGCAGGCCGAGCACACGATCGAGTCCCCCAACGTTCCGAACTCGGTGGAGATCTGGCAGACCTTCCGCGACGCCTACACCAAGGCCGTCATCTTCGGCAAGGGTGACCTGAACGCCACGTTCCAGGACGCCGCCGGCAAGGTCGAGAAGCTCGCAGAGGGTCAGTAGCCGGCCATGTCCTCCACACAGCTCGAGACCCGGCGCTCCCGCCGTGCTCCTCACGGAGCCGGGAGGAGCACGGCGGAGCACAGGCAGCCCCTGTGGCGGCGGCTGGGGGGCCGCCAGCCCATCGGGACGCTGATGGTCTCTCCGTATCTGCTCTACCTGGCCGCCGTGTTCGTGTACCCACTCGGCTACGCCGTGTGGATCTCGTTCCACGACTACTTCTTCACCGCCCCCGGGGTGCAGGTCGACCGGCCGTTCGTGGGACTGGACAACTACGTCGCGGTCCTCTCGGACCCCGCCGTGTGGCGCTCCTTCACCAACATCGCCGTCTTCCTCGTCATCAACGTTCCGCTGACGGTGGTGAGCTCGCTAGTCCTCGCCAGCGCGCTCAACAAGAAGCTGCGGGGCCGCTCCTTCTTCCGGACGGCCTATTACATCCCCTACATCACGGCCAGTGTCGCGGTCGTGGGTGTGTGGCTGTTCCTGTTCAACACCAATGGCGTGGTCAACAAGGCCCTCGGGCCTCTCGCGCCGGATCCCTCGTGGCTGGTGAACTCCACGCTGGCGATGCCGCTCGTCGCGGTCTTCGTCGCCTGGAAGCAGTTGGGCTTCTTCGTGGTGCTGTATCTGTCGGCGCTGCAGAACGTGCCCAACGAGCTGTACGAGTCGGCGGCGATCGACGGTGCCGGGAAGTTCCGCATCTTCCGGTCGATCACGGTGCCCGCGGTACGCCCCGCCACGCTGCTGGTGCTCATTCTGGCCACGGTGACCGGCGCCAACCTGTTCACCGAGCCCTACCTGCTCACCAGCGGCGGCGGACCCGACGGAGCGACGACATCGCCGGTCCTCCTCATGTACCAGCGAGGTCTGCAGCAAGGGCATCCCGACGAGGCCGCCGCCATCGGCGTGATCCTCGTGGTCCTGATCACCGCCATCTCGCTCGTCTACCGCCGCTTCACGGAGAGGGACTGACATGAGCGTCGACGTCGCACCCTCCTCCGCAAAACGGCGCAAGAGCCTGTCGGAAGAGGCCGGGAGGGGCCCCCTGTCGATCGGGTCGAAGATCGCGCTGCTCGTCGGAGCCTTCGCCTTCCTCTTCCCCTTCTACTACATGATCATCGGCTCCCTGCAGGAGGAGCCGGACTCCAGCCCGGCGGGGGCGTTCCCCGACCCCGGCAACCTGACGCTGCACAACTACAGTGAGATCAACTCGGCCATCTCGCTGGGGCGCTCGTTGGTGAACTCGGGAATCTTCACCGGCGGTGTGATCATCTGCACCACCGTCTTCGGGCTTTTCGCCGGATACGCGCTGGCGCGCCTGCACTTCCGCGGCCGCGGCTCGACCTTCGCCCTCGTGCTTCTGGTCCAGGTCGTGCCCTTCCAGTTGCTGATCATTCCGCTGTACGTGCTGATCGTGCGGAACTACGGTCTCGCCGACTCCTACCTGGGCATCATCCTGCCCTTCGCGATCAACACCAGCGCGGTCTTCATCTTCCGGCAGTTCTTCCTGCAGCTGCCGCCCGCCATGTTCGAGGCGGCCCGCATCGACGGCGCCTCGGAACTGCAGATCCTGTTCCGCATCGCGGTGCCGCTCTGCAAGCCGGCACTGATCTCCGTGGTGCTGCTCAGCTTCACCGGGCCCTGGAACGAGTTCCTCTGGCCGTTCCTGGTGACCAAGGACGCCGAGATGCAGCCCCTGGCCGTCTCGCTGGCCAACTACATCAGCACCGTCTCCTCGGCCGCCGCCAACCCCTTCGGCGCGATCCTGGCCGGAGCGTGCGTCCTGGCGGCTCCCGCGGTGGCGCTCTACATCGTGTTCCAGAGCCGCTTCTCCTCCACTGACATCGATTCCGCCACGAAGGGCTGAACCCTGTGACCCACAGCACCGCCAACCCCGTTCCGTACCGCCTCACCCGGGTCGGCGTCGTCATGTCCCCGCTCCCCGGCGAAACCTTCGAGGTGGAGGGCGTGCTCAACCCGGCCGCCGGCCGCACCCCTGACGGCACGCTCCACCTGCTGCCGCGGCTCGTCGCCGAGGGCAACGTCTCCCGCGTGGGCCTCGCCGAGGTCGTCGTCGAGGACGGCGTCCCCACCGGTGTCGAGCGCCGCGGTGTCGTCCTCGCCCCCGACGAGGGCTGGGAGCGTGGCAAGAACAACGCCGGTGTCGAGGACCCCCGCATCACCTGGATCGAGGACCTCGGCCGGCACGTGATGTCCTACGTGGCGTACGGCCCGCTCGGGCCCAAGCCGGCGCTTGCCGTCTCCGAGGACCTGGTGAAGTGGGAGCGCCTCGGCCCGATCCAGTTCGAGTACCAGTCCGACCTGGACACCGACCTCAACCTCTTCCCGAACAAGGACGTCGTGCACTTCCCCGAGCCCGTGCCGGGTCCGGACGGCGAGATGTACTACGCCATGCTGCACCGCCCGATGTGGGACCTGGGCTGGTTCCGCCCCGGTGAGGGCGTTCACCTGCCCGCCGGCGTGACGGACGAGCGCCCCGGCATCTGGATCTCCTACGTCCCGGTCGACGAGGTCAAGCAGGACATCCGTGCGCTGGCCCGGCCGCGCCACCACCGCCTCGTCGCGCTCTCCGAGTACCCCTGGGAGGAGCTGAAGATCGGCGCGGGTCCGGCCCCGATCCGGGTGGAGGAGGGCTGGCTGCTCATCCACCACGGCGTCTCCGGCAACATCGAGGACCCCTTCGCCCAGGTGCAGACGGTCCACTACGCGGCCGGCGCCATGATCCTCGACCCGGCCGACCCGGCCAACGTGGTGGCCCGCACCACTGAACCGCTGATGGCCCCGGAGACCGAGGAGGAGCGCTCCGGCACCGTGCCCAACGTCGTCTTCCCGACCGCCATCGAGGAGATCGACGGCGTGCGGTACGTCTTCTACGGCATGGCCGACGCGCACATCGGCGTCGCGCGCCTGGACCGGGCCGAGTGAGCATCGCACCGCAGGCCGGCCGCGGCTTCGGGCTGGCGCTGATCGGCTGCGGCGGCTTCGGCGCCTATGTGCTGGACGCGGTGCGGGACATCCCGGGCCTGCGCATCGTCGCCTGCGCCGACCCCGACGCCGACCGCGCCCGCGCGCTCGCCGAGCGGCACGGCGCGGCCGTCCACGCCACCGTGGAGGAGGTCGTCGCACGCCCGGACGTCGATGGGGTGGCCCTGGCCACCCCACCGGCCGCCCACGCCGAGGCGGCCGTCATCGCCCTGCGCGCGAGCAAGCACGTCTTCTGCGAGAAGCCCATGGCCGTGACCCTGGCGGACGCCGCCCGGGTCAAGGAGGAGGCCGACCGCGCTCCCGGCGTGCTCGTCGTCGACCACGTGCTGCGCTACAACCCGATCCTGCGGATGCTGCAGCGGCTCGGCGAGGAAGGGCTGCTGGATGCGCTGCAGCGGTTCGCCTTCGAGAACGACGCCTCCGACGAGGACCTGGGGCCGGACCACTGGTTCTGGGACCCGGCGCACAGCGGCGGCATCCATATCGAGCACGGCGTGCACTTCTTCGACGCGGCCAGGGCCCTGATGGGCAGTGACCCGGTCGAGGTCCAGGGCACCGCGGTGCGGCGACCCGGCGGGCCCGTGGACATCGTGGTGGCCACCGCTGTCCACCCCTGCGGGGCGGTGGCCACCCACACCCACTCCTTCACCCACGCGCACCGCACCGAACGGCAGTTGATGCGGCTGGACTACGGCTTCGCCGAAGCCCGGGTGAGCGGCTGGATCCCCACGTACGCCACCGTCACCGCGTGGACCGATGACGCGGGCGCCGCCCGCTGGGAGCGGCTGCCCGAGCGGGCCGCCGAGCTCCTCCAGGTCCCGGGCCTGCGCCCGCACGGCGAGGACCGCGTCACGGTCTCGGTTGCCCGTGACGCCGGCTCGGACCGCCCGGCCTCCGGCCGCGGCGTCCGGCGCACCGTCCCGCACCGGGTCGACCTCGTGATCGACCTCGGGGGCGAGGCGCGCAAACCGTACGTCTACTCCGAAAGCGTACGGGCGGCCTTCACCGACATGCTGCTCTGTGCGGAGCACGGCGGCACCCCCGTGGCCGACGCCCAGGCCGGCCTGGCCACGGTAGCCGTGGCCGAGGCGGCGACCCGCTCGGCGGAGACCGGTCGCACCGTGCCCGTCACCGTCCCGGCCCCGTCGCCCCGAGGAGAGGCCGCATGAGCACGCTCAAGAGCCCGGCCGTCGGTGCCGGCTTCCCGGGCCCGGCCCTCGCCGGGCCCGGAGTCGGCGCCGCCCATGGTCCGGACACCGCGTGGTGGCGGGACGCCGTGTGCTACGAGATCTATCCGCGCTCCTTCGCCGACAGCGACGGCGACGGTGTGGGCGACCTGGCCGGAGCAACGGCACGCCTCGACCACCTCGGCCGGCTGGGCGTGGACGCGGTGTGGATCACACCGTTCTACCCCTCGCCGCTGGCAGACGGCGGCTACGACATCGCCGACCACACCGACATCGCCCCGGACCTCGGCACCAGGGCCGACTTCGACGCCCTGGTGGCCCGGGCCCACGCCCTGGGCATCAAGGTCCTCGTGGACCTGGTGCCCAATCACACCTCCCACGAGCACCCGTGGTTCAGGGCGGCCGTCGCCACCGCGCCGGGCTCTCGGGCAAGGCAGCGGTACATCTTCCGCCCCGGCCGGGGCGCGGACGGAACGCTGCCGCCCAACGACTGGCAGTCGGCCTTCGGCGGACCGGCATGGACCCGGGTCCCCGACCACGACGGCAACCCAGGTGAGTGGTACCTGCACCTGCACGCCCCGGAGCAGCCGGACCTGAACTGGCGTGATCCGGAGGTCGTCGCCGACTTCGAGCGGATCCTGACCCACTGGCTGGACCGCGGTGTCGACGGCTTCCGGGTCGATGTCGCCCACACCCTGTTCAAAGCCGATGGCCTACCGGACGCAGGACCCGGACAGCACAAGGACATCTTCCGCAACCACCTGATGCCCTACTACGACCAGGAGGAGCTGCACCCGCTCTTCCGCCGGTGGCGCGCTCTACTGGACAACCATCCCGCGCCCGCGGGCGCAGTGGCCCCCCGGGAACGGGTGATGGTGGCCGAGGCCGGCATCTTCGATCCCGAGCGGCTGGCCCGTTACGTCAGTCCCGGCGAGATGCAGCAGACCTTCAACTTCGCCTTCCTGGAGTGCCCCTGGGACGGGGCGACAATGCGCGACGTGGTCGAGCAGTCCGCCGCCTCCATGCAGGCCGTGGGCGCCCCGGTCACCTGGGTGCTCTCCAGCCATGACGCGGTCCGGCCGGTCACCCGCTACGGCGGCAGCACGGTCGGTGAGCGGCGGGCCCGGGCCGCGGCGCTGCTCATGCTCGCGCTGCCGGGCGCCGCCTATGTCTACCAGGGCGAGGAACTCGGCCTGCCGCAGGCCGAGCTGCCCGACGACCGGCTGCGCGACCCCTTGTGGGAGCGCTCCGGACACCAGGAGCGCGGGCGCGACGGCTGCCGAGTGCCACTGCCCTGGCAGGGCGACGCCGCCGCGTACGGCTTCAGCACCGCCGCCGCGGAGGACTGCTGGTTTCCACAGCCGGCCGACTGGGCCGGGCTCTGCGCCCTGGCGCAGGAGGCCGACGGCGACTCGATGCTCGCACTGTACCGATCGGCGCTGCGTCTACGGCGCGCGCACCGGGCCTCGGACGTCGTCCTGAAGCTCGACGGGCCCGACAGTGGCGCATGGTTCGGATTCGAACGCGGCGCGGGTCTGAGGTGCGTGGTCAACTTCGGTGAGCGGCCACTGCCGCTGGACGACGGCGCCGAGGTGCTGCTCGCCAGCGCCCCGCTGGAAGGCCGGACGATCCCGCAGGACACGGCCGTGTGGATGACTTTCAAGGAGAGCAAGAAGTGAGTGACAGGTCCAGCGTTGATCTCTCCGGCCTGGTGAAGGCCTACGACGTCCGCGGCACCGTCCCCGACCAACTGAACGAGGACCTCGCCCGGCTCTTCGGAGCGGCCTTCGTCGAGGTGACGGGCGCGGACGCGATCGTCATCGGCCACGACATGCGCCCCAGTTCCCCGGCACTTGCCCGCGCCTTCGCCGAGGGCGCCGCGGGGCGCGGCGCCGACGTGACCGAGATCGGTCTGTGTTCCACCGACGGACTGTATTTCGCCAGCGGAAAGCTGGGGCGGCCGGGTGCGATGTTCACGGCGAGCCACAACCCGGCCCAGTACAACGGCATCAAGATGTGCCGGGCCGGGGCGGCGCCGGTGGGCGAGGCGACGGGACTGCGCGAGATCCGCGAGCTCGTGGAGCACTGGTCCGCGGGAGAGCCGCTGCCGATCTCCCCCGGCAGGCCGGGCTCCATCACCCCGCGAAACATGCTCCAGGAGTACGCCGCCCACCTCCTGGGCCTGGTCGACCTCACGGCGATCCGGCCGCTCAAGATCGTGGTGGACGCGGGCAACGGCATGGGCGGTCTCACCACCCCCGCGGTCTTCCGCGATCTGCCGGTGGACCTGGTCCCGATGTACTTCGAGCTGGACGGCACGTTCCCCCATCACGAGGCCAATCCACTGGAGCCAAAGAACATCGCCGACCTGCAGCACAAGGTCCGCGAGACCGGGGCGGACATGGGCCTGGCGTTCGACGGCGACGCCGACCGCTGCTTCGTCGTCGACGAGCGGGGCGAACCCATCTCGCCGTCCGCCATCACGGCCTTGATCGCGACCCGGCTGCTGGCCGACCGTCCCGGCAGCGCCGTCATTCACAACCTGATCACATCGCGGGCCGTGCCGGACGCGGTGCGCGAGCACGGCGGTACTCCGGTCCGCACCCGGGTCGGCCACTCGTTCATCAAGGCCGAGATGGCGCGGACCCACGCGGTCTTCGGCGGTGAGCACTCGGCGCACTACTACTTCCGCGACTTCTGGTTCGCCGACACCGGCATGCTGGCTGCCCTGCACCTGATCGCCGCCCTCGGCGGCGATCAGGTACCGCTTTCGGCACTCGTGGCGGAGTACGAGCGCTACGCGGCCTCGGGCGAGATCAACAGCGTCGTCACGGATCAGGCCGGTGCGATCGCCGCCGTACGCGAGGCCTTCGCCGGCCGGAACAGTGTCATCGCCGACGAGCTCGACGGACTCACGATCAGCACCGCGGACTGGTGGTTCAACCTTCGCCCCTCCAACACCGAACCGCTGCTGCGGCTCAATGTCGAGGCCACCGAGGCGGACACCGTCGCCCGGCTCCGCGACGAGGTACTGGCCATCGTTCGTGCCTGATCAAGCCCACAGCCGCGGCGCTTGATCAGGCACGCCGTCGGCGCGAGAGGAACCGCTGAGCCGCTTCCTCCTGCAGTCAGCATCGCGCGGTGGCAGTACCGTTCCGGCCGACCGCCCCGCCCGCGCAGCAAGCCCCGCACCGAAAGCAGCGGCCGGACCTCGGCGCACTCCGCGTCCGTCATGTCCGTCGGGTACCGGCGCTGCCGCTCGGGTCGGTCAGCCGCGTTGCCGTACACGTGCGCGAGGCAATCACACGATGGAGCAGCCGAGTTGGACTGCCCGGCCATCGACACGGAAGACTGCGGCACCGGGGCCTCCTGCTGCTCTTTGGATTCGACACCCACGAGCTGTTCAGCACGATCTAGCGCGGAACCCCGGGCGTTCACGCCCGGGAGGAAGCGCTTCTCTCGATTGCCCTGACCCGTGCTGGACCACGGGTCTGCGCTGTTGTCCTTAGCCAGGACGCTTCTGGTTCTCGA
>NZ_JBHWKX010000106.1:0-17663 GCF_042730885.1 Streptomyces sp. NPDC059909
GAGCGGGTAAAGGCCACAGTGCAGACCCGTGCTCACGCGCGGGTCACAGCAATCCAGAGAAGCGATTCCTCCCGGCTCTAAAGAGCCGGGGTTCCGCGCTAGATCATGCTGAACAGCAGGATGCCGGTGTGCGGGTGGAGCCGGAGACGCTGCCCCTTGCTCATGGACAGCTGCTGGGAGGGACGGCTGCCGGACGGTGAGGGTCTCACTCAGGCGAGACCCTCACTACGCAACGCGACGAGGGAGAACGCACGACTCAGGACGAGGACGCGCCGACCGCCGGTTCGGGCGGGGCCACGGGGTGTGTGCTTGGGTCACGGTCGAGAACCTGGTCCATCACGGCGCCGAGGGCGTCGGCGCCGAGGGCGTCGAAGCGCTGGTACCGCCACGCCACGTGTCGGTCGGGGCGGACAAGCACGCAGCCATCGCAGTCAACCTCCCGCAGCTGCTCCCATTCACCGTAAGGGTCGGCGGGGCCGCCGGTACCGCGGCCGATGACGTGGACCGTGACCGGCACCCCTGTGCGGGTTGCGACCTCGGCAGCGGCCTCGGCCCAAAGCTCGCCTCCGGGGCCGGTCAGCAAGGTGAAGCCGAGGCCGTCGACGAGGTCCAGGGTGGAGACCGGTATGCCGTCGAGCTCGAGCCTGGCGTGGGGAACACGGGCACCTGGCCTGGTGGTCGCCCGGTAGTGCAAATGCGCGTCGGCTGCGGGCTTCGGCGTTGGTTCGGGGCCTGGGATCATGGCACCGCTGGTGTAGACGTAGCCGAGTTCGAGGCCGTGGGCGTTGAACTGGTAGTCGGTGAGCGTCACCGCGTCGCGCAGTGCCTGGCGGCGTTTGGCCCCGGCCGGTCCGGGCTCGTCGAGGACGGCGAGCGCCGCCCATCCGTCCTCTTCAGACTGGCCCGGCTCCAGGCCGAGCGCCGCATCGATGGCGGCCAGGTCGTTGAGGCTGGTGATCGCCCGCTGGATACCTGCGGCGCCGACCGGCTGACGCTCTGCGGAATAGCTGTCGAGCAAGCCGGGGCCGGCGCGGCCGTCGAGCACGAGTGCCAGTTTCCAGGCCAGGTTGTAGGCGTCGGCGACGGACATGTTCAGCCCCAGCCCGTTGGACGGCGGGTGCCGGTGGACCGCGTCGCCCATACAGAAGATCCGCCCGGCCGAGTACACCGGCGCGACCTGGGCGTTGACCTCCCACCCCGCGGTTCCCTTGATCTTGACGTCGACGGTGTCGTCCCCGATCAGGGCATGCACCCGGCCGACGAGGTCCTCGGTGGTGAGCGCGCCGAGATCGGTCTGCGCGGGGTCGTACATCACCACCATCACGAACTCCGTGTACGGCTTGTGGCAGATCAGGGTGCCCAGGCGCAGCGGGGGCAGCGGACCTGGCATCACGTTCCAGGTGAGTACTCCCGGACGGTGAGCGAAGTACCGGGTCAGGTCTGCTTCGAACCAGATATTCGCTGCGTGTGCGAGCCCGGCCGGGCCGTCCACGCTCAGTCCGGCGGCGTCCAGTACGCGGCTGCGGGCGCCGTCTGCGCCGATCACGTACTGCGAGCGCACCGTGATCAGCTCGCCCGTGGAGCGGTCCCGGATCGTGCTGGTGACCCCGTCGGCGTCCTGCTCAAGGGTTTCCAGTTCGTGACTGAACCGCAGATCACCGCCGACGTCGCGGATGGCGTCCACCAGCATGGGTTCGAAGACTGTCTGCGGGCAGTTCGCCATCGGGCACGGACTCGACGCCTCGTACTCCCCGGCGACCCGGGCGCTTGTTCCCCATGTCTCGGAGCGGATGATCTCCTGGCCGGCGAGGCTGGTGACCCACAGGTTGTTGCGCATGTACCTCTGCGGCGTCGCTACTCTGTGGAAGCGGTCCTCGATTCCGAGGTGGCGCAGGATCTCGACGGTGCGCTGATTGATGATGTGTGCGCGCGGCGTGTGCGCGGTGCCCGGGTGCCGCTCGACGAGCACGTGCTCGACACCGTAGCGCGACAGGGCGAGAGAGGCGGCCAGGCCGGCCGGCCCCCCTCCCACGATCAGGACCGGGACGTCCCACTGCTTTGGAGGCATGTCCACGACTTTCTCTGAACAGGACAGTTGACTGGGTTGGAAGGAATCAGCCCGCGGAGTGCGTGCCGGTCATCAGCGCGGCGAGGTCCTCGGGGTGGAGGAACGAGGGCGGAAGCGGCGGGCCCCAGTTGAACAGGCCTCGGGCGCCGTGCACCGTTTCCGGCTTCCACAGTTGGTCGTCGATAATCTCGTCGAGGTCGGAGTAATACTCGGAGAAGTTCCCCGCGGGATCGCGCAGATACCAGAAGAAGTTCGAGCCGATGTGGTGGCGGCCCAGCCCCCACACATGGCGTTCGGGGTGGTCTTCGAGCATCGCCATCGCGCCACGTCCCACCTCGTCGATGTCGTCCACCTCCCAGGCAGAGTGGTGCAGGAAGCTCACCGGCGCCGACTGCACCAGCACGTTGTGGTGGTCGTTCGAACAGCGCAGGAACGCGGCGAGCCCAGGCACCTGGTCCGTCACCTTGAAACCGAGGCCGTCGGTGAAGAAGCCGCGGGTCGCCTCCTCGTCGGTCGAACCGATCACGATGTGGCCGAGCTTGCGGGGACGGACCCGGTACTCGCGCTGGATCCCGGGCGCCCGGCCGTTGGGCCGGTCGACCCGGCCGGGACCGTTGTAGGGCGTCGCCGGAGTGGATGGCTGGATCAGGTGCTGGGCGACGCGCAGAGTGGCCCGGACCCCGGTAACCGGCTCGACCGCGGACAGGGCGTCGGCCGAGCGTTCGGCTTGCACACCGAACTTCTCCAGGCTGCTGGCCACCTTGTCGAGATCGTCGGCGTCGTCGACGCCGATCTCGACGCCGAGCAGCCGACGAGACGGCGCGTATTCGAGGCGGAGTTGTTCGCCGCCGTCCTGGGTGGCGAACCGGCTCGGTGCCACCTGCTCCAGGCCGAAGTCTGCGTAGTAGGCCGCGACTTCGGCAACGTCCGGAACTCCGATGGTGATAGAGGAGAGTCGGTGCAACGGCATAAGTTTTCCTTATCGATGGGGCACAGGAGAAGAACCGGTGGGCATCCTGTCGTACTCACACGCAGCCGCCCGGTACGACGAACGGCTGGCGGCGAACGCGCCGCGGCCGTCCCAGGTCCGGCCCGCGTCGACGTCGGCGTACGAGAGGTCGCGCCTCCGGTGGCGGGCAGCACGCCATGATGTGGTGGCGGCCCCGTGGCACCGTGGGCTGGCCGGAGGCCCGGTGGGCCCCGCGGTCCGCCGGCTCCGGCGATGCTCTCTTTGGCTTCGGAAGGGGCCGCCACCACCTCGTGATGACCGCGCGCTACGCGTGGCCGGGCACGTCCAGATCGGCGAATCCCGGGATGAACATGACGGCGCGGTCGATCAGATCACCGTCGAAGTGGAGGACGTCCCAGCCGAAGACATCCTCCGCCCGGTTGGCGACCGGCTGGTGCCAGGCATACATGGCGTAGTCGTTGTGGTGCTCGATGGAGCCGCTCACGTTGAACACGAGACCGCCGAAGTGTTCTTGCAACTTCCCGATCCGGGCGTTGAGGGCATCCCTGCCGACCACGATTCCGTCAGGTTCGACGATGGTCACATCCGCCGTGTAGATCCGGGCGAGCTCGGCGGCCCGGTCGGCCGGGTCGGAGATCGCCCATACGTTCAGGTGGCTTTCGACCAGCTTCGAGACATCTCGCAATTCACTGCTCCTTGTGAATCGGTTGGTCACGGCCAGAGGAGGCAGTACCTGTGGCCGTGTGAGTGAGGTCAGTAGCGCAGCCCGGCGCCGAGGGCGCTCTCCAGCGCCTCCACCGTCTCCTGGTCGGGCCGCCCGACGCCGCCGGAGGCGACCCAGCCGCCGTCGACGACAAGGTTGTGGCCGGTGATGTACGACGCCTCGTCGGAGAGGAGGAAGAGCGCTGCGGAGACGACCTCGTCGGGCGTGCCGATCCGTCCCACCAGGGTCTGCTCCTCGTTCCAGGCGCGCAGCCGTTCGTCGACGCCCGCGCCGAGGATGCCGGAGACGGCCGGGGTGTCGATGATGCCCGGGGAGAGGCAGTTGACGCGGATGCCCCGGGCGGCGAGGTCGACGGCGCAGATCTGGGTGAGGCGGATGACGGCCGCCTTGGCAGCCCCGTAGGCGGCAAGCAGCGGGGCGTTGCGTACCATCCCTGCGCCCACCAGCCCCGAGACGGAGGCGGTGTTGACCACGGCGGCGCCCGGCGACCGCGCCAGATGGGGCGTCGCGTGCTTGGTGACGAGCCAGGGGATGCGCACCACGCCCCGGAAGGTGAAGTCGAAGTCGCTCGCCGACGTGCCGGTGACGTCCCCCAGCCGGGCGGCCGCCGCGTTGTTGTAAAGGGCGTCGATACGGCCGAAGCGCTCCACGGCGGCGCCGACCAGCTGGACGACGTCGTCCTCCACGGTCAGGTCCAGGCCGCCGAGGGAGAGAATCTCCCCGCCGATGTCGCGCACGAGCCTTGCGGTCTCGGCGGCCGCGTCCGCGTTGAGGTCGCAGCCGACCACGCACGCGCCCTCGGCCGTGAACCGCCGTGCGGCTGTTCTGCCCTGGCCGTCCCCGGTGCCGGTGATGACGACGACTTTGCCCGCGAGTCTCATGCGATGGCTCCCTCGTGCTCGGTTGGTTCGTCCTTCTGCGGGGCCGTCGGTCTGAGCAGGGCGAGTTGTGCGTTGCGTAGGTGGAGCGTGCGGCGGCGGATCGCCCAGCTGGAGAATGCGACTGCGGCGATCAGGGCGATGCCCTGGACGACGGACTCGATCCACGGCTGGACTCCGACCTGCTCGAGTCCGGAGACGGTGAAGGCGAGCAGGAGGACGGCGACGAGGGTGCCGAGGACGTTGTAGCGGCCCGGCGTGATGGTGGTGGAGCCCAGGAAGGCGGCGGCGAACGCCGGAAGCAGCAGGGTGGCCCCGGTCTGGTTTCCGGCGGCGCCGAGGTTGGCGCCGTAGAGGGCTCCGCCGACGCCCGCGACGAGGCCGCCGACCAGGAAGGAGGTCACAATCCTCAGGTCGGGGCGGATTCCGGTCAGTTCGGCGGCCCGTCGGTTGGCGCCGACCGCGAGCAGCTGCCGTCCGATCGGGAGGAGTTGCAGGGCCACGGCGAGCACAGCGGCGGTCGCCAGCGCGACGATCACGGTGACGGGCAGGTTGAACACCTCTGCTCGGCCGATCGCCACCAGGTCGGTGGGCGCGCTGGGGATGTCCTGCTGGTGGGTGTACAGCTGCCCGAAGCCACCGATCGCGGTGGCCATGCCGAGGGTCGCGACGAACGAGTTGACCTTCAGCCGCGTGACGATCAACCCGTTCAGCAGCCCGACGAGTCCCGAGACGGCGACGGCGATGGCGATGGCCGGCCAGGGTCTCAGTCCCTGCATCTGGCACAGGCCGACGGTCAGGATGGCGGCCAGGCCGGCGTTGGTGCCGATGGACAGGTCGAACTCACCCACGATGAGGGGGATCATCGCCCCGAGTGCCACCATGACGATGATCGCCTGCTGTGCGAAGGTGGCGTTGAAGTTGATCCAGGAGAAGAAGCTGTCCGGCTGCCACAGCGAGAAGACCACGATCACGGCGACGAGTATCATCGGCAGTCCGAACCGGCCGAGCAGATGGAGCACCGCGCCCTCGTCGGCGATCTGCGCGCGGCGGGCGGACCGTGTCAGGAACGCGTTGGCTTCCTGCGGCGCGGTCCGCGTGTCGTTGTTCGCACTCATGTCTGCGCTCCTTTCTGTGCTCCGCCGTAGGCGAGGGTGACGAGTTCGCCCGCCGTCGTCCGCTGTGCGTCGACCTCGGCCACGACGGATCCGCGCCGCATGACGTACACGCGGTCGGACAACTCGGCGACCTCGCTGAAGTCGGAACTGATCAGCAGCACACCGATGCCGAGCTTTGTGGCCATCGCGCGGAGCCGGGCGTGGATGTCGGCCTTGGCAGCGAGGTCCACGCCGGCGGTTGGGTCGTTGAGGACGAGTAGACGTGGCTCGTCGCGCAGCCACTTGGCCAGCACGGCTTTTTGCTGGTTGCCGCCGCTGAACGCGCTGATGGGCTGTTCCGGCAGGGCCGGGTAGACCCCCATCGTCTCGATCAGCTTCGCCGACCGGCGACGCTCCTGGCGGATGCGCAGGGGTGCGAACCACCGCACCGACGGACGCATGAAGAGGTTCTCCCGCACCGTGAGGCTCTCCGCGATGCCTGCGGTGCGCCGCTCGGAGGGCACGTAGGCGATGCGCTTGGCCACCGCCTGCGCCGGTGACGAGGGCGTGGCGGTACGGCCGTCGAACCACATCGTCCCGCTGGTGAGGGGGGCGAGGCCGAAGACGGCTCGGCCGACCTCGAAGGCCCCGGAGTCCGCCAGACCGCAGATGCCGGCGATCTCCCCGGCGCCGAGGTCGAGCGAGAGCGGCCCGAAGGCTGGTGACGCGGCATGGCTGAGCCGCAGCAGCGGTTCGTGTGAACCGCGGGTCCGTGCCGGGCGGGCGGCGGACGCCGCTGCTTCCCCGCTGATCAGCCGGACCAGGTCCCGCTCGGACAGCCCGGCGGCCGGCTCAGAGGCCACGGTGCGCCCGTCGCGGAGGACGGTCAGGGAATCGCAGTGGTCCAGGACGTCCCCCGCCCGGTGCGTGATGAGCAGGCAGGCGACGCCTTCGGCACGCAACCGCCCGAGCAGCTGCAGGAGGCTGTGCACCTGCCGTGCCTCCAGGTACGCGGTCGGCTCGTCGAGGACGATCAGCCGCACCCCGTGGGAGAGCGCGCGTGCCACCGCGACAGCCGTCTGGTCGGCGAGCGGGAGTTCGCCCACCATCATCCGCGGATCGATCCGCATCCCGAGCCGGTCGAGTAGCTGCGCGGCGCGTCGGTTGGTGCGCCGGTCGGAGATCAGACCCGCTCGCCGGTCGAATCCGCCGACCATGGCGATGTTCGCGGCCACGGACATCGTCTGGAAGAGCGCGAGGTCCTGGTGGATGAAGGCGTGCGAGGCGCGCGATCCTGTGCCGTGCGCGGCGTGGACAGGTTCACCGAAGAGCCGGATGCTTCCGCTGTCCGCGCGCTCGACGCCGGCGAGAATGCGCACGAGGGTGGACTTGCCCGCCCCGTTCTCGCCCAGCAACGCGTGGAGTTCGCCCGGGTGCACCACGAGGTCCGCGCCGCCGAGAGCCAGCGTGGCTCCGTACACCTTCTCGACGCCGAGGGCTTCGATGGCCGGCACATCCGTTTCGGTACCTGCTACGGATGTGCCGCGGTCCGTGCGGGCGGTGGAGGCGATCGCCATGGCGGGTCTACTTCTCATCCGCGATCACACTGCTCAGATCGACTCCCCACGCCTTGCTGTACGGCGCCACGTAGTCGAAGAGCGACACCGTCCAGCGGTCGAGCTTTCCGTAGGCGCCGCTGGTCGAGGTGTCCGGGGTCGTCTTCGGGGTCACCAGGTAGACGGCGGGGCCCGCGTCCTTGTCGGTGAGCGGCGGCCGGCCCGAGAGGAGTCGCAGTGCCTGGTCGATGGAGGCGAGCGCCTCCCACGGCTCCACGCTGCCGGTGGCGAACGGCAGGTAGCCCGCGTTCATTGCCGCCATCGACGAGGCACCGCAGCCGGCGGCCGCCAGGGTTCCGTGCTGCAGTTGGCGCAGTGCCCCCGCCGCGGACTGCAGATTGGCACAGGCCGACGCCAGCGCCAGGTACGAGACGTCGGAGTGGGACCTCATGATCGAGGTGACGAGCTGTCCCATCTGGACCGGGTTGGTCACCTGGGCCGCCGTCTCCGTGCCCTCGGTGAGGGTGCAGCCCGGACAGACGGCCTTCAGGAAGTGCGTACCGGCGCCGACCTCAAGCTGGGGGAACTCCGGCGCGCTGAGCCAGTGGACGTTGGTGGACCCCTTGCCGGCGATCGCCAGTTGCGCGGCAGCGGCTGCCTGGTAGAGGTTGGCGCTCTGCGGGACGTAGGCATCGAGGTGCCCGCCGTCGGTGGCCTTCGTCGCGATGCCGCCGATCACGGGGATGTGGCGCTTCTTGGCCTGGGCCAGCTGCGCGCCGATCGTGCTGGGGGCGAGCGCCAGCTGGATGATCGCGTCCGGCTGGTAGGCCAGCGCGGCGTTCATCGCGCGCTGGTTGCCGGCCGGTGTGTAGTCGGAGGCGAAGATCCGCGAACCGATGCCGAGCTTCCGCAGGTACGCTGCGGTGATCGTCGCCGTGTGTGTGCACTGCGGGGAGATCGCCGCACAGGTGACGAGGCCGAACTTGAGCGTCCGGCCGCCTGGCTTGAAGGGGAACGCCTTGACGTCGGCGGCGCGCGGGGCGCGCACCTGCGCGGGATCGACGGTACCCGCGGTGGGACCGTAGAGCAGCTTCGTGCTCGCGAGCTCCACGACCCGCTGGGCGGCGGCGGTGTCCTGCTTGCCGGCGGCGTTGGCCGGCGACGTGGTGGACGAGGAGGGGGCGCAGGCGCCGAGAGCCGCCGCCGCGCACGTCCCGGCGGCAGCGAGACCGACGGCAGTGCGCCACTTGGACGGCCCTGTCCGGATCATCGACATCGATTGCGCTCCTTCCGCCATGCCGGCTCGTCGTCGAGACGGCACATCGGGATCAAGACTCAGTGGTTGGTCGGCGGCCTGAGCACCGCGACGGTGTGCGCGGAGTTCTGCCGAGGCTGGTCGGAGAGCCGCTCAAGCCTGGATGTGGCCCGGTGGGCGAGTGGCCCACCGGGAAGATCGCAGCCACAGAGTCGTCCTCGTTCTGTCCGCAAGTCAAGAAGAATCTCGAAATTTTTTAGAAACATCTTTTTAATTGCAGTGCAGGCACGGGCTTCGTGATCATCGTGGTGTCTTAAGCCCGTTGATCACGAGGTGGCCCGTGCCTGCCGCTGTATCTTCTCCCTTCCCCGCTGTCCTGCTGAAGCTGGGTCCGCTGGACCCGGGCCAGGTCGCTGACCTGCGTCCCTACTTCGACTCGGTGCCCGATCCGCGCTCGCGGCGAGGCCGGTGGTACTCGCTGACAGCGATCCTGCTGGTCTGCGCCTGTGCGGTCGTCTCGAGCGCGAGGAGCATCGATGAGCTGGCCGAATGGGGCGTGAATGCCTCCAGCAGGCTCCTGGTGGTCATCGGTATCCGTCGTCACCTGCTCAGATGGCGGCGCACTCCCTCGCCGGCCACGATCGGGCGGGTGTTGGGGACGGTTGACGGTGACGCCCTGGACCGGGCGGTGGGCACCTACCTCGCGGACAGGCACCGCAGCGCCGTCAAGCCGGCCGACGCCCTGGCGTCGCGGCGCGTCGTCGCCGTGGACGGCAAGGCGCTCAAGGGCTCCGCCCGCCTGGATACGGCCCGCCGTCATCTACTCTCGGCGGTCACCCACAGTCCGGTTGTGACCCTCGCCCAGGTAGAGGTCGGTGCGAAGACGAACGAAACCACGCACTTCAAGCCGCTGCTCGCGCCGCTGGACCTGGTCGGCACCCTGCTGTCCTTCGACGCCCTGCACTCAGTGAAGGCGAACATCACCTGGCTGGTCGAGACAAAGAAGGCGCACTACATCGCCGTGATCAAGACCAACCAGCCGACCGCGTACAGCCAGCTCGCGGCGCTGCTGTGGCGGGACATCGCCGTCCAGCACACCACCTCCGACACCGGACACGGCCGCCGCGAGTCCCGCTCGATCAAGACCTGCTCCATAGCGGACGGGCTCGGCGGGGTCGCCTTCCCCCACGCGGCCCTGGCCATCCGCGTCCACCGCCGCCGCAAGCAGACCGGCAAACGCGAGACCCGGGAGAGCGTCTACGCCGTCACCAGCCTCGATGCCCATCAGGCCGGCCCCGCCGAGCTGGCCGCCGCGATCCGCGGGCACTGGGGAGTGGAGAACTCCTCGCACCACATCAGGGACGTGACCTTCGCCGAGGACGCCTCGACCGTCCATGCCGCGACCGCACCACGGGCCATGGCGACCCTTCGCAACCTCGCCATCGGCGCCCTGAAGATCCTCGGGGCCGACAACATCGCCAAGACCACCCGGGCGATCCGGGTCAAGCCAGAACGAGCACTCTCCATCCTGGGCATCGCCAACGACCAGGACACTCACGGAACTTGATCAAGCCCTGCCTCGTCAGACGAAAACCGCAACGCAGAAGAATTATCGAAATTATTCTTGACTATCGCAATCGGTGCTCACATCATCCCTGTGTCCGGCCTGTGCGGCCGGCCGCTGCACGTCCCGATGAGGAGTTTCCATGGCGAGAGATATGACATCCGTGCCGGACGGTGCATCCCACGGCAGCCGATGGGACGCCGAGTTCGATGTCGTCGTGGTCGGCAGCGGTGCCGGGGGGTTCGCCGCCGCGGTGACGGCGGCGGCCGAGGACGCCTCGGTCGTGGTGCTGGAGAAGGCAGCCACGACGGGCGGGACGACCCGCAAGGCGGCCGCGTGGTTCTGGATACTCAACAACCGGTTCATGCGTGAGGCCGGGATCAAGGACCCGCGCGAGGACGCCCTGCGCCTGATGGCCCGCATGTCCAGGCCGGCGATGTACTCGCCCGACGCGCCTCACCTGGGTATCCCCGAGTGCGAGTTCCAGGCGCTGGCAGCCTTTTACGACAACGGCGACGACGCCGTGACCGCTTTGGAACGCCTCGGCGCGCTCGACGTCGGATCGGGCCTGGACTTCCCCGACTACGCCGCGCACTTGGAGGAGAACGTCCCCAAGCGGGGTCGGGTGCTGTGGCCGGCGGCTGCGGGCGGCGGACAGAGCGGCGGCGAGGAGATGATCCAGCGCTTCGAGCGGGCCGCCGACCGCCTCGGAGTCCAGGTGCGCACCTCCACGCCGGTGGTGGACATCGTCGTCGAGGACGGCGCGGTGACCGGTGTCGTCGCCGGCGGTACTGGCGGCGGACGGATCAGGGCGCGGCAGGGCGTGGTGTTCGCCACCGGCGGCTTCACCCACAACGCCCGTCTGCGCCGGGAGTTTCTGCGCGGCCCCTATGTCGGCGGCTGCGCCGCGGTGACCAACACCGGCGACTTCCTGCCGCTGGCGCAGTCGGTCGGCGCGGAGCTGGCGAACATGCAGCACGCCTGGAGCACACCGATCGTCATCGAGCGGGTGCAGCGCGATCCGCGCGGCGTTGCGGGCAGCTTCGTGCTGCCCGGCGACGGCATGGTCCTCGTCAACCGCAGCGGGGTGCGCGCGGTCAACGAGAAGGCGGTCTACCACGAGCTGACCCACGCCTTCTTCGCCTGGGACACCCGTCGGCTGCAGTACCCGAACCTTCCGCTGATCGCGATCTGGGACGAGCCGGTCGCCACCGGGTGCGCGGGCTCGGACTTCGGCAATCCGGTCCCGCCGCCCGGCGTCGACGGCTACTGGGTCGTGACCGCCGACGACCTGCCCGGGCTGGCCCGCGAGATCGACCGCAAGCTCGAACAGCTCGGGCTGCCCGCCGACCACGACGCTCTCGCCCCGGACTTCGACGACAACCTCGCATGCACCCTCGAACGGTTCCGCGGCTTTGCCGAGACCGGCGTCGACCGGGACTTCCACCGCGGGGAGACCCCCATCGAACTCGCCCTCGCGGCCACGTTCGGCGGCGATGGGCCGAACCCCACCCTGCGGGCGTTGAACCCGACCGGACCGTACTACGCCACTGTGTTGGGCCCCGGAACGCTCGACACCAAGGGCGGGCCACGCGTCGACGTGCACGGCCGCGTGCTGCGCCACGACGGCACACCCGTCGAAGGCCTCTACGGCGTGGGCAACTGCGTCGCCTCACCGTCGGCGGAGGCCTACTGGGCGGGCGGCGCCACGATCGGCCCGATCCTGTGCTTCGCCCACCTGCTCGGCAAGCACGTGGCGCAGCGTCGGCCCGTCCGCGGGGGCAGCGGCAGGAGCTGAACCCGATGTGAAGGAACAGGACATGTCTCGAATGGAGCTGGAGACGCCGGTCCTGATCGTCGCGGGTCGAGACCGACGGGGGCCCGCTCGTACGCCCGGACCGGCACGTTGCCCGGCGGGCCACCCAGCCTCACCCCAATGGCACGGCCGCACCGCACGCCGCCGCGCGAACGCGTCCCCGTCCTGCAGCCTGTGCGCCGGCCGCAGAGCCCGGCCGCAGGTCTCGCGGGAATCGCCGGCGCCGCACCGATCCCCGCCACCATCCGACAGCCGTTCAGCACATCCACCACAGCCGACGAAGGAGTCGACATGACCACCACCCAGGAGACCAGCCTGACCCGTACCGTCCGCGAAATCTTCACCGCCGTGGACAGTGGCGAGGCCGAGGCGGTGTGCGCGTTCCTCACCGACGACGTTCACTTCCGGTTCGGCAGCGCCGAGGCGATCGACAGCAAGGCGGAGGTCGAGGCCATGAGCCGCGCGTTTGACGAGTCGATCGCGGGGATCCGCCACGAGATCCTCGACATGTGGCAGGTCGCCGACGACACCGTCGTCTGCCTCCTGGACGTGCACTACGAGCGGCTCGACGGCAAGAAGCTGACCCTGCCCTGCAGCAACTTCTTCCGGTTCCGCGACGGACTCGTCGACAACTACCGCATCTACATGGACGTCAACCCGGTGTTCGCCGCATAGACCGTCCCGACTTGTGCGGGTGCCGGTCGCCCGCCGCCCGCGAAGAAGCCACATCGCAGTGCATGGTGATCAGATCCAGGAGGTTGAGCACGATGTCGTTGAACGGACTCAAGGGGAAGGTCGTCGTCGTCACAGGTGCGGTCGGCGGTATCGGTTCGGCGGTGGCCCGGCGTCTGAGCCGCGAGGGCGGCAAGGTCGTCCTCGTCGATCTGGACGCCGATGCCGCGAAGGCCGCCGCCGAACTGTTGCCGGGTGACGCGGTGGGCGTCGGCGCGGACGTGAGTACCGAGGGCGGTGTCGAGGCATACATGGCGGCGGCGCTGGAGCACTTCGGCCGCCTCGACGCGGCGCACCTCAACGCCGGATATGCCAGCAGGCTGGTGCCCTTCGCCGACAGCACGACCGAGGACTTCGACCGGGTGATCTCCGTCAACGTACGCGGTGTCTACCTCGGCATGCGCGCCGCCATCCGGCGGTTCACGGAACAGGCCGCCGGCGGCTCGATCGTGGTGACGTCCTCCGGGCTCGGTGTCCGAGGCGGGCAGATGTGGGGTCCATACGCGGCGTCCAAGCATGCGGTCATCGGCATGGTGCGGTCGGCGGCGCTGGAGACGGCCCGGCTCGGCATCCGGATCAACGCGGTCGCTCCGGGTTTCACCGACACCGCCATGGTGCGGCCGACCGAGCAGCTCGTCGGCGTGGGCGACGCCCCGGCGGGGCGGTCCGTCCTGGAGAGCACCGTTCCCCTCGGCCGGTACGCCGCGCCCGACGAGCTCGCCGCCGCGGTGGCGTGGCTGCTGAGCGACGAGAGCTCGTACACCACCGGCGCCGTACTTGTCGCCGACGGCGGTGTGGATGCCAGCGCCGGAGGATTCTTCGCCGCCGCTGAATAGCCACGCCCGGCCAGCCCCACGACCGTCTGGGCTGCCCGGTTCCCCGGCGGGATTCGAGAAGCTCGGCGTCCGGTCCGCGCTGCGGCAAGCTCCTCGAGCGGCGGCCCGTCACCGGCCACCCAGGGGCGCCGCGATCGGGTGACGCAGGAGTTCCACGACATGTTCACCTGCAGCCGCCGCCCCCCCAGCGAACAACTCGACCCAACACTCCGAGCCGCCGTCCGAACGGCGCGAACAAGGAGGTTCGCCGTGCGCTTCACCTTGTGGAACACCGGCAGCGACACCGAGGAGTTCTTCGCCCTGGCCGAGGCGGCCGAGGCCAACGGCTGGACCTCGATGTGTCTTAACGAATCGGTCTTCCAGCCGATCGATGTGAACAGCCGCTATCCCTACAGCGCCGACGGCAAGCGGTTCTGGCCGACCGACTCGCCCTACCTGGAGCCAATGACACTGCTGCCCGCGATCGCCGCCCGCACCACCACACTCCGCGTCTACCCCTACGTCACCAAGCTGACCCTGCGGCACCCGCTGCTCCTGGCCAACCAGGTCAAGACCGCGGGTCTGATCTCGCAGGGCCGGTTCGGCCTGGGCGTCGGGATGAGCTGGATGCGCGAGGAGTACGAGTTCTGCGGGATCGACTGGGACACCCGTAGGCAGCGCTTCACCGAGATGATCGACATCGTCCGGCTGGCGATCAGCGGCGAGGTCGTCGAATACCACGGCGAGGTCTTCGACTTCCCGCCCTTCCAGCAGGCACCCGGGGTCACCTCGCCGGTCCCCGTCTACATCGGCGGACACCAGAACTGGAGCCTGCGCACCGCGGCCCGCCTCGCCGACGGCTGGTGCGGCGTCCCGAAGGGGCTCGCCGAGGTCACCGAGACAGTGGGCAGACTGCTCACGCTCGTGGAGAGGGAAGGACGCTCGGCCGACTTCGAGGTGCACGCCGGCGTCATCGACGCCACCTCCCTCGACGACTACCGGCGACTGAGCGACGCCGGCGTCACCGACCTGGTCTGCATGCCCTGGATGGGCGAGGACATCGCCGACAGCGCGGGCGAGGGAATGCTCTCGGCGACGGCGTTCAAGACCGACTCCCTCAAGCGGTTCGCCGACGAGATCATCTCCAAGTTCTGACTCCACCCACGAAAAAAGGATTTCCCATGGCCACCACCACCGAATTCGACACCCTCGCAGACGAGTTCACCACCGCGATCGCCGAGGCCGACATGGCCACCATGCGCCGGCTGTACACCCCCGACGCGGTCATCTGGCACTGCACCGATGCCATCGAGCTGTCGGTCGACGACCTCGACACTCTGCTCACCGGGATCGGCAGCGTCTCGACGTGCGCGGTCGTGGTGAAGGAACGGCTGCACACCGCCGGCGGATTCGTGCAGACCCAGGAGAACACCTACCAGCTCAACGCCGGTGGTGAGGTCCTCCTGCGCGCGGCCC
Source organism: Streptomyces sp. NPDC059909 (assembly GCF_042730885.1). Lineage (NCBI taxonomy): Bacteria > Bacillati > Actinomycetota > Actinomycetes > Kitasatosporales > Streptomycetaceae > Streptomyces > Streptomyces sp. NPDC059909. Next base: position 14,952 of record NZ_JBHWKX010000106.1, read on the forward strand.
TGGTCGTCACCGTCACCGACGACGGTCTGATCTCGCGGGTCGACGAGTACCTCGACGGCACGGCGCTCGCGCCGCTGATTGCCGCACTGTCGTGATCGCAGGGGTGAAATAGGGCCGGCTGAGATTCTTCCGGGTGATCGGGGTGTGCCGACCGAGCCCGGCCGGCAGATCGTCCTAACCGGAGCACATGCGACCCTCCCCCCTCTGTTCAACTGTCCGAGCGAACGTTCTGTCGGCATGGAGCTTTGATGACTCGTGCAACTGCCCAAGACGACGACCGGCGGGATCCCGCGGGGCAAGAACACGTGAGCGCGACCAGCGACCACCTCGCCGACCTGGTGCGGTTGGACCGGCTCGGACCGGCCCTGGCCACGGCCCTGGACGACGAGCGCTGGTTCCGGTCCGACGCGACGCTCATCGCCGGCGGAAAGTCCAACCTCACCTTCCAGGTCACGAGCGAGGCCGGCGCGGTCATACTGCGCAGGCCCCCCTCGGGGGCGCTGCTGCCGAGCGCGCACGACATGGGACGCGAGGCGCAGGTCCAGAAGGCACTGCGGAGCAGCGTGGTCCCGGTGGCCGCCGTACTCCTGGAGGACCGCGGCGGAGACCTGATCGGTGCACCGTTCTACGTGATGGAGAAGGTGCCCGGCCACATCATCCGCGCCTCCCTCCCACCCGCCTACGCCGACAACGCGGAGAACCGTACCGCGCTGGCGGACGGGCTGGTCGACGTGCTCGTCGCCCTTCACTCCGTCGACTCCGCCGAGGTGGGCCTGGGGGACTTCGGCAGGCCCACAGGCTTTCTGGAGCGGCAGCTGCGGCGGTGGAGCGGACAGTGGGCGAAGTCGAAGACCCACGACCTGCCCGCGGTCGACGAGCTCGCGGCCCGGCTCGACGCGGCGCTTCCGAAGATCTCCATACTGAAGCCCTCGATCGTGCACGGCGACTACCGACTGGACAACTGTCTGATGGACCTGGCCGATCCCGCCCGTGTCGCCGCCGTACTCGACTGGGAACTCTCCACGCTGGGCGACCCGATGACGGACCTCGGGCTGCTCCTCTTCTACTGGCGTGAGCAGGGCGAGGCCACGTCGCTCCTCACCCCCACCGTGACGACACTGCCCGGCTTCCCGAACCGGGCGCACCTCGCGGAGCGATACGCGACAGCGACCGGGTCCCACCTGGACGACCTCGCCTTCTACGAGGCGTTCGCCCACTTCAAGTTCGCTGTTATCGCGCAGGGCATCGCCGCCCGGGTCGCGGCGGGAGCCATGGCCGGACAGGAGTTCGGCGACCTCGACGCCGAGGTGGTCCGGTTCGCCGAGGAAGGTCTGGCCCGGATCAGCCAGGAAAGAAGCTGATGGACTTCACCCTCTCTGCCAAGGCGCAGGACACTTGCGCCCGCATGTGGGACTTCATGCGCGAAGACGTGTTCCCGGCAGAGCCCCTCTACTACGGATACCTCGCCGAGCACGGCCCGCACGAGCACTCCCCGGTTCTGGAGCTGCTGAAGGAGTCCGCCCGCAGGCGGGGGCTATGGAACCTCTTCCTGCCGACCGTGTCCGGGATGACAAACCTGGAGTACGCCGCCGTGGCGGAGGTCTCGGGGTGGTCCCCGGTGATCGCGCCGGAGGCGATCAACTGCCAGGCGCCGGACACCGGGAACATGGAACTGCTGCACATGTTCGGCACCCACGAGCAGAAACGGCGGTGGCTGGAACCGCTGCTGGCCGGCGAGATCCGTTCGGCGTTCTCGATGACCGAGCCCGACGTCGCCTCCTCGGACGCCACCAACATCACCACGGTGATGCGCCGTGAGGGCGACGACTACGTCGTCAACGGCAGGAAATGGTGGGTCAGCGGCGCCATGGACGAGCGCTGCCGGGTCTTCATCGTCATGGGCAAGACCGACCCGTCCGCGGAGCCCCACCGTCAGCAGTCGATGATCCTGGTGCCGCGGGACACCCCCGGCGTCACCATCGAGCGAGATCTGCCGATCTTCGGCTACCACGACCAGCACGGCCACGCCGAGGTCCTGTTCCGCGATGTGCGGGTGCCCGCGTCGAACCTGATCGGCAACGAAGGGGACGGCTTCATGGTCGCCCAGGCACGGCTGGGTCCCGGCCGCATCCACCATGCGATGCGAGCCATCGGGATGGCCGAGCGGGCGCTCGCACTGATGGCGGACCGGGCCAAGTCCCGGGTCGCCTTCGGCAAGCCCCTCTCCGAACAGGGCGTGGTGCGCGAGCTGATCGCCCAGTCGAGAATCGACATCGACCAGGCTCGCCTGTATGTGTACAAGACTGCCTGGCTCATTGACCGGTACGGCGCGAAGGACGCACGCACCGAGATCGCAGCGATCAAGGTCGCAGCTCCGGCGATGGCGACTTCTGTGATCGACCGTGCGATCGAGGTCTTCGGTGCCGCCGGGGTGTCGAACGACACGCCGCTCGCGTACTTCTACGCCTGGGCAAGAGCCCTACGGATCGTCGACGGCCCCGACGCCGTACACCGCCAGACCATTTCCCGCCAGGAGCTCAAACGCAAGCCGCCGTACATCGGCTGACGTCATCGAACGGACCCCGGCGGACCTCTCCCCGTTGGCGCTGAGCGTGGACCATCGGATAGCTAGCGAGGGGACCCGTGCCTTTAGGCATGGGGGGAATCGCTTCTCAGGACTGCTCTGACCTCAACTGTGCCCACGGGTCTGCA
>NZ_JBHWKX010000107.1:0-17548 GCF_042730885.1 Streptomyces sp. NPDC059909
TTGCGCTGGACCACCTCGATCTCGATGCCCACCTGCTTCCCGTGCTCGACGACGGTGTTCTTGAATCCCTGGTCGACCAGGGCCTTCTTCACGCTTCCCGGCTCGGTGGCCGCGGCGACCCGATCCAGCAGCATCGTGCCGGCGGTGTTGTCGTGGGCGGAGGCAGCCAGCACCACCACCGCGATCACCAGGCCCAGCACGTCAACGGCCAGTCCCCGCTTGCGGCCCGGCACCTTCTTGCCCGCATCCCGGCCCGTCGTTGAGGCCGGGACCCCGGCGGCGGCGTGCAGGCTCTGGGTGTCGATGGCCACCAGGCTGGGGTCGGCTAATCGGCCCCGCCTCTCCCGCACCTGCCAGCGCAGCAGGTCATGGATGGTCTTGTCCGTGCCGTCGTCGCGCCAGGCGTAGAAGTAGTACTTCACCGCCCCGGACGGCGGGAAGTCGTGCGGGAGCAGGTCCCACTGGCAGCCGGTGCGGGACTGGTACAGCAGGGCGTTGACGATCTCCCGCATCTCGTACCTGCCCTGATGGCCGCTGACGGAGCGGTGCCGGGCCTTCCAGGCGGTGATCACAGGCTCGATCAACGACCAGCGCTCGTCGGATAAGTCGGTCTTGTAGGGCTGGCGGTCGCTCACGGATGACACTCCAGCACGGCCGGGCCCTCTGGTCAGCCCCGACATCGCGGTCACACACGTTCCGGTGACGACAGATACGGCATCACGTCACATACCGCCCTCTTAGATACGGCAGCACGCATGTCCCGCCCCCAGCAGACCACCCCGCTGCGGAGGCGAGGGCAAGCAGGATCCGTGGCCCTGCTGCCCGAGCCCGGACCCAGTAGGCCGCGCCTACCACTACGCCGAGCGCGGCGCGGAGACGGTCGCTGACCCGCACTCGGCACTGCCCTACGATCGTCCTGACTGCGTCGGCCGGCAGCTGTAGACCCGCAGTATCGGCCCGTTGTGGAGGGGGCCAGCTCCGTTCGAGCCGGGCCAGAGGGCTGACACTTGCTTTGTAAGTTCGAGCGGACGGGCTTTGGGGAGCACTTGACCGCCTGGGGCACGACCGTTCACGGCCGCTCAACGCCGGGTCTGTCCGCCGCCGTTGATGTCACCTGGTGTGCGGCTGGACCGGTCGGTCAAGGGCGCCTTCGGCGGCGCTCCGCGCTGGCCTTGCGGCCACCCTGGACAGCCCTGACCAGCCTGAACGAAGTCTGGCTATCGGGCGGCCCGGGAACCTGTGGCGCCCTGGGGATCTCGACGCACGGTCGCCGCCCCCATGTCCACGGCGGTCGCGGCGTCACCGTCCCCTTGGCCCATTACGTGACGTTCGGGATGGGGAATTGCCTGACCGTCGACAGATGTCAGGTTGGATGGCCGCATGCAGCGTGTCGAGGCTGAGCTGTTCACGGATGGTGGCAACAACGCAGTGGTGCGCCTGCCCGGTCGCCGCTTCCCCGGTGTACTGATCTTGGGTGACTCTCTTTCCATCCTCCGCAGCGACGTCGCTGAAGTGGTGGAGGCATTCGACCAGGGCGACATGGCTGAGGCCCGCGAGACCGCCGGCCTTCTCCTGGCGGACCTTGACGCGTTGGTCGCGCGCTACTCCGCTGCGCTGGCAGCGCACGAGATCCCGCTGCCTTACCGGCCCTGAGGTCTGAGCTTGCGAATCACCGCGCTTCCCCGGCCTGTCCTGGCTCCGGACCAGGCTTGACGGAAGCTGGAGGGCAGCTCAGAAGCCTGCTCCAGCACCCGCAATTGGTTGTGATTCCCTTGAATATCGAGCACGGCTCGGGACACGAGACTCGGGGTGGCCTCGTCCCTGATCCCGTCAGGGCTTGATCAAGTTCCGTAGCTGTCCGGATCGTTGGTGATGCCCAGGATGGGGAGTGCTCGTTGGGGCTCGTCGCGGATCGCCCGGGTGGTCTTGGCGATGTTGTCGGCTCCGAGGGTTTTCAGCACGCCGATGGCGAGGTTGCGGAGGGTCGCCATGGCCCGTGGTGCGGTCCCGGCGTGGACGGTGGAGGCGTCCTCGGCGAAGGTGACATCCCTGATGTGGTGCGAGGAGTTCTCCACTCCCCAGTGGCCGCGGATCGCGGCGGCCAGGTCGGCGGGCCCGGCTTGATGGGCGTCGAGGCTGGTGACGGCGTAGACACTCTCACGGGTCTCACGCCGGCCGGTCTGCTTGCGGCGGCGGTGGACGCGGATGGCCAGGCGGGCGTGGGGAAAAGCGATTCCGCCGAGTTCGTCGGCGATCCCGCACGTCTTGATCGAGCGGGACTCGCGGCGTCCGTGCCCGGTCTCGGAGGCGGTGTGCTGGACTGCGATGGACTGCCAGGGCAGAGCGGCGAGTTGGGCGTAGGCGGTGGGCTGGTTGGTCTTGATCACGGCGATGTAGTGGGCCTTCTTGGCCTCGACCAGCCAGGAGATGTTCGCCTTGACCGAGTGCAGGGCGTCGAATGTGACGACGGTGCCGGTCAGGTCCAGCGGCGCCAGCAGCGGCCGGAAGTGTGTGGTTTCGTTGGTCTTCGCGCCGACCTCCACCTGGGCGAGAGTCACGACAGTGCCGTGAGTGACCGCGGAGAGCAGATGCCGGCGCGTCGCGGTAAGGCGGGCTGATCCCTTGAGTGCTTTGCCGTCGACGGCGATCGCGCGCGACCGCCCGGACGCGGAGGGCGACGGCGCCGGGGAGGGTTCGGTGGCGGCACGGTGCCGGTCGGCCAGGTAGGCGCCGACCGCCCGGTCCAGGGCGTCACCGTCAACAGCCCCCAGCACACGGCCGATCGTGGCCGGCGCCGGAGTGCGCCGCCATCTGAGCAGGTGGCGGCGGATCCCGATCACTGTCAGGAGTGCGCTCGAAGCACGCTGACCCCACTCGGCGAGTTCATCGATGCTCCTCGCTCCCGAGACGGCCGCGCAGGCACACACCAGCAGGATCGCTGTGAGTGAGTACCAGCGGCCCCGCCGTGCGCGCGGGTCGGGCACCGAGTCGAAGTAGGGGCGCAGGTCGGCGATCCGGCCGGTGTCCAGCGGCCCCAGTTTCACCAGCACGGCAGGGATGGGAGAGGATGCAGCAGCAGGCACGGGCCACCTCGTGATCATCTGGCTTAGACACCACAATGATCACGAAGCCCGTGCCTGCTCTGCTATGCGCCCCAACCGGTCACAACCCGACCAGCTGCACGACCCCGGAACTTGCAGCCGCCCTGTGATCCCGTCCGGACTGGCTCGGTCCTCGCTGCCGGAGCCGGGATGCCGGTGCAGTGGTCACTCCGCGTCCAACTAGACCCATCCGAGTGAAAGAAAAGGGCATACTCGAACAAAACGGCCTTGATGATGAACCAAGCCCGCATCCTGGCCGTATAAGCGTCTGTTCTTGGATCGATGCTTCCGGGTAGCCTGAGGCGAGGGGGAGGTCAAATGACTGATACGTTGCGCTTCGAGCGTCCACCTGTGCGTGAAGTGACGCTAGCGCTGATGCTGCAGCCAATGCCCAAGTTGCAGACGCTGGACCTAGCGCCGCTTCGAGTCGACTGGCGGGCTCACTACCCACTCCTCCAAGAGGTTGCGCCCCTGCCCCCGTGGAGCCCCTCGGACCGTGACGCCGTCGAGTTCGTTCGCTCCGGTCTCTCGTGGCCGATGGGCTTGTGCACCTTCTCCACTGAATCCGGCGACAGGAATATAAGATTTCAGCAGGACCGATTCTTGCTCAGCTGGACTTTCGGGGAGGAGTCGCAGGACTATCCCGGATTTGAGGCTTTGAAGGCTGAGCTTCTTGAGAAGTTCTCTCAGTATTCGAAGCTTGCACATGACGCTTCTGGTGCCGCGCCAGTGGTGAGGCGCGCGGATGTGCAGTACGTCAACCATCTGTCCGGCATTTCGGCGCAGAGCGCCATGGCAGGGGTGCTTAGTGGGTGGTCCAGCGAGGCTTCATTCCCCTTTAGGAATCCCGACTATTGTGGCTTTCGTGTGCACTATCACGAGTCGGAATTGAACGATAAAGTCGCTGTCCTTATTGGTGTGGATTCGGCTGGCGGTGACTCCGTGAACGGGGAGATTGTCGAAAGTTCGGCACTCTCGCTGGATGCGGAAGCGGAGGTCGACGATAGCTCCAACTACGTAGAAATGCTTGATTCCGCGCATGACGTTCTGATGGCGGCATTTCGTGAAGTCACGAGTAGTGCGATGCGGGAAGGGTGGGGCGAGATTTCGTGACAACCTACAGTGTTCAACGTCAAGATCTTTTCTCATCGCTTGGCTCCCACTCGAAGCCGCGTCCGAGTGCCGGCCTGTGGTTGATTCGTCGGTCTCGGTCCGCAGGGAGTTCCCATGAGCAGCGCCTTGCTGGGGAGCGCGAGGTTGAGAGCAAGCTGGAGGTTCAGAGCTACGTCAGTGAAAAGCTGCATGAGCTGAGGAAACTGCCTCTGGACTGGGATGGTGCGGGCGGCGGACCGGTCGGTCAAGCCGTAACGCGGCACGCGTATCGAACCATGGATCGAATCGCTGACTTCCGAACCATCTACCCCTTTGTGACGCCGGGCGAGGAGGGCTCTGTCCTTTTTGAGTGGCGAGCTGGGGTCGAGCGACTGGAGCTCGAGTTCATCCCGAATGAATCCCCTTATGTGCGCTACGTTGACATCGACGGGTTGATGAGATTCGAGGGAGAGCTGGGGGATAAGGGGGTCGGTTACGCTGAAGTGCGTAGGGCGCTCGCAGTTCTTTCTTCTCGAATTTGGGCCGTAAATCCGGGATGGAAAGCGCTATTCTCGTAACTGCGTGTGAGGGGGAGTGTTGGGCTGGGATGATGCGTCTATATCTGACGAGGAAATCATTTATCGACGAATTCCGGATAAGCCCGACTTCTTGGTTCCGGATTTGCTCACAGGTGAACGTTCCCCCACTCGTACGGCGTTTCAATGGGACGAAGACGGGATCTCGGCATACCGGAGTGCAGTCCTGGGTGATTGTGGGCTTGGCCCGGAAGCAGTTGTGCGAAAGGAGGGGCAACAGGTTTTCGGGTTTGCTGCGGCTGCGCCTCGATCATGCGGAGCTGGGATAGTCAACGATCCAGTGCCCGATGATCCCCCAGCCGGGATCGCCCATGCCCTTATTCAGTGTGAAACCGACAAGCCGGATAGAGCCCGGAGGCGCGAAATCGCTGAAACCCTCGCCAGGGCGTCTAAGAGGTGTTTTCCCTGAGCGCCGCGTGTCTCGCCGAGAGCCACGTGAGCTGCACAGGGCGGAGTCTTCCTGGCCCAGACAAGCGCTTGCGCATGGGTCCTAGAGCACTAGTTTGGAAGATCTCGTATGCGGACGCCTGCTGAGCTGGGAGGTCGCTGACCTGCGGGGAAGTGGTTGCGGCGCCCTGATTCCCCGTGGTTCCCCGCTCATCTCCCTCTGATCGGGCACGCAGGGGGCACGCCTCGGCCGGGTGGGCCATTGGTCGACCTTGCACGCGGAGGCTGACCGCGGGCGGCCCAGAGCCGACCCAGCGCTGTAGCGTTCAGCCACTGACTTAGGGGGTTGTGTTGTTCGGGTTCCAGCGGAGATCCAGGGAAGAAAGAACGCACCGGGATGGTCTGCCGCTATGGATGCGTCCCCTGCCAGAACGTGCTCGCAAGCTGCCTGTTCCAGACGAGGCACAGCGTGAGGCGCGGCGACTCATGCAGGCCCACAAGGAACGTGAGGCTGTGAAGGTGATCAGGTCAGCAACGAACTATCGTCTGCACGACGCAGTGGACGTGGCCGTCGCCTTGCTGGACGGCATCGAAGTCCCACGCTCTTAGGCAGCGGGGAATGCGTCGCCCGCTTGCAGTCCCGAGGTCGGTGTCGCGGCTTTGGGCTGGAGCTGCCATGGGGCGAGAGATCGGGGCCCGTACGCTGGCCGCGAATCGGGCAGTCTCCTGACCTGCCCGCAATAGCCCGATGTGGGCCCCGATCTTCGAGGCTCGCCCCATGGTGGCTGCGTAAAGCCGCGGAGCCGACCGCCCCAGCCACAGCGGGCTACCGTCTCGCGTATCTGGCGTTGCTCGCTCAGCAGCGCGGCCGGCGTAGCCGGGCCCGGAGCGGGGCGGAGACTGGAGCGTCGGGCCCGGCGGCGAGCCGGGGCCGCGCGCGGCGAGCGGAGCGAGCCGCCTTGAACCCGTGAAGAAGGTTGTTACTCAGGCGCCTTCTGAGATGCGCCATAGCGGGGGCGTGTACTGCTCCGGCCGACTGTTGATGAGCAGCTGACGCAGGGCCTCGCGCTGAGTGCCGTCGAGGCTCAGTACCTCTGTGAGTCGGCGGAACGTCGTATGGGTGACTCCGCGGCTTCGCGCCTCGGCCTCGAACTGGTCGAGTTTGGGCAGCACTGACTCGGCGTCCAGCTGTACCCCTTGCTGCCTCTTGAGCCACAGCGCCTTGTTGCGCTCGTAGTCGATCTCCGAGAAACCGCACACCTCGCGGCTCAGTGCCTCTACCTCGTTCAACGTGGCCGTCGCCATGATCGCGCGGGCCAACTCACTACGGCTCAGTGCCTCGTCCAGGTCGACTTCGTGGACCGTCGGGCCCTCGTCGGTCAGGGGGATGGGAAGCCCCGCGTCCCGGACCTCGCATGTGCCGCGTACTCCTCGGGCCGTCGCCACGAGCATCCCGGTCGCCTCGGACGGGTGCCATTCCATGACGGACCTGACCGGCTCCACATCGTTGGCCGTGAGGGTGTGGACGACAGGGCCGAGCATGCCACGGATGTCGGCGAGTGGAAGTTCCCCGTCCAAGCCTGGTCCCGCGACCAGCAGCCGGATAGGCGCGTTCACCTGGCCGCATGCTGCCAGCGTGAGGGCATCCGCGAGTGGGCTCTTCAGCGTCGGCTCGTCGCCCCGAGCCAGCACATCGCCGCCCACGTCCAGGAGATCGATCGACTCTGGCTCCAGGTGGCTTACCAACTCTTCGAGTTGGCGGGTGACGCCCTCGACGCCGTGCCCTGGGTCGATCAATGCGAACGTGTGCGGGAGCTCCGCCGCAAGCCGGGGGAGAGTGGAGCCTGCCGGGGCGATCGGCTGGGCCTCCGCCGGCACTTTCCATACCGCTGAGGTGATCGGTTCAAGGCCGGTGAAGTTCTCGGGCCCTCGGGGGCCCGGGACTGGGTCGATCAACAAGCGGTCCCACGCATACGTGAGGATCACCGCCCGGCCGTTGTCTTCGCCGTACAGGGCGGCGTCAAGCATTGCGGCGGCGACTGCGTCGCCCCCTCCTCCTGCTGCGACGATCAACCTCGGCATGGCCCCAAGAGTACGGGGTCGGGTCTTGACCACTCACCCTATAGTGGCTAGAGGCCATAGCCACTTTGCCGCCCGAGCGGCTCAGCATCAGGAGGGCACATGCCCAAGATCGAGGAGGCTCAGCCGAAGTATCTCCAGATCGCGCACTTCATCCGCGATCAGATCCTTCGGGGTGACCTGCGCCCGGGGGACGAGGTTCCCTCTGAGCGGCAACTGGCGGCCGACTGGAAGGTGTCCAGGCCGACGGCGGCTCGATCGCTGGAGGCGCTGAGCCATCAGGGACTCGTCGAGAAGCGGCAGGGTTCGGGCACGTACGTGCGGAGCCTGGAAGTGAACCGGCGTGCACGCGAGTTGTACGGCCGAGCCCGGCAGACGGGGAAGATCTACACGCCCGGCGAGTACGCGGTCATCACGTCGGTCGGCTGGCTGGAGGCGCCGGATCACGTCGCTGAGGCGCTGGGCCTGGTGAAGGACCGGCGGGCTGTTCACCGGCGGCGGGTGACCAACAACCAGGACGGACCCATCACGTTGTCCACCTCGTGGTTCGGGCCGGAAGTTGGAGAGCGGGCCCCGAAGCTTCTGGATCCCGAGCGGATCCAGGAGGGGACCCTGATGTACGTCGAGAAAATGACGGGACGCCAGGGAAGCTATGCCGAAGATCGCATGTGCGCCCGGACCGTGACGCCCGACGAGGCGGCCGATCTCCAACTCGACCCTGGATCCGCTGCCTTGGTCGTCCATCATGTCGTCTATGACCTCCAGGATCGGCCGCTTGAGTTCGCGGAGGCCACCTACCCGCCGCACCGTTGGGCGTTCGAGCAGGGCTACCCCCTCGCCTGACGGCCAGCCAGTTGTGGCGAACCGCTTGCATCGATGAAGTGGCTAATGCCACTATCCAGGAAGTGGCTAAGGCCACTTCATCTGAAGGGGGCACGGTGTGACGAGTCAGCGGCCGGATCAGGGCACGCACTTACCTTGCCGGGGTTGCCGGGGACGTGGCTGGAAGCGCGTCGGCTCGCGTACGACCCTGGGGCTTGCTGCCGCCGCCGACCGTACGCGTGCCACATCGAAGCGGCGCTGCCTCGACTGCGACGGCAGCGGTAGAGAGTGAGCACGGATGGCCTACATGTTCGACCGTTATCCCTCTGAGGACTCCCCGCGGCTCGGCGCGATGACCTTGCACCCCGTCGCGGAGTCCGTGCCTCGGGCCCGGCGCTGGTTCCGCAAGTTCATCGCGCCGTACGACCCGGCCTGCTCGGTTGACGACTGTGCGCTGATGATTTCGGAGTTGGTGACCAACGCCATCGCCTACGGCTGGTCCGACGACAGCTGGGTCGTTCGAGTGGAGTGGTTTCGCGAGGGGACTTCGCTCCGGGTCGAGGTGCACAACCCAGGTTTCCCGGCGAACGTGCGGCTGCGGCGTCCCGATGCCGACGACGCGCACGGCCGCGGGCTGCTCCTGGTCGATTCCATCGCAGACTCGTGGCGTCATGGGCCCAGTCGCTTCGGCGGAACGGTGGTCTCCTTCGAGATGGCCGATGCCTGGCCGTCGTAAGCGGAATACGCTCCGCTGGTACTGCGCCGGCGGAATCGTCGCTAGTCTGGTTGACCAGTTGACTTGGCTAATCTCGACAGGCGGCGGCATTCATGGCGTATGAAGTGGAGGCACCGAAGTACGTTCGCCTCGCTCAGACCCTCCAGCGTCGCATCGAGGACGGCACGTACGCGCCCGGCACCCGAGTGCCCAGTGAGAACCAACTGGTGCAAACCTTCGGGATGTCCCGGCCGACCGTCGTCCGGGCGCTGGAGCTGCTGAAGCGCGACGGCTGGCTGGAGTCCCGGCAGGGGTACGGCACGATCGTGCGGGGTCGCCCGGCCGTCGTCGAGCAGAGGGACCGTCGGGGGAGTGCGGCGCTCGCGCGTGACGAGTCGCAAGCTCCGGGGCGGTTGGTCCAGGTCGGCTACATCCCCGTTCCGGCGCGAGTCGCTTCGGTGCTCGGGTTGCCCAAGCGGGCCAAGATCCTCATGCGCCGCTTCCTGGTCGAGGAGGACGGCGAACCAGTTGAGCTGGTCTCGTCGTACTTCCCCGCCGGCCTCGTTGAGGGCACCGAGCTAGAGAGTGCCGAAGCGCTGGGTGGCAGTACCCGCGCATATCTGGAAGGTCGGAAGAAGGTCCGCTTCGACCATGTGACGGAGCGGGTCTCCGCCCGACTGCCCGAGCCTGCCGAAGCCGAGCTTCTGGATCTTTCGGACGGGGTTCCCGTCCTCAGTGTCCTGGTCGTCGCGTGTGACGCTTCCGGGCAGGCGCTGCAGGTCTCTGACGTGCTCCTTCCTGCCGACCGGCAGGAACTGGAAGACACCTACCGTCTGAACTGAGCCTGATCTACGGGCAGTTGGCCCCATCTCCGCACCGATCGCACTTGACAAGTCAACCTGGCATCTCTAACTTCGAACTTGCTAAGTCAACTTGTCAGGTGGCAGGTTGGCTCGACTCAGAAGGAGAAATCTGTGCGTGTGATCCGCGTTGACGCCTCGACCGCCACGATCCTGCTCACCGAAGCGCCGGCCCCGAAGGTGCGTGACCGGCAGACCGGTGAGATCGCCAAGGACGCCGTGAGCGGCGAGGCACTGATGACCGTCGGCGTCGTCTACATCGACGAGGGCGAGTCGTCGCTGATCCAGGTCACCATTCCCGAGAGCGGCGTGACGGACGGCCTGACCGTCGGCGCTCCGGTCTCGCTGCCCGGTCTCGTCGCCCGGCCCTGGCAGAGCGTGTTCAACGGGCAGCAGCGGCACGGCATCGCCTACCGGGCTACTGCCGTTGCTCCGGGCGCCTTCTCGATGGAGCGGGCGGGCTGATCGGCGTGCCGGACCTGTTGACGTGGGCCGAGCTGGGCGGGGGACTCGCTGCGATAGGCGGTGCGGCCTACGCCCGGCACGCCCACCCGGCGGCGTACTGGTCCACGGTCGGACTGCCCATCTCGGTGGCCCGGCTGCTGGCCTCGTACTCCTCGACCATGGACGCGTGCGGCCTGACGGTCGAGCCGTCGCGGTTACGGGCCTTGGCCGTCAAGGCGACCACCCGGCGTGAGGTCCGGCCGGTGCCCCCTCGTCGGGGAATGATCCGGCCCACCTCGACCGGGCTGCGGCTCCGGCTGAGGCTGGCTCCGGGGCAGGAACCGGCGGACGTGGCGGCCTCGGCTGAACGGCTTCGGCACGCCTGGGGTGTACACGCCGTGTACGTGCGGGACGTCAAGCCCGGTGTCGTGGAACTGCGGCTCGTCGGCTTCGACGTCCTGCGCAAGGTGCGGATGCCTCGCCAGACCGACGCCCGTCCGCTCTGCGTGCCCGTGGCTCTGAGGGAGGACGCGACTGCCTTCGTACGGGACTACAGGGCCGTACCGCATGAACTCGTACTCGGCGCCACGCTGTCCGGCAAGTCCATGTTCCTGCGGAACCTGCTTACCGGACTGGCCGCTCAGCCAGTGGTCCTGGTGGGAATCGACTGCAAGCGCGGGGTGGAGCTCGCGCCCTTCGCCGCCCGGCTCTCCGCCCTGGCGACCGACCCAGAGCAAGCGGCCGAGCTGCTGCCCGTGCTCGTCAAGGAAATGGAAGACCGATATGACCTGATCAAGGCCCGGCAGGGCATCGCGCCCGGCACATCGGAAGAGCTGATCACCTCCGACATCTGGGGACTGCCGCAGGGCGAGCGCGCGGCTCCCATCGTGCTGTTTATCGACGAAGTGGCGGAGCTCTTTCTCGTAGCCACGAAAAGGGAGGAAGAGCGGAGAGACGAGATGGTGACCCAGCTCATCCGGCTCGCTCAGCTCGGCCGCGCGGCCGGCATCTACCTGGAGGTCTGCGGTCAACGGTTCGGGGCCGAGCTGGGCAAGGGAGCGACCATGCTCCGGGCACAGCTGACCGGCCGGGTCTGTCACCGTGTGAACGACGAGGCATCCGCCAAGATGGCGCTCGGCGACATCGCTCCTGAGGCGGTCCTGGCCTCCTGCGCCATCGCCCCCGAGCTGCCCGGCCTCGCCGTCGTCGGCGACACGTCCGGCGGCTGGTCCCGCATCCGCACCCCGTACCTGTCCCTCGCCGATGCTGCGGCCACCTGCCGCGAGACGGCGCACCTCGCTCCGGATGTACCGGCGCTCTCGCCGTTCCGGCGGTATGTCCCGCCCGTGCCGGTGAACGAGTCCGGCCCCGTGGCCACTCCTCAGATGGTCACCGAGTAGCTCTCACGTTCCAACGGCCGGCGCGGCCGTCCCGCGCCAAGTCCCTACCCCACCCATGCCTTGAACTGGAAGGAGTGGCCGTGCGCGCCCTGCCCGTACGCGTGGACGCCGTACTCGTCCAAGCACTGATCGCTGCCGCGCTGTCCTTCGCCCATCTGCATGACCTGGCGTTGGCCGCCGGACAGGACGGCTGGAAGGCGTGGGCCTACCCGGTCTCCGTCGACCTGCTGTTGGTGGCGGCCTGGCGGCGGCTGCGCTCCGGTGAAGCGAAGGCGGCCGGTTGGTGCTGGTTCCTCGTTGCGCTCATTGCGTCGCTCGGTGCCAACATCGCCACCGCCGGCCTGCTTGACCTGGACGACGTACCGGCCTGGCTCCGCATCCTCGTAGCGGGCTGGCCCGCGGTCGCCTTCCTGGGCGGCACCCTGCTCGCCCACGGAGCACCGAAGCCGAACGGGGCGCGTGCGACGGCATCCGAACCGCCCTCGACGATCACAGGGCCGGAACCTACTCCCGCAGAGGCCGCGCCGCTCTCGGCAACGGTGGAACTTCCCCCCGCCGAAGCAGAGTCGGCCTTGCCCTCCCCGGTACCGCCCGCCCTCGTCGCGCTCGCCCGGAAGGTCGCCGATGACCACCGCGCCAGGACCGGAACGCCCATCGACACCTCGACGCTTCGCGCACGGCTCGGCGTCCCGATGCCCCTCGCCGAAGTGATCGCCACACAACTCACCTGATCCTGGAGGACTTCTCCCCGTGCGCCCGTCCACGCTCCGCGCGCTGAAGCGTGCTGCCGAGCTGACTCGACAGAACCGCCTGACCGAAGCCGTGCTGATCGCCGAGCCGGTAATCCTCGCGGCAGACAGCTACGAGGGCGACGAGATCTTGCGCTGGCTCGCCGAACACGCCGCCGACTTCACCGGCGACAGCAGTAGGGAGACCCCCTGATGCCCGTCAACCGCCGCTTCCGCGGTGTCGTCCGCATCGGTCCCGTGCGGGTCGGCACCTACTACGACGGCCGGGGCCGCGAGAAGCACACCGCCGCCTGTACGGCTCCGCGCTGCGGCTTCTCCACGGACTACGACAACCGGGCCGCCGCAGAACTGGCCGCCCGCACCCACCGTTGCCCCGCCCGTTGAGGAGACCCCTATGACCGTCTCTCTGCCGCTCGTCTTCGTCCTGGGCGTCATCGCCTGGGCCGCGATCAAGTTCCTCGGTATCCGCCTGTGGGTCGCCGTCGTGATCGCCCTGTTCGGCTTCTGGCTCTCGCACACCTTCCTCGCCCCCGCCATCGAGTCCGGCACCCGCTCCGGGGTCGACGTCGTCAACGGCACCCGCGAATGACAACCCGACCGATGAGGAGTCCAGCCATGCTCCGCCCCAAGCTGCCCGACACTCCGCACGTTCCGAGCATCACCGCGCACATCCCGCAAGCTCACGTCCCGGATCGCACCGTCGGCCGCCCGCTCACCCCGTCTGTGGGGGTGGGTGTCGCCGCGGTCGCCGCCGTGGCCGTTGTCGGAGTCGTCCTCACCGCGCTCCTGGCGGCCGTCGCCGTTTCGGCCGTGTCCGTGGCCATCGCCGCCGTGGTCCTGCGCTCTCTCCTCAACGGCACGAACCAGCGCTGACCAGCCCCGGGGCGGCAACAAGCCGCCAAGCATCCCGCCGCCCCGAGGCCGTCCCTCGCAACCGCTGAAACAGCCGAAAGGAACTCCCATCATCACCCGGCAGACTCCGCCTCCGCTGGCGGACCTCTCCATGCTGGCCTCCCTCGGCACCATGCCCGAGCTGGCCCGCCAACTCTCCACCCTGGGCGGTTGCACACGCCCCGTACGCCTTGACGGCCACCGCACCGAATACGCGGTCGACACCACGACCGGCGAGATCGGCAGGGTCCTGAACCGCCTCGACTCCGCCGCCCTGCCCGCCGGCCAACTGCTCGTCCGATGCAACAACCGCCGGGCCACCCGTTGCGCGGCCTGCGCCGAGACCTACCGCCGCGACACCTATCACCTCATCACCGCCGGACTACGCGGCGGCAAGGGCACCCCGGAAAAGGTCGCTACTCACCCGCGCGTGTTCGCCACCCTCACCGCGCCGAGCTTCGGCCCGGTCCACAACCGCCCGTCCGGCGGCCGGGACTGCCGCTGCGGCATCCGGCACGACGAGGGCGATGCCGTCCTGGGGACACCACTCGACCCTGACACCTACGACTACGAAGCCGCTGTGCTGTGGAACGCGCACGCCGGTGACCTGTGGCGGCGTTTCTCGATCTACCTCCGCCGAGAGGTCGCCAAGCGTGCCGGTCTCACCCAGAGGGCGTTCCGGAACCACGCTCGGCTCTCCTTCGCCAAGGTGGCCGAGTACCAGAAGCGAGGCGCCGTCCACTTCCACGCAGTCATCCGCATCGACGGTCCCGAGGGTGGCGACACCTCGCCCCCGGCTTGGGCCACGGCCGAGCTGCTGAGCGACGCCATCGGGGCTGCTGCCACCGCCGCGCACGTTTCCGGACCGGAGATCGACTGCCGGGCGCACCGCTTCACCTTCGGTCGACAGCTCGACGTTCGCCCGATCCGATCCGCCGACTTCGACGACGGCCAGGAGCTGACCGAGCGGGCCGTAGCGGCGTACATCGCCAAGTACGCCACCAAGGGCGCCGAGACGGCGACCGGCACCCTGGACCGGCCGATCCGCTTCCTCGCCGAGCTGGCCGGGGCCCGGATCACCGAACACGCTCGGCGCCTGATCCGCACCGCCTGGACACTGGGCGCCCGCCGCGAACTGGCAGACCTCCGCCTGAGGGCGTGGGCGCACATGCTCGGCTTCCGTGGCCA
Source organism: Streptomyces sp. NPDC059909 (assembly GCF_042730885.1). Lineage (NCBI taxonomy): Bacteria > Bacillati > Actinomycetota > Actinomycetes > Kitasatosporales > Streptomycetaceae > Streptomyces > Streptomyces sp. NPDC059909. Next base: position 14,325 of record NZ_JBHWKX010000107.1, read on the forward strand.
CTTCTCCACCAAATCCCGCCGCTACTCCACCACCCTCGGCGCCCTCCGGGACGCTCGCGCCGACTGGCGTCGGGCCCAAGCGGCTCCACCTGTTCCGCAGGACGGCGAAACCACGCTCGTCCTCGCCCACTGGGTCTTCGCCGGCACTGGCCTGTCCCGAGGCGAGGCCTGGCTCGCCGAATCACTCGAACCCGCCCCCGGAACGGAAGGAGAGCCGACATGGACCGTCGACGCGACGAACTGATGACCGTGCCCCAGGTACTGAACGAGTTGGGTGGGGTGTCTCGTCGGACGTTCTACCGATGGCGGGAGTTGGGGCTCGGACCGACCGCGTTCAAGCTGCCCAACGGTGAGCTGCGTGTCTGGCGAAGCGACTTCAGCACATGGTTGCGGCAGTTGGAGGAAGCGGCATGAAATCCCTCGATGTGAAGGTCTGGGGCGTCCGGAAGCGGAACACCAAAACACCTTCCTACGGCGTCCGCTGGTACGTGGCAGGCAACGTCTTCTCCGACAGCTTCCGAACCAAGGCTCTGGCCGACCACTATCGCGCGAAGGTCATGAAGGCCATGCGGGATGGCGAAGAGTTCGACACGGAATCCGGCCTGCCCGCATCCATGGAGCAGGGGAAGGCCACTCTGTCGTGGTACGACTTCGCTCTCCGATATCTCGCGATGAAGTGGCCGCACGCTGCGCCCAACACACGGGATGGCATCAATGAGTCGCTCACCAGCGTCACCATGGAACTCCTGGAGGAGCGGCCGGGACGACCATCTGACGAGGTAATTCGGCGAGCGTTACGGAACTGGGCTTTCGTTATGCCCAGTCCGGGCGATCGGGGAGCTCCGGAGGACGTGCAGAACGTCTTGCACTGGGTTTCGAAAGCATCTCGACCGCTTGCTGACCTGGCGGAACCCGCGACGGCCCGCGCAGTGCTCGACTCGCTGAAGCTCAAACTCGACGGCACGGCCGCTGCTGCGGAGACGGTGCGGCGCAAGCGGCGAACACTCGTGAACGCCGTGAACTATGCGGTCGACTTGGGAGAGCTCTCCGAGAACCCCATCACCGCCGTCCGGTGGCAGAAGCCCAAGGTCTCCAACCAGGTCGATCCGCGCGTGGTAGCCAATCCGGAGCAGGCCCGGAACCTGCTTACCGCAGTCTCCTACGTAGGGGGATACCGGCGCGCTCGTGGCCGGCGCCTCGTTGGGCTCTTTGCGGCGATGTACTTCGGTGGCCTTCGGCCTGCGGAAGCGGTGGGCCTGGTCGAGACGGACCTCGTCCTCCCCGAGTCTGGTTGGGGGTCGGCTTTGCTCCATCGGACACGCCCGTCCGTTGGGAGGCAGTGGACCGACTCGGGAGAGACCCACGATGACCGCGGACTCAAGAACCGGCCGAGTGAAGACATCCGTCGTGTGCCCATCCCGCCCCAGCTCGTGACGGAGCTGCGCGAGCATCTGGCCACGTTCGGCACGGCTGAGGACGGACGGCTCTTCTTCAGCGAAAAGGGGTCCGTCGTTCCCTCCTCGACCTACTACCGCGTGTGGCAGGAGGCGCGACTCCTGGCCCTGCCCCCGGCCCTCGCGGCATCACCGATGGCGAGTCGGCCGTACGACCTGCGGCACTCGGCGCTGTCGACGTGGCTCAACGCCGGTGTCGACCCGACCGAGGTGGCCGAGCGCGCCGGCAACAGCGTCGAGGTGCTGTTGACCCGGTACGCGAAGTGCCTCGACGGACGGCAGGACGTCGCCAACCGGCGTATAGAGGACCTGCTGCGCGAGTACGAGTAGGCACCCCTGCCTGCGTCCGAGGCCCCTGGCATCGCGTCCAGGGGCCTCGTCGTTGCTCCATGTCTCAGCTCATCGGGTAGCCGATCTCCGTGATGTCCTTCACGAGGTCTGCCAGGACGATCTCCGAGTTCAACGCGCGGACTACTTCTTCGGTCAGAGGACGCGAGGAGAAGACGTGACGAACGGGCTCCAGGTCGACCGGGACCTCGTAGTAGTCCTCGGCCCACCGCTGGAACGCTTCCGGTGAGCGATCCACCAGCAGGTGGAAGAGGTACTCGGCGCCGTCCGGATCTTCCGGTGCCTCGTCGGGGAAGTCGATCGTCCCTGCTTTCCAGCCGTCGTCGCCCGTCTCTCGCCACATGCATGCAGTGACGAGAGGCATCCCGTCCTCGTCCGAGAACGCCGGCTCCTCGACGTACGGCCGGAAGACGTCAGGAACCTCGTCGAGCACTCCGGGCCATGGCCCGTCCTCTGCATAGGGGCTCATGGGTGATTCGTGAGCGAATCCCCGGACGTAGGCGCCGGCGGGTGAGAAAACGATCGAGTACTCGTCGCCCGATCCGTTCCTCATCGAGGCCATCAACTCCGTCTCGGACCAGTGGTCGTCGAAGGAGTGGCAGCGGTACGCCCACTCGGGGCTCAGGACTGCTTCCAGGATGGCCAGGGAGCGGCAGTGCTCGCGGAGGACTGCTATGTCGGGCAGGTGTCGAGCAACGTCATGAACGGTCACCGGCTCATCCAAGCGCACACCTCTGACGCATCAGGCTCCTGCCTGGCGGGTGACTGTCGCACCGGACCCTCGGGGCAGTCACGCACCTTCACCCGCTGGATGCTGAAAACTTCGCACAAAGCCTATTGACTCGGTGCATGTCCTGCTTAATCTGGTTAATAAGCCACAACACCGGAAGAGTCACAAAGTTGATGAGGACGTCTAGTCGGCGGAGTGACTTGGACAGGATGTGGTGTAGGCCCCCGGCAAGCCGGCGCGATACCGGAGTGACAGTGACGACTGAAGCTCCAGGACACGTGCAGTACTACCGGGGACTGTTGTGCTATCGGAGCCTTCGCACGGCCGGGTTGCGGTGCGAAGGCTCTGGCATGACCGCGAAGCCGCCCGTCTGGTTCCCCTGTTGCGGGCGGCTCGGGCCGTAGGCGGCAGAGATCGAGGTCGGCGGCGGGATTCGAATCCGCGTCACCGGCACGAGAGGCGAAGTGGCCGCAGCCTGTGGTGCGCGCCCAGGACGGTAGCGCGGGCGGCCACGCCGGATCATGGGGCATCCTGGGCTGACCACCACGTCACCGTGCGCGCGCCCCTTTTCAGGGTGTCCCGAGTGTCCGACCCCTGTCTCGGCAACGGGTGAAACGAGGGCCACGGACGGCGGATGAAAAGTGAGCCACTCTGCGATCTCTTGATCATCCTGACTTCACTGGTTCTGAAGT
>NZ_JBHWKX010000108.1:0-16853 GCF_042730885.1 Streptomyces sp. NPDC059909
CGGCAGCGACGGGGTCTCGGACACGATCCCCAATGATCAACAATCCAGGCCCGCAGATCAACTCAGCCCGAGACGACCACCAAACCAGTCACGGCCGGGGTAGGAACCCGGAGCTGGGACCTCCTCCGCGAGCCACGCCTGCCGCGCCTCCACGGCGGCGGCGCCCCCGCCGTGGAGGCGAGGGGTGGGCGGGGCAATGTCCGGAGCGTATGCGCCGCACCCTGGGCACACGAGGGCCCCGTTGAGAATCCGGCGGCACGCGGAGCAATAGTCCATCTGCGATCTTTCTGCGCTGACTGGTTCGCCGGGCACGCCGACGACCTGTTTCGAGTTCGCACGCGGGATCGAGCGGCCAGTAACGCTACTGGCGCCCACCGGAGTTGTTGCGCAGCCCTTGTGATCCTGCTGCGAAGATTCACCGGCGGTGGTTTCTCGTACTCCCGGACATGTCATCAGGAATGCCCGGATGAGAGGCGGGGCTCGGCGGCTTACCGCGCCGCCACCGCACGGCGATCCAGGCCGGCCCTCCGCGCGCGTACGCCATGGGCCCGGACGGCTCCCTGGTCGAGCGGGACAGCCCTTGGCCCGTGGTGGCATCACGACGATGCCGCGTCCCCCGTCGGCTGCGCAGGCGCAGCGGGGACCGGGGACAGGGGGCGGTTCGCCGGGGGGAGTGTTGCCGTGCGCATGGTGATGCCCGTGGCGAGGACCAAGGCGGCGGTGATCCAGTACTCGCGTTCCGCCTGAGCCGTTTCCGCTGGGCGTAGTGCCGGTTCGCCTCAGCTCGGCTGCCCGGGATCAGAAGGATCAGGCTCATGGCCAACGGGGCGGGCCCGGCCACGCCCATGACGCTTCCGGCGAGCCGGAAGAGCCACGGGCTCGGGCTGTTCAGGCGGCCGGCGCCGGTTTCGGGGCGGCCGAACGGGAGCGCATGACCGATGGGCAGCTGCGCGGGTATCCGGGTGACGTGCTCGCGGGCGGCGGGGTTGCGCCCGGCGACCGGGCTGCGGCAGCGGTGGACTTCGGTGGCGTACGTGCTGACCCAGGGAGCCGAGGCGCACGAGGGCTGTTGAACGGGCGGCAGCACCCGGCCGTGCCTACCGGCTTCCCGCCAGCCGGGACCCCGCCGGCGTGCGGCGATAGAGCACCGCCCGCCCGGACCGCGCGCGGGCGACCAGACCCGCCCGGTGAAGGACGCCCAGGTGGTACGACACCGTAGCGGGACTGAGGAAGTGATGTTCCGCGAGCTGCGCGGTGGAAGCCGGTCGCGCCAGCGCTGCGAGCAGCCCGGCGCGGGTGGGGCCGAGCAGCCTGGCCAGCTCGGCGGAGGGGATCGTCGGCGCGGTGGCCCTGTCGCGCACGGGATAGGCCACCATCGGCGGCCTCCGTCCGCCCCGCACCGGGTCCACGGCCACGCCCGGCCCCGCCGCCACCAGCGACGGCACCACGACCACCAGAGGCACGGCCAGCTCCACCGTGAACCGGCTGTCGACGCACAGCGTGCCGTCGGCCCACCGGATGCCGGTGTGCAGCGAGTTGAAGAGCCCGGCCGCGCCGCGCCGGGCCAGCACGCCGGCGCACCGGTCGACCTCCGATTCGAGGGCGGCCTTCGCGGCCTCCCAGTACGGGGCGAAGGCCAGGTCCCAGTAGCGCCCCAGTTCCTCCGCGGCCTGCCGGGCGACGTACCCGCCGCCCCGGGCCATCGCCCGCCGCACCTCCGGGGGCAGTTCCGATCCGGCCAGGCCGCTGCACGGGCGCCCGTCGCGCAGCGTCTCCAGCTCGCCCAGGACGCGTTCGGGCGGGGTGGACCGGACCCGCTCCAGCTCCTCCTCGACGGTGGGCGAGGGCCCGGACGGATGCGGACTGAGGAAGTCCGGCACATAGCCGCCGCCGTCCAGGGCCAGCTCCGACAGCAGCGGCAGCCGCGCTTTGCGCAGCACGCGCCGGGCGATCGTGACCCACGGATCGGCGTCCGAGCCCGGGCGCAAGCCCCATGGCAGCAGCGTCGCCGCGACCTCGTGCAACGGCGAGACCGCGAAGCGGGAGCGGGCCAGCCCAGTGGCGTCCACGGTGAGTTCGATCATGACCCTCCCGCTGTCGCTCGTCCCATGTCCCTTCGAACCTGCTCGAATCGTGGCACGGAAGCTCGCCGTACCGGGCCCGCTCGGCGCAGTCTGGTGGCCGACGGAGACGAGGGGGCGCGGAGGCGCCAGGGACAGGGGGGATGCGGGGCATGCGGGGGATGCGGGGAACACGGAGGGGCGAGAAGGTACGGGGGATGCGGAGTCCCGGAGCGCTGGCGAAGGTCGCACTGGCCGCCGACGGCGTGCTGATGCTCTCGGGGACGTGCACGTCGACGGCGCAGGACCGGGCAGCCGCGGCGCCGGCCGGGGGGAGCGGGGGACTCTCCGGCGCCGCGGCCTGCCCCGGCCTGGAGGGCTTCAGCTGCGCCACGCTGACGGTCCCGCTCGACCACAGCGGCGGCGTGCCGGACCGGCTGGGCCTGAAGGTCGCGATGGCGGACAACGTGAAAGCCCCGAAGGGCGTGCTGCTGTTCCTGACGGGCGGTCCGGGGCAGCCGGGTGTGCCGTTCGTGGAACGGCTCAGCAAGAAGCTGACGCCGTTGCTGAAGGACTACCGTCTCGTCATGATCGACCAGCGCGGCACCGGCGCCGACGCGCTCCAATGCCCGCAGCTGCAGACGGAGATGGGGTCGTCCGATCTCACACCGCCCACCGTGCGGGCGGTGACGGACTGCGCCGCGGCCATCGGTCCTGACCGCCGCTTCTACAGCACGAGTGACACGGTCGCCGACCTGGAACTGCTGCGCCGGGCGCTGGGCGTGCGGAGAATGACGCTCGACGGTGTCTCGTACGGCACGTACACCGCGGAGCGGTACGCCCTGGCGTACCCGCAGCACGTGGCGCGGCTGGTACTGGACTCGGTGGTGCCCCAGACCGGTTACGACCCGATGGACCGCGCCGCCATGCGAGCGGCGCCGCGCGTACTGACGGCGGCGTGCGAGGCGATCGGCTGCCGTACGGACCCGGCGGCGGATCTGGCCAAGGTGGTGGACACGTACGACAACGGCGTCGATGTACTGGACGCGCTGACCACCTGGGGTTTCGTGGACCCGGACTACGCGGCGATGATCGACGCCCTGCACAAGGCGGCGGGCGGCGATCCCGCACCGCTGCGGGGCCTGATCGCGGGTGTACGGCAGGGAAGCGCGGCGACGGCGGAGGAGCTGAGCCAGGGGCTGCATGCCTCGACACTGTGCCTGGACGGGCGCTATCCGTGGGGCAGGTCGGACACGCCGGTGGCGGGGCGTCAGGAGGCGCTGGAGAAGGCAGGCGCGGAGCTGACACCGGCCGACCACGGCCCCTTCGACGCCGCCACGGCGACGGGCCTCGGCTCGATGCTCAGCTGCCTGCACTGGCCGCGCACGCCGGCGCCGCCGCTGCCGCCGGAGCACCGTCGGCTTCCGGGCGTACCGGTACTGCTGCTCGGCGGGGACAGGGACCTGTCGACGCCCGTGGAATGGCTGTACGACCAGAAGAAACTGACGCCGCGAGCTCGGGTCGTGGTGGTGCAGGGTGCCGCGCACTCGGTGCAGAGCAGGGCGGCGAGCGACGAGGGCCGTCAGGCGGTGTTCGACTTCCTCCTGAGGGGCTGACCATGGGGTGGCTGTCCGCGCGACCACGTGGGTGGCAGTCCGGGGAGCGGCCCGTGCGGTCCTGAGGCACGCACCTCACCGGGCCGGTGACGCAGAAGCCGGTGACACAGAAGGTGACGTGGGCAACGACGAAGGCCCCGACCGTCCGCGGTCGGGGCCTTCGTCGAATTGCCTGGTGAGAGCAATGGCGGAGGATACGAGATTCGAACTCGTGAGGGTTGCCCCCAACCCGCTTTCCAACTGTCCGTCCGGCAGTACGGCGACGTTCGCCGCAGTACGCGTCGCAGGTAGGACGGGGCGCCCGTAAGGCGCTGAACGGTGGGGGTCATCTGCGAACTGGACAATGACCAGGACAACGCGCACCACCTGCCGGGGGATCACAGCAGACCGCTGCCGGGCGGCACGGACGACGCAGTGCCCGCCGCCTGGCAAGAGACGCCAGGCCGGGGCGACGACAGGTCAAACATTCAAGTGATCTCCCTACAACCACTTGGTTCGATCACATGTCTGACCGGGCGTGGCAGCCGTCACGCCCGGTCGCGGGCACCGGCGTGTCCCAGGGGTTTCGACTCCGCCTTCCAGAGAACCGGAAAGGTCAGGCACGTGCACCATCGCAGTTCCAGCCGTCGGCTCGCCGCCGCGGTCCTCACCCTGTCCACGGTCACGGCCGTGACGGGGACGCTCCTCACCGTCCCGGCCATCGCCGCCGCCCCCGCCCCCGCTGCCGTGGCCGGGGCCACCGCCGTCGCCGAAGAGGTGAAGCTGCCCGTCGACGCCGAGGTGGTCAGCACTGGCGACACCGGCTACCTCACTTCCCGTAAAGACGACTTCGGCAACACGGTCCTGGAGTGGCGGACGTACGCCGACGGCTCGGTCCTGCCGATCAACAGCGGCACCATGGGCCATGGCAGCAACTCCGACATCGTCGTCACGAGCGACGGCGCGGGCACGGTCTTCCTGCGGGACATGGAGGCCGGCTCCACCTGGTCCAAGGTCTTCGACCTCGCGTACGAGTTCAAGCCCGGGGCGAAGCTGGTCGGGGTGGTCGGCGCAAACCTGTTCGTGAGCGTGCCCACCACAGGGGACTACCAGGAGCTGTACCAGCTCGCCGACGTCAACGGGCACTCGCAGAAGACCAAACTCTCGTCCAGCTCCTACAACACCGGCTACAAGGTGGTCGCCTCCGCCGGCAACAACCTGCTCGTCCTGGGCACCTCCCGGGTGTTCTCGGGGGCGACCTTCCGGACCGAGTACTGGAAGGCGCACACGAACGTCAACTACGGCACGGTCATCGACATTCAGGGCCGGGAGAGCATCGCCGCGTGGACCCCGGACGCGACGGGGGCCCTCGCCTCCGGGTACGAAGCGTGGATCGAGCACCCGTCCGGGGGCAACGCGATCGTCGTGGACGCGGGCGCCACCCGGAAGGGGTTCGACCTGGGCGCCGCCATGGGCGGCGCGGTCGTCGTGGGCATCGTCGGGGACGTGCTGCTCTACGGGGTCCCGGGCACGGCCGCCGGGGACTCGGTGAGCCCGCTGTACGCGCAGGATCTCGTCACCGCCGGTGCCGAGCCGTACAAGCTCCTGGAGCACTTCTCCAGCGCGGCCCACGCACCGGACGGCAGCCTGGTCGTGCGCGGTGCTGCGACTGATGCCGACGGGCTGTTCCGGGTCGCCGACGGGGTCGGCGGCGCCCGCCCGGGGGTCACGCTCGTGGCGGACACCGGCCGGGTCCTGGACCTGACGGTGACCGGGTCGACGGTCCCCACCGCGGTGAACCTGGAGAAGGGCGGCACCACGGTCCCGATGCAGTGGACCCTGTCCCGGGCGGACGCCACCGTGGACGTCACGCTCACGCACGTGGCCACCGGCAAGAAGCTCACCAAGCGCCTGCCGCAACCCGCCTCCGGTAGCCGCTTCACCTTCACGTGGGACGGCGTGCTGGACGGCATCAGCGCCCCCAACGGCGCCTACACCTGGGGCATCACCGCGACCCCGACCGACGGCGTAGGCGGCCCGGCCAGCGCCTCGGGGAGCTTCCAGGTCTCGCGCAAGGCCAACCCGCACGACTTCAACGACAACGGTTCGACGGACGTCCTGGCCCGGGACGCCGCGGGTGTGCTGTGGCGGGACGACCTCTTCGACGGGCCCGTGAACGGCCAGTACAAGTCCGCCCGCCGGACGAAGATCGGCCCGGGCTGGCAGACGTACAAGCAGATCGAGGCCGTCGGCAACATCGGCGGTGCCGCCCACGGCGACCTGGTCGGGCTCGACGGCTCCGGCGTCCTGTGGCTCTACCTCGGCAAGGGCGACGGCACCTTCACCGCCCGGCAGCAGATCGGCGGTGGCTGGCAGGTCTACAACAAGCTCACCGGCGGATCCGACCTCGACGGCGACGGCAGGTCCGACCTGGTGGCCACGGACAACTCCGGCTGCCTGTGGTTCTACAAGGGCACCGGCAGCACCTCCAAGCCGTTCGCGGTGCGGAAGAAGATCGGACTGAGCGGCTGGCAGGCGTACAACCAGATCACCGCCGTGGGCAATGTGGCCGGCGGCGCCGCCGGCGACCTCGTCGCCCGGGACAAGGCTGGTGTGCTGTGGCTCTACCAGGGGCGCGGCGACGGCACGTTCGCCACCCGGGTCGAAATCGGCAGCGGCTGGCAGGTCTTCTCCCAGCTCGTCGGCGCCGGGGACGTCACCAACGACGGCCGCCCCGACCTCATCGCGTACGGGGCGGGCGGCACGTACGTCTACGGTTCGACGGGCTCGACGACGTCGGTTTTCACCCGGCAGACGACGACGCTGTACGCGGGTGAGGGATCCAAGTTCAACTCGGTTTCCTGACCGGGACGTACAGTCTTTCGGTCTCCTCGGGCCCTGTGGGCATTGCCGACGACCGGCTGCTGGACGAGCGAAACGCTGTCGACATCTCCTACCTGATGGTCCGCGGATACGTCGCCGCCGGCCGTGAGGGCAGGGGTCTGGGACGCGTCAGCCGGGGGCGAAGGGGGTCCCCTGGGGAACGGTCCTCCAGCCCCTCGCCGGCGAGCGGATCGTGCGGTCAGGGAAGCCGATGGGCGGCGCGCGTTGAGTGCGCGCCGCCCATGGTGTGTGTCTACGACACCGAGGCATGGGCCGACGCCGGTTACCGCACCAAGGCCATCGACCACGTCGCCCGCCTCGCACCGACGTCGAAGTCACCCGCGTGTCGGCGGAGGTGAGCCCTTCCGGCAGGGTACGCAACCGCGTCCGATAGGCCGTCTCGTTTGGATCACTCCCGCTGAGCGAGGTGCGGAGTCCCGGGGCCGCTTCACCATCCCGGTCACCACCTTCTGTACGCCCAGGATCGCTGCCACGTATGATCCGGCCTCGGCGGAAGATCAGCCCCACCTGAACCACCCGTCGCTCTCTTCTCACTATGGCGAGTCGCTCCATGGCGAGATCTGCGTCCTTCGGGCTTGAAAGGGCTGTTCACCCGTGGCTCCCACCCCTCGTGGGCGGCTTCGTACCGCCACCGCGCTGTCGGCCGTCACCGCGACGGCATGCGGTCTGCTCACCGCCGTGACGGCGACGCCGGCCTCGGCCGCCGTGAGCTGTACGTCTCCCTCCTTCACGCGGCAGTTCTTCGCGAACACGGCCTTCACCGGCACGCCGGCGAGGACGGACTGTGACACGGTCGTCAGCGAGAGCTGGGGCACCGGAGCCCCAGCCTCCGGCCTGCCGAAGGACAATTTCGGCGTGCGCTGGTCGCTGACCAGGGACTTCGGCTCCGGAGGCCCGTTCACCTTCACCGTGTCCGCCCTCGACGGCGTACGGGTCTACGTCGACGGCGTGCGCAAGATCGACGTCTGGAAGAATGTCTCCACTACGCAGACGAGGACGCTGAACCTCACGATCCCCTCGGGCAAGCACGCCGTTCGCGTCGACTACGTCAACTGGACCGGCTCCGCCAGTGTCAAGTTCGGTTACACACCGATTACTTCTGCCACGGTCGACAAGGTCAAGCCGCTTGCGCCGGTCGGAGTGAAGGCGGTTCTCGACAACGCCACCGCGCAGGCGAAGGTGTCGTGGTCCGCGAACAAGGAGATGGATCTCGCCGGTTACCGCGTCTACCGCCGGCTCGCGGGCAGCAGCAGCTTCACCCTTGTCAGGACAACGGCCGCGACGACCTACTCGGGCCTTCCGCCCGAGGCCGGCCGCACGTACTACTACGAGGTCCGAGCCTACGACAAGGCGGGCAACGTCTCCGTAGGCAGCACCGACCAGCCGGTGACCACCATCGCCGTCACCACCCCGGCCGGCCTCACTGCACGGGGCGTTGACGCCGGCATCGCGCTGAGCTGGCAGGCCGTTCCCGGGGCTGTCCGCTACAACGTGCTGCGCGACAACCCTTACGGCGACGACCTCGTCCGCAGCACCACAGCCCTGACCTTCACTGACACCACGGTCGCCCGGTCCGCGACATGGATGTACCGGGTGGCGGCGGTGGACGGTGCGGGCAGAGCCTCCGCGTACACGGCCGCCTACAACCCCGCCGCCGAGGCACGCCGTCCCGTCGCGGCACCGCACGACGTCACTGTGACGCCCAGGCCCGGCGAGTCCCTCCTGACGTGGAAGATGAACCCTGCCACGGACGGCGACTACTACGGCTTCAACGTCTACCGTTCCGCCACCCTCCCCGTGAGCACCTCCACCGAGCCGGTGAGGTGCAATCCTCTCTCCTCGGAGAGGCTTCCTGACGGCCAGGCCCAGTACACCTGCCCGGACAGCTGGGTGGACAACAGCACCACGTACCACTATGTGATCAAGGCGTACGACGACCGCAGTGTCGAGTCGCTTCGCTCCGCCACAGTCACGGTCACCACACTCGCCGAGGATGTGACACCGCCGCCGCCGGTCACCGGCCTGACCGCCAAGGCGACCGAGTACGGCATCATCCTGGACTGGGACGCCACTACCGAGCCCTTCCTCGAGCGGTACGTGGTCTACAGCGGTGAACTGACAGGTGACGCGGGCCAACGGACCTGCACCGGCTACGTGTACGCGTACGTCTCTCCGAGCGACTCGGCCTACGTCGACGAACAGCTGCCGGACGGGGAGAAGAGATGCTTCTTCATCGACGCCGTCGACACCGTGGGCAACTCGAGCTTCAAGTCGACCGGGAACGCCGCTATCGCGGTCGTCACCGAGCTGGACATGACGCCGTCCGTCGACACACCTGAGGGCAGCCCGCTCGAAGTCCTCGCCTACCCGGGCGACAGCCCCGGCACGGTGGAGCTCAGCTGGTACGGCATCGCCGACGCGTCGGGGTACCTGATTCACCGCTGGAACCGGGACACGGGCGCTTACGAGAAGCTGACCCCCGACCCCATCCGGCACTCTTCGTACACGGACTCCGCGGTCACGACCGGCACCACGCACTTCTACCGGGTCACCGCCGTGTACCCGGACGGTACGGAGTCCGCTCCCGACGCGGAATGGGTGACCCTGGTACCCGCGGGCTGACGGCGTGAACCCGGCGAGGGCCTCGCTCCACGGGAAAGGGGTGCGAGGCCGTCGGCTACGAACCCGGTGTCCTCTTCGTCGGCTTGGCAGGGCGCATCCGAGCTCCTCGGCGACCTGGGACTGGCTCTCGGCCCGCTTGCCCCACTCGCCGCGGCGGCGCCAGCCTGGGATCGTGAAGCTTCGTCCCGAAGCAACTTAGGTAGGCGGCTGACCTCGAGCCGCTGACCGTTCACGGTCGCTCAACGCCGGGTCTGTCCGCTGTCGTTGATGTCGCCTGGTGACGTCAGGTTGGATGGTCGTATGGAGCGTGTCGAGGCTGAGCTGTTCACGGATGGTGGCAACAACGCAGTGGTGCGCCTGCCAGGTCGCCGGTTCCCCGGTGTGCTGATTCAGGGTGACTCTCTCTCCATCCTCCGCAGCGACGTCGCTGAAGTAGTGGAGGCCTTCGACCAGGGCGACATTGCTGAAGCCCGCGAGACCGCCGGACTTCTCCTGGACGACCTCGACGCGCTGCTCCAGCGTTACTCCGCAGCGCTGGAAGCGCACGACATCAAGCGGCCTTACTAGCCCTACCTAGGCTCTGAGCTTGGGAGTCACCGCTCGTTAGGAGCTACGTGGCCCCGAGCTGGACAGGCAGTCTCCGGCCCAAGTACCGGCACGGCTATGGGGACGACACATGCGGCAGGAAGGCCGGCTCCTGCCCTCGGCGCGAGCAGATCCGGCGCGAGCACAAGTCGACCAAGTCCCGGGCCGGACGGCGCACGGTCGGGATGACCGATCCATTGATCAAGTTGCTCCGGCACCACCAGGAGCAACCGGCGGGGAGCGGCTTGCGGCTGGTGCCGACTGGGAGGACAAGGGATACGTCTTCGCCTCGCCCACGGGCGGGCCGCTCAGCCCGAGCACCGACCACCACGTCTGGAAGCGGCTGCTTCGGGACGCGGGCGTACGGGACGGTCGTCTGCGTGACGCACGTCACACCGCGGCGAGAGTCCTTCTCCTCCTCGGCGTCCCGGACGTCGTCGTGGACTCGATCATGGGCCGGGAGCCCGGGGGAGCGGCCAGGATGCGCGCCCGGTACATGCACATCACCGGGCCGATGCTGCGGAAGGTCGCGCAGCAGGTCGGCGATGCCCTCTGGGAGCCGTCCGAGGCCAACTGAGACGGAGCATGACGAAGGCCCCGACGGACGGTCGGGGCTTCGTCAAATTGCCCGGTGAGAGCAATGGCGGAGGATACGAGATTCGAACTCGTGAGGGGTTGCCCCCAACACGCTTTCCAAGTGTGCTTGGGCCGGTCGGGCGGCCGTGCGGAGTCGTTCACCTGCGTGCATGTGCGGCCGTCGCCTTGAAAGCGAACTTGCTCCGGTACTCATCCGGACGGCGCGGTACGTGTGTGAATGAGACCAGAAGTGAGATCGGTGCCGGCCGACGTGGGCGGCACGCCAATGGCTCCGGATCTCTCCGGAGCCACTGATCTGTGCGCACTCGGCAGGACGAACTAACGCTCTGTGTCTGCGCCTGCGCGATCGGCGGTGGCCTGCGCGAGGTTGTGCTCCAGGCGTTCCAGGGTGAGCAGGGCCGTGGTCCGCTCGTCGGGGGAGAGGTCCGCCGTCACGAGGTCTTCGAGCTGACTCCAGACCTGCTCGACCTCTCGGCGCAGGGCATGGCTGGCCGCCGTGGGTTCGATGAGTGACGCGCGCTTGTCAGTGGGTGAGGGGCGGCGGCGGACGAAGCCGGCCTGCTCCAAGCGCTGGACGGTGCGGGTCATGGTGGCGGCGTCGGAGTCCAGCAGGCGCACCAGGTCGGCTTGCCGCTGGTGGCCGAGCTCCCACAGGTACATCATGACCAGCTCCTGGCCGGGGTACAGGCCGATGCGGCGCAGCAGGTGTCCCACGTGCATGCGGTGCAGACGGGCCAGCCGGAAGATCGTGTGGCTGATCGGCCCGCCACCGGCTGCGGCCGGCACAGGGACCGTTGCCTCCTGAGCCGCCCCTGTGAGCCCCTTCCCGGTCTCCGGTGTGGACTGCGCCATCACTTGCCTCGCTTTCCTGTCTGGCCAGTCAACCCTATCGCTTGGACCGACGGCTGTGCTGGTCGGCCGGGCTGTCCCTGAGTAAAGGACCTCGACACGGTGGGGGCGGTGCACGTCACATCGGTCGCCGGAACGAATCCTCGAGGTTTACCTGTTCGGACAGGTAATTTACTGTTCGGACAAGCATTCTGCGGGCCACGTCGGGCCCGGGCCGCGGAGAGCACTCGTCGTGAGGAAGAGACCATGACCACTGATTTTCATCCAATCGTCCTGGGCGCCACGCGTCTGGCGAACCGCGTCGTGATGGCGCCGATGACCCGCAGTCGTGCCTTCGGGCCCAGCGCGGAGCCGACGCAGCTGCTGACGACCTGCTACGCGCAGCGCGCCAGCGCCGGGTCAGCGTGGTGATTTGCGTGAAGCGCTCCGGTTCTCCTTCGGCCATGGTTGCCGTCCTCTCCCTCACCGGCCTGCTGGCGGCGCTGCTGCAGACGCTGGCCATCCCGCTCATCCCGAGCTTTCCCACACTTCTGAACGCCTCGCCCACGGACGCGTCGTGGGTCGTCACCATCTCGCTTCTGACCGGCGCGATCGTCACGCCGGTCAGCGGACGCCTCGGTGACCTCTTCGGCAAACGGCGCGCTTTGCTGCTGACGCTCTCCGTGATGATCACCGGCGCGGCGCTTTCCGCCCTGACCAGTTCGCTGTGGCTGATGGTTATCGGCCGTGGGCTGCAGGGCTGCGCGCTCGGGGTCATCCCGCTCGCCCTGGGCATCTTCCGGGACGAACTTCCGCCCCACCGGATGGGCGGGGCGATCGCACTTCTGACCGGGACGCTCGGCCTCGGTGGCGCGGTGGGGATTCCACTGGCCGGCCTGGTCGCCGAGCACTTTGATTGGCACGTGCTGTTCTGGGGATCGGCCGGGCTGGGCCTGTTCTGCGCCTTGCTGACCGCGCTGGTGGTGCCGGAGTCGCCGCAGCGAACCGAGGGACGCTTCGACGTCGTCGGTACCGTCGGGCTGACCGTGGGACTGATCGGCCTGCTCCTGCCGATCGTCAAGGGCGGGCAGTGGGGCTGGGGCAGCACTCGCACGCTCGGCTTTGGCGCGGCGGCCGTCGTCATCCTGCTCGCATGGGGCCGGCACCAGTTGCACGCCCGCTCCCCCCTTGTCGACCTGCGGCTCTCCGCGCGGCGCCCGCTGCTGATGACCAACCTCGCCACCGTCGCGGTCGGCTTCGCGATATTCACCATGCTCTTCGCGTTTCCGCAGATTCTGCAGGCGCCCCCCGCCACCGGCTACGGACTTGGTCAGAGCCTGGTGCGGACAGGGCTCGCCGTTGCCCCGAACGGAGTGGTGGCGCTGCTGCTGACTCCGGTCGCGACCCGCCTGATCACCCGGTACGGGGCCCGGCTGGCCATGATGCTGGGAGCGATCGTCATCGCCGCCGGCTACGTCTTCGTCACGCTCCTGATGAACAGCGTCCTCGAGTTCGTCATCGCTTCGGGCATCATCGGGGCCGGCGCCGGCATCTCAGTCGCGGCCACGTCAAAGCTGATCACCGATGCGGTCCCGGTGACCGAGACGGCCTCGGCCAACGGGGTGAACAACCTGATGCGCTCGGTCGGAACCACCGCTGCCAGCGCAGTCCTGACCGTGATCCTGGCACACGGCGCGATCACGGTCGGCTCGGCGACGCTGCCCTCGGCGGAGGGGTTCCGGACCACGTTCATGGTCGGGGCTGCGGCGGCAATCGTGGGTCTGCTCTTCTCGGCGCTAATCCCGAGTCGTACGCCGATGTCCGGTGGCCCTGCAGAGCAATACTCAAAGCCTGTCGCCGCCTCTGACGGGGACGTGATTTCCAAGCGATAGCACAGGCTTTGAGATCTAGCCTCATCCTTATCAGGTCGGTCGTTGGGAGCCGTCTACGCCGACCGTCCCACGTTGTGAGTGTTCGTGCCTGTCGCCACAGTCCGGCGGTGACCATGGCCCGGTGTGCCGACAGGACTGCACCGACCGCGCGGCCTGATCTGCTGCCCCTGCCGCGGGGGAGTGGACGGCCTGCCTGGAGTGTGGTGGCAACGGCCGCCACTCGACCGAACCACGCTTCCCGTGCCCCCCTTGCGGGGCTCCACGCTTATGCCCACACGTGAAGTCCTGACCCTGCTCGGTCTCGATCCCTGGGAGGCGAAGTGACCACAACAGCGCCCGAAGTGACCCTCGTGACCGCCGATCCGACGCTCCTGCTCCTGACTGTCGAGGAAGCCGCTCGCCGACTCGGTATCGGCCGAACGACGTGCTTCGCGCTCATCGCCTCGGGCGAGCTTGAGTCGGTCAAGGTCGGAAGCTTGCGGCGCATCCCCTCTGACGCCCTGGCTGCGTACGTGGCACGCCTGCGCGAGGTTTCCACTGCTCCCTGGGCTGGGGGAGCGTGATGGCGAAGAGCCGTGAGCCGAACGGCGCCGCCTCGATCTAAGGGCGCCGACGGCCGGTGGCATGGCCGCGTCACGGTCGGGGTCCGTCCAGATGGCAAGCCGGATCGGCGGCACGTTGGCCGGAAGACCAAGGCCGAAGTCGTCAAAGCGGTCCGTGAGATCGAGCGGAAGCGGGACGCGGGGAGCCTCAGCAAACCAGGGGAGAAGTGGACTCTCGGCAGCTGGCTGGAGCACTGGGTGCATGAGATCGCCAAGAAGTACGTCTCCGAGAACACGTACGACGGCTACGAGGTCGACGTGCGCGTCCACTTGGTCCCGGGCATCGGTGCACACCGGCTCGACCGCCTGGAGCCGGAGCACCTGGAGGCCTTCTACGCCAAGATGCAGTGCGACGGCAGCAAGGCCGGGACCGCGCATCACGTGCACCGCACCGTGCGTGTGGCACTCGCCGAGGCCAGGCGGCGCGGGCATGTCTCCCGGAACGTCGCGGAGATCGCCCGCGCTCCCCGGCTCGAAGAGGAGGAGATCGAGCCGTACACCATCGAAGAGGTTCAGAGCCTGCTCCTGGAGGCGTCGAAGCTGCGCAACAGCACGCGGTGGGTCGTCGCCCTGGCGCTCGGTCTCCGCCAGGGTGAAGCGCTCGGACTCCAATGGGAGGACGTGGACCTCGATGCGGGGTACGTCCGCATCCGGCGGAACCGGCTCCGGCCTCGGTACCGCCACGGCTGCGGTGATGAGCCATGCCGCAGGAAACCGGGCTACTGC
This sequence comes from Streptomyces sp. NPDC059909, assembly GCF_042730885.1. Classification (NCBI taxonomy): domain Bacteria; kingdom Bacillati; phylum Actinomycetota; class Actinomycetes; order Kitasatosporales; family Streptomycetaceae; genus Streptomyces; species Streptomyces sp. NPDC059909. Next base: position 14,412 of record NZ_JBHWKX010000108.1, read on the forward strand.
CCCCAGCGCGAGCAGATCCGGCGCGAACACAAGAACACGAAGTCGCGTTCCGGCCGCCGCACGGTCGGCCTCCCCGATCCGCTGATCAAGCTGCTCCGCAAGCACCGGGAGGAACAGGACCGGGAGCGTTCGGAAGCCGGGGCCGACTGGGAGGCGAAGGGCTACGTTTTCGCCTCGCCGACTGGCGGGCCGCTGAGCCCGAACACTGACTACCACCTGTGGAAGCGGCTGCTCCGGGACGCGGGCGTACGCGACGGGCGACTGCACGATGCCCGGCACACGGCGGGCACGGTCCTCCTCCTGCTCGGTGTCCCGGATGTGATCGTGGACGCGATCATGGGCTGGGAACCGGGTGGTGCCGCGCGAATGAGGGCTCGCTACATGCATGTGACCGGTCCCATGCTCCGTAAGGTCGCGGACCAGGTCGGCGAGAAGCTGTGGGGCTCCTCCGGGGCCGAATGAGACCAAAAATGAGACCACGCACGCCGAAGGGCCCCACCGCGAACGGTGGGGCCCTTCGACATCGTGCCCGGTGAGGCACTGGCGGAGGATACGAGATTCGAACTCGTGAGGGGTTGCCCCCAACACGCTTTCCAAGCGTGCGCCCTAGGCCTCTAGGCGAATCCTCCGCCGGAAACATTACATGACGGCGAGGAGTGCTCGCGAACTCGTTCCCCACCCCCGTCATCAGGTACTCTGTGCAGAGCCCCTCACGTGGCGCTATCTGACTGAACTCCCCCAGGGCCGGAAGGCAGCAAGGGTAGGTCGGCTCTGGCGGGTGCGTGAGGGGCGTTTTGCGTTCCGTGACGGACTGACCTGACTTGCGGACGGACTGACTGCCTTCGTGCCTGTCTGCCGGGCAGGGTGCGTGCCGTGGCAGGTGCCGCCGGGAGCGGGGACGTGCGGCGGGGCCGGTTGTCGGTGGGCCCCGATAACCTCGTAGGCGTGTCGTCCCTTGCGCTGTACCGCCGCTACCGTCCCGAGTCCTTCGCCGAGGTCATCGGGCAGGAGCATGTCACCGACCCGCTGCAGCAGGCGCTGCGGAACAACCGGGTCAATCACGCGTACCTGTTCAGCGGGCCGCGCGGCTGTGGCAAGACGACCAGTGCGCGCATCCTCGCCCGGTGTCTGAACTGCGAGCAGGGGCCGACGCCGACACCCTGCGGTGAGTGCCAGTCCTGCCGTGACCTCGCGCGGAACGGGCCGGGGTCGATCGATGTCATCGAGATCGACGCCGCGTCGCACGGTGGCGTGGACGACGCCCGTGAGCTGCGGGAGAAGGCGTTCTTCGGGCCCGCGTCGAGTCGGTACAAGATCTACATCATCGACGAGGCGCACATGGTCACGTCGGCGGGCTTCAACGCCCTGCTGAAGGTGGTCGAGGAGCCCCCGGAGCATCTCAAGTTCATCTTCGCGACCACCGAGCCCGAGAAGGTCATCGGGACGATCCGGTCGAGGACGCACCACTACCCGTTCCGGCTCGTGCCGCCCGGGACGCTCAGGGAGTACCTGGCCGAGGTGTGCGGCCGCGAGGGCATTCCCGTCGAGGACGGGGTGCTGCCGCTGGTCGTACGGGCCGGGGCAGGGTCGGTGCGTGACTCGATGTCGGTCATGGACCAGCTGCTCGCCGGTGCCGCCGACGACGGTGTGACGTACGCCATGGCGACGGCCCTGCTCGGTTATACGGACGGGTCGCTGCTGGACTCGGTCGTGGATGCCTTCGCGGCCGGGGACGGCGCCGCGGCGTTCGAGGTCGTGGACCGGGTCATCGAGGGCGGGAACGATCCCCGGCGCTTCGTCGCCGATCTGCTGGAGCGGCTGCGCGACCTGGTGATCCTCGCCGCCGTGCCGGACGCGGCGGAGAAGGGGCTGATCGACGCCCCCGTCGATGTGGTCGAGCGGATGCAGGCGCAGGCGCAGGTGTTCGGCGCCGCCGAGCTCAGCAGGGCGGCGGACCTGGTCAACACGGGTCTCACGGAGATGCGTGGCGCGACCTCGCCGCGGCTGCAGCTGGAGCTGATCTGTGCCCGGGTGCTGCTGCCGGCGGCCTTCGACGACGAGCGTTCGGTGCAGGCAAGGCTCGAGCGGCTGGAGCGGGGGGCCACGTACTCGACGGGCGCGCAGGCGCCGGCCATGGGGTACGTACCGGCGACCGATGCCCATATGCCGTCCGGGCCCGTAGGCCCTGTCGGCGGGCCGACGGCCGCGCGCGCGGCGGCCCGGGGGCAGGCCCCCGAGCCGCAGCCGGCGCCGGCCGCGGCGCCCGAGGCCCAGGTCCAGGCTCCGCCCGCGCCTGTCCAGGAGCCCGCCGCATCCAGGCCCGGAGCCTGGCCCGGCGCGGCGACCCCTGGTGCCGCTGTCGGCGCACCCTCCTCGCAGGGCCCCGCCCCTGCCCCGGCGGCTCAGCGCCCCGGCGCCTGGCCCTCCGCCACCGCTCCCGGC
>NZ_JBHWKX010000109.1:0-16582 GCF_042730885.1 Streptomyces sp. NPDC059909
AGTGTTCGTAGGGCGTGACGCAGCGCGTCCTCGGGGGCTTCCAAGCGGCGAGGACGCAGACCGGCCAGGTGCCGTGCCAGGGTGATCTGTGTTTTGCCGGCGGTCTCGTGGCGCAGGGCATCGGGGGCGTGGACGAGCATCGCCTTGATCGTGACCGTCACGGCCGGGGCTACCCAATCCTTGCGGGATCCGGCACCAAGAGGCTGACAGTCCCAGCACTGCCCAGTGCGGCCGACCGACAGCCGGATTCCGAACTCGTTGGCCAGTGCGGCGAACTGCTGGCTGGTGTATTGGGTGGATTCAACTGATCGTCGCAACGCCTCGTAGTCGGAGGTGGAGTGATGGGTGTTGGTCCGCAGCAGCGCAGGGTTCGTGAGTACCGGGGTCAGGATACCGTCGCCGGGCCGGCCGACGGTCGCGTGGCGTGGCGTGAGGATCGCATCCGGTTCTGGACGGCGATCGCCCGGGGACTTCGGTCAGAGGAAGCAGCGGCCGAGGCCGGGGTGTCGCCCGCCGTCGGGACACGGTGGTTTCGCCACGCTGGGGGCGTGGGTCCGAACCTTTCGCCGACGGTGTCGGGACGCTATCTGTCGTTCTCCGAACGCGAGGACATCGCCGTGTGGCGCGCTCAGGACGTCGGGGTCCGTGAGATCGCGCGTCGGCTGGGCCGGTCGCCGTCGACGATCTCGCGGGAGCTTCGCCGGAACGCGGCAACGCGCACCTACCGCCTGGACTATCGGGCGTCCACCGCACAGTGGCATGCCGAGCGGCGGGCGCGGCGGCCGAAGACGGTGAAGCTGGCCGTGAACGAGCGGCTGTGTCAGTACGTGCAGGACAGGCTCGCCGGGGTGATCCGGGCTCCGGACGGGAAGCTGGTGCCGGGGCCGGTAACGCCGCAGTGGAAGGGCCGGAGCAAGCTCCGGCGACAGGACCGGCGGTGGGCGATGTCGTGGAGTCCGCAGCAGATCGCGAACAGGTTGCTGCTGGTCTTCCCCGATGATGAGTCCATGCGCATCTTGCACGAGGCGATCTACCAGGCGCTCTACGTCCAGGGACGCGGCGCGCTCAAGCGTGAGCTGGTCGCCTGCCTGCGCACGGGGCGCGCATTGCGTGTCCCGTGAGCACGCTCCCGGCAGCGGGCCCGCGGTCATGTCACGCCCGAGGTGGTGATCAGCGAACGACCGGCCGAGGCCGAGGACCGCGCGGTCCCGGGGCACTGGGAGGGTGACCTGATCATCGGCCTGAACCGCTCGGCGATCGGCACGCTCGTCGAGCGCACGACCAGGTTCACGATGCTGCTGCACCTGCCACGGATGGACGGCTACGGCGTCGAACCACGGGTGAAGAACGGCCCGGCGCTGGCCGGCCGCGGCGCCCAGGCCGTGAAAGACGCGATCGCCGCCACGATCCACTCTTGGTCCAAGAAGCCGGTGTTGCGACGACCACTTGAGCCTGGGTTGGCAGCCGCGATCGGAATGGAAGATCACCGGACGGGTGGGGCGACGCTGCCGGCAGGCTGCTGTGAGGGCATCGGCGACCAGATCGGTTCGCAGGTGATCGGCGGTGGCCCAGCCGACCATACGGCGCGAGGCGATGTCGATCACGGTGGCCAGGTAGAGCCAGCCTTCTTCGGTCGGGACATAGCTGATGTCGCCGCACCAACGTGCGTCGAGTCCGGTGGGGTCGGGCTGGAAGTCCCGGACGATGAGATCGGGCCGGGAGGCGGCCTTGGGATCGGGGATCGTGGTCAGGTGCCGCTTTCTGCGATGGCGGCCCTGCAGCCCGGCGGCCCGCATGAGCCGGGCGACACGGCGGCCGCATCCGGAGCCTTCCCGCTGGAGCACGGCACGGGAGACCTGCAGCAGCTCACAGGCGCGTTTGACGCTGTGCCCTGCCTGCTTCTCCGCCTCGATGAACGGGTGCACCGTCACCGGGTCTCCTTGGCGAAGAAAGCCGTGGCCCGCTTGAGGACCTCCACGTCCTCCCTCAGCAGGTGGTTCTCCCGCCGCAGCGCGGCCAACTCCTCACGCTCGCTACTGGTCAGCCCGTTGCGCTTGCCCGCGTCCACCTCGGCCTGCCTCACCCAGTCGCGCACCGCGGTCTCGGTCAGGTCGAAGTCCTTGGCTACCTGGCCGACCGAGCGGTCCCCACGTCGGCAGAGCTTAACGATCTCGGCCTTGAAGTCCGGCGTGAAGGAGCGGCGAGGGCGCGGCTTCTTCTTCCCCATGCTCTCCATGATGGACATCCTTCCGGGGCTGAACCCCTGATCTCGGATGTCCGTCAAAGCGGATCAAGCCCAGACCGGTAAGCGGATGACATCTGAGGGCATCTTGGCCGCTGAGCACTTCGCTGGGCTCGACCCTGACCCCATTGCGTACGACGGTGTGCCGCGGGTGACGTACTCCTCGCCGGAGATCGCGTCCGTAGGACTCACGGAGAGCCAAGCGCAAAGCCGATACGGGAGCGAGGCGGTCCGTGTTGTGACCTACGACCTGTCAGGCAACGGTCGCAGCGCCATCCTCCGCACGCACGGTACAGTGAAGCCCGTCGCTTTGGCCGACAACACCCGTCGTGGGAGTGCACATGGTGGGCGACCGCGTCAGCGAACTCGCCGCCGAGTCCCAGCTGATCGTGAACTGGGACTCGGCGGACGACTTTGCAAGCCTGATCCCCCCACCCGACTCAGTCGGAGGCGCTGGGGGAGGCCCACCTGCTCCTTGCAGGGAAACCCCTTCACGTGCACTGACTCGGGAGCAATCGGCGGCCCGCGTCCACGTGGACCAACGGTTTTGGGACAGCCTTCCGGTCAGAGGTCAGCAGAGTCGTTTCGGTGGCTGGACCGGGTCCCGGCAACCGTGTTCAGGTGCGACTGCGAGTCGCGCTCGGTCGACAACGGTCCCGAGACGGTGAAGTAACGCCGGCCGGCGACGAGAAGCTCCTCCGCGGGGAACTTCGTGATCACCTCGCATCCGTCCGCGGTCACCACGAGCTCCTCCTCGATCCGGGCCGCGCCCCAGCCGTCCTTTGACGGCCAGTAGGTCTCCAGCGCGAACACCATGCCCTCCTCGATCACCTCCGGATGCTCAAGGGACACCAGCCTGGAGAACACCGGTTTCTCCCAGATCGACAGCCCAACGCCATGGCCGTACTGAAGCGCGAAGGCCGCTTCCTCGTCGGGGAACCCGAATTCCTGCGCCGTTGGCCATACCGACACGATGTCGGCGGTTGTGGCTCCGGGGCGGACGAGGCTGATCGCTTCGTCCATGTACTCACGGCACCGCGTGTAGGCGTCGCGTTGAGCCGAAGAGGCACTGCCGACGGCGAACGTGCGGTAGTAGCAGGTGCGATAGCCGTTGTAGCTGTGCAGAATGTCGAAGAACGCGGGATCCCCCGGCCGCACGATGCGGTCCGAGAAGACGTGGGGGTGTGGTGCGCACCGCTCCCCGGAGATCGCGTTGACGCCTTCGACGAACTCCGAGCCGAGGTCGTAGAGAGTCTTGGCCACCACACCTACGCACTCGTTCTCGCGCACACCCGGCCGGAGAAACTCGTAGAGGTTCTCGTAGGCGGCGTCGACCATCGAGCAAGCATGGGTGAGCAGGTGGATCTCGTCACGTGTCTTGATGCGTCGGGCCTCCAGGAACACCTGCTGGCCGTCGACCACTGTGATGCCGGCGTTCTGCAGGGCCATCAGGACCGGGAGCTCGATGACGTCGACGCCGAGCGGTTCGCCCAGGAGCCCATAGAGCTCGAGCTCGCGCTTGATCTTCTGGGCGACGGAGTCGGCCATCCCGACCAGAGGGTTGATGGCGCCGCGCAACGTCGAGATGCCGGCGCGAGCGCCGCTGGGGTTGCGGGTGTCGGCTCCGTGGTGGGCTCCGTGCGGATCACCGTCCCAGTGGGCCTTCGAGTAGTCCAGCCAGGGGTTGTACAGCTGGTGGTGCTTGGCGGCTGACCCGAAGTCCCAGACGATCGGCTCGCCGCCCCTGACCAGCAGGGAGAACCGGATCATCTTGTCGATCGCCCATGTGCCGATGTGGGTCGAGGTCATGTAGCGGATGTTGGCGAAGTCGAAGGCCAGGACCGCACCGAGGTCGGACTGCTCCAACGACTTGCGGAGACGGGCCAGCCGCTCGTCGCGGAGCCTGCTCATGTCGACGCGGGTCTCCCAGTCGACCGCGTTCGGTCCAAACGTCGGAATCGCCATCACAAGTCCTTTGCCAAGCGGACAGTCGCGGGTATTGGAGACGCACGCGCACCGCCTGCACTCGGAATGGTGCGCGCATGTTAAGTATTACTTAACATGCGAAGAGTGAGCGATGTCAACTCCTGGTGGGCACCGAAGTCGTTACGAGCGGCCTTCTTGCTGCGTGTCAGTGGGGCGCCAGCTGGGGATCGGGCCCTCGGTTCCCGACGCACCGCAGCCGGTGACCACATGCCACAGGCCGCTCGCCGGCTCGTCGCTCTCGTTCACGTACAAGTGGGGGACTGCAGAGTCGAAGCTGATGGACGAGCCGGGTTCGAGGCTGTAGGTCTCGAACCCGAGGCGGACGGTCAGGCGCCCCGACATCAGAAAGCCGTACTCCCGTCCGTGGTGACTCATCAACCCTCCGTTCGTGGAAGAGCTGCTGCCAGGTGGGTAGGTCACGAGCAGTGCATTGACAAGCGGGTCAGGGCTGGGCGTAAGCCGCTCCCAGGTGACGCCGCTGTCCATCACGAGCACAGCCCGTTGGTCGGGCGTCACAAGAGGCGAGGTAGGGGTCGTTGGTGGGCCGGGACTGTGCTCCGTCCCCGGTCCGGCGAGGAGCTGGTCGAGCGAGATCGAGAGTTCGGACACCAGGGAGTAGAGGGTGGCGACCGAGGGTTCGGAGTGCCCATTCTCGATCTGGGACAACATGCTCGGTGAGATGCCGACGCGGCGACTCAGCTCACGAACGCTGAGCTTGGCCTTAGTGCGAGCGGTGCGCAAGCGAGCGCGTGCTTCGGGTTCCACGGGTCCGTTCCCTCCTCGATTCCGGCATGCGATCTACGGGCAGTCGTTGATCGGCGTCGGACGTTGCCCGGGGCTGATGTACAGCCATACTAAACAAGGCAGGAGGGTGTGAGACGCCTGCAGGTGGACTGCCGGGTCTGCGTGGTGGTGACCATCTAGGGATCACCGTGCCGATCCCGACGCCGCGACCCGGTTCTTCGTCGACCTTCTGGGAGCCGAGGAGCTCTACGACCTCGGCCCCTTCGAGGCCGAGGACGACTGGATGGAGACTCATCTGGGAGTGGCCCGTGACGCCAGGGCGGACCGCCTTCGGTTTCTGCGTCTGGGTACAGGCCTCTACCTTGAGCTCTTCCAGTACATCGCTCCGGATCAGGTGAAGGTCCAGCCCCGCAACAGCGATGTCGGCGGGGTCCACCTTGCTCTTTACGCGGACGACTTCGAGGCCGCCCTTGCTCACCTCATCGCGCACGGCGTCCAGATCACGGGTGAGCCGACGGTGCGCACGACAGGGCCAAGCGCAGGTCAGACCTGGGTCTACTTCTTGGCCCCCTGGGGGCTCCAGCTGGAGCTCGTCAGTTATCCCGGTGGGAAGGACTATGAACGGCACACGTCCGGGCGTCTGTGGGATCCGCGGAACCCGAACGCCTGAGGGAGAAGTGGAACGTCGGCTCGGCCTATGAGGCTCGCTTCACGAACGTCACCTCGACATGGGTGCCGGTCGGCGCTGTGCTCATGACTTCGACCGTGCGGTCCTGACACACTCGAAGCGCGCAAGGGTGACTGTCGACATACCCAAGATAGAACCCGGGTGCGGGGCGCGCGAACTCGGACGAGATCAGTAGCTGGCCCTCATCGCCAACGACTCCCGGAAGGGCGAGAGAGGCTCCCAGCAGGTCAGCGGCCACTTCGACGTCGCCGTCGAAGATCAGCTGGCGGATGCGCGTCGATGAGATCGGCTCACCGGTCGGGCCCCACGTGACGAGCGGGACGACCCGGGTGCTCAGCTCGGGATACTGATCGAAACTGGTTGTCGTCCCGGCGCCCCGGGCGCCGAATCGAAAGCCCTGGCCGACACTGACGAACTCCGCACCGAGCCGGTCGACAACGACACCTTCGACGAAGTCCTCGGCAGAGACTCGCGACCAGGCTTGGTCGAACGGGACGATCGCCACGCGCCGGATCCCCAAGCTGCCAAGCTTCTGGAGCTTCCGCCGGCGATCGCTCAGCAGGCTCGGTACATGGCGTGGCTCGAGCACCTGCATCGGGTGAGGGTCGAATGTGAGCACTGTGTCGCACCCGTAGAGGACCTGACGGTGACCGAGGTGAACGCCGTCGAAGGTCCCGATCGCGACTTTGGCGTGCGAGGGCGCTCCACCGGTGCGGCGGCGACTACCCACGCCTCGTTTCCCGTGGGGCACCTCGAGGCTGAGGACCTCCATCACCCATCCTCCTTCACCCTCAGAGCTGGCTGAGCGCAGGCCAGTGTGTGCCTCGCACCGTTAGCCGTTTGGAAGGTGCGAGGTGGCCCGACAGTCCGCCTGTGAACCCTGCGTTAACCGCGCTTGCAGTGGCCTCAGCGCTTCAGATCCACTCTCCGCAGAAGGAATAAGCCGCTAGAACCGAACATGGCTGCAGGTTGGAACTTGGGAGGGCCGCACGGCTTTTGTGACCGGTGGTAGTCGAGGCATGGGCTTCGCCATCGCACAGGCGCTGCTCGAGCGTGGTGCCAAGGTGGCGATCGCAGCCCGGGACGAAGCGGCGGTCAAGGCTGCGGCCGGTCGTCTCACCGCTGGATCCGGTGCGGAGGACGTGCTCCCCATCGTCGCGGACGTCACCGACGCGGAGTCCGTCAACAGCGCGTTGGCAGAGGGGCACGCGTGGCAGGGCGGCCTCGACATCGTCGTGAACAACGCAGGGCCGCAGCTCACGCCGACCCCCTGGACAAGGTCGACGAGAAGATCATCGCGTCGGCCTTCGACACGAAGCCGAACGAAGTGAGAGGACTCGGATCATGAAGAGCGTGGACAACGTCTGGAGCGGCGGCGTAGAGCAAGAAATGGTCGGTGCTACCACCGTCTTGACCATTCACAATGGCGAGCGGAACCTGCTGAACCCAGGCATCCTCACCGACATCCGCGCCCGCCTGCAGGAGTGTGACGACAACCCGGACATCCGCGCCGTCCTGCTCACCGGTGCAGGTGAGACCTTCTGCGGCGGTCTCGACGTCGCTGCCATCAAAGCTGGTGCAGATCCAGCTCTGTTCGGCGAGGCGTTGATGGAGACCCTCCGGATTTTCCCTCGTCTGGGTTTGTCTGTCGCGGCTGCCGTCAACGGCGACGCGCTCGCCGGGGGCGCCTCGTTCGTCGCGGCCTGCGACTTCGCCGTCGCAGTGGACAGTGCGCGAATCGGCACGTTTGAGGTCACCGCCGGGAGGTGGCCGATGATCGCGCAGGTACCCATCATTCATCGGCTTGGGCCGCGCCTGGCGATCGAGAACATCGGTTCCGGCGAGCCGTTCACCGCCGAGAGGGCCCGCGAGGTCGGTCTCGTGCAGGCCGTGGTTGAGGCCGGCCGAGCAGCTGTGGTCGCCCAGGAGTGGCTCGATAACGCACTGAGGGCGTCTGGCGCAGGTGCCCCTGGCCGTCGCTCCCTCTACGAGTTCGCATCGATGTCATACGATGACGCGCTCGACGCGTCGCTGCCACGTTTCATCGAGTTGTTCGACTGAACTCTTCGGAGTGTCCCTCCCTGTCAGACTCCTGTGGCGGCCCGCATAGCCGCCGTCGGCCCACCCGCGGCGCTGGTGCGTGGAGCGCACCCTGTAGGCCCCGGAATCCCAGCTCAGACACCGGAGTACAAGTGACCAGCCAGTAACTAGAGCGACAGGACGCGGAGAGGCCCGCGCCGACGACGGCGCGGGCCCCGTTTCGTCCCGGACGGAAGAGTTGTAAGAAACGTCTGTGCGACATCCCCTGAGTTCTCCTGGGATGTCGCACAGACGGTTATGTTCCTTCCTCCTCGGTTCGACGCACGGTCGTCGGACCTACGCGATCTGCCGGCCTCGGGTTTCCGGGAGCGCGAGTACGCTGGCGATCACCAGGAGGTACCCCAGGGCCCCGATACCCATGGCCGCCTTCAGTCCAAAGAACGAGGAGCGCACGCCGACGAGGGCGGGGAAGAAGGCGGCGACTCCCCTGCCGAAATCGTGGGCGATGCCGACGCCGGCGCCGCGCACCCGGCTGGGGAACAACTCGCTGAAGAACACGCCCGAACCGGCCAGCAATCCGCACGCCGCCATCCCCAGCGGCACGCCCAGCACCAGCAGCAGGCTGTTGGCCCCCTCGGGGATCCAGGTGTACGCCACCACGCACACCGCCGCTGACCGCGAAGAGGATGAACGTTGCCCGGCGGCCGATCCAGTCGTGCAGGAACCCGGCACTGGCGTAGCCGAGGAAGCAGCCGGCGATGATGACCGAGAGGTAGCCGCTGGTGCCGACGACCGTCAGACCGCGCTCTTTGTGCAGGTAGGACGGCAGCCAGGTGAAGATGGCGAAGTACGCTCCTTGCGCACCGATCCCGACCAGCAGGGTCAGCAGCGTGGTGCGCCGCAGGTCGCGGCGGAACAGCGCGGCGAGTCCGCTCCACACTGAAGCGGCGGTCACCTACTTGGCCCCGGCGGCGATTCTCCTTCGAGGCGTCCGAGTCCTTGACGTTGCGCCGTATGAAGAGCAGCGCGACGGCGGGGAGGATGCCGAGGACGAACAGGTAGCGCCAGGCGTCGGGGCCGGCGTGGCTGAAGATGGCGGAGTAGGCGAGGACGGCCAGGGCCCAGCCGACCGCGTAGGAGCTGGCGACGAATCCCATGATCCGGCCGCGGAGCCTGGCGGGGGCGATCTCGGCGATCAGGACCGCGCCGGCCGCGAACTCGCCACCGAAGCCGAGGCCCTGGAGCCCCTTGAACAGCAGCATCTGACCGTAGTTCTGGGACAGGCCGGACAGCGCGGTGAAGACCGCGAAGGTCGCGATGGTGATCATCAGGACCCGCACCCGGCCCACCCGGTCCGCCAGCAGGCCCGCCAGGGCCCCGCCCACCGCCGAGGCCAGCACGGTCACCGTCACGATCAAGCCCGACTGCGTGGAGCTCAGCTCGAACGCCAAGGCGATGGCCCCCAGGGCCAGCGGCGGGGTCATGAAGTCGAAGGCGTCCAGGCCCCATCAGGCGGACCCGGCCCAGAACGCGGGCCGGTGCTCGCGCGGGATGGAGCGGTACCACCGAGGAAACCCGACCGGGGGCGCGGGGGTTGTCGGCTCATCCAGGGCGGCGCTTCGATCATGAAATTCTCCTAAGGTCGATCTCGAACGGGCGCAGATCTGATGAGGGTTCTGACAACGCCATGGCCGAGGTTTCCCTGCACCTTCAGGGCCGAGTTGATCGAGATGCAGGGCCCCTGGCGGGACTTCGAGCAGGTCGAGTGCGCCGTGTTCCAGTGGGTGGCGTGGTACAACGAGGAACGGCTCCACCCCGCCCTCGACTACGTCCCGCCCGCCGACCACGAGCTCGACTGGCGGCGGAGCCAGGAAGCCACCCCGCAGTCCGCCTGAACCAACCAGGATCGGACTCTGCGAAACCCAGGGCAGCTCAGCGAGCAGCGCCGGAGGAACGGTTCCACGCCACGACGTCGTGACCGTGCGCGAGGAGCCGACGGGCGATGGCAGAGCTCATCGCGCCCAGTCCGAGGGCACCGACGGTTCCGCTCAGCTCTTCCAGATCGTCTTGAGGTTGCAGAACTCCCGGATGCCTTCGGCGGCGAGCTCGCGGCCGATACCGGAGTCCTTCACGCCGCCGAAAGGCAGTTCGGGGTAGGAGACGCTCATGCCGTTGACGAAGACGGCACCGGCCACGAGGCGGGTGATCAGGAACCGCTCCTCGTCCGGGTCAGTGGTCCACACCGACGAGCTGAGACCGAAGGCCGTGTCGTTGGCGAGCGCCGCGGCCTGCTCGATGTCGCCGACCCGGTGAACCACGGCCAGCGGACCGAAAGCCTCCTCCCGGTACACCCGCATCTCGCTGGTGACCTCCTCCAGCACCGCTGGCTTGAAGAACCACCCCGCAGTACCGACCGCCGACCCACCGCACCGCAGGACGGCACCCTTCGCGACGGCGTCGTCGACCAGTTCGACGAGCTCGCGCCGACCGGACTCCGTGGCGATCGGCCCGATCTCGGTTTCCTCGTCGAGCGGGTCGCCGATGGTCAGCGCCTTTGTCCCCGCGACAAAGGCCTCGACGAACTCCTCGTACACCTCCGTGTGGACAATGAACCGCTTGGCCGCGATGCAGGACTGGCCGTTGTTGATCGTACGAGCGGTCACGGCGGTTCGCGCGGCCGCACGAACATCGGCGGACGGCAGCACGATGAACGGGTCGGACCCACCCAGCTCCAGCACGGCCTTCTTCACCTCTGAGCCCGCGACAGCTGCGATCGACCGCCCGGCCGGCTCGGAACCGGTCAGAGTCACGGCGGCGACGCGCCGGTCGCGGAGAACTGCTTCGACGTCGGCTGCTCCGATGAGGAGCGTCTGGAACGACCCGACGGGGAAGCCGGCTCGTTCGAAGAGCGTGTCGAGGTACACCGCGGACTGCGGCACGTTCGAGGCATGCTTGAGCAGGCCGACGTTGCCGGCCATCAGTGCAGGCGCAGCGAAGCGGATCACCTGCCACATCGGATAGTTCCACGGCATCACGGCAAGAACGACGCCGAGAGGCTCGTAGGAGGTGTAGGCGGCCGAGGCTCTGACCGTGCTCGGGTCAGCGAGTGGCTGGTCGGCCAACAGGCTTTCGGCGTTGTCGGCGTAGAACCGCATGGCCTGCGCGCACTTGAGGACCTCGCCGCGGGCCTGCGCGATCGGCTTACCCATCTCGATCGTGAGCCTTCGCGCCGTCTGGGCTGCTTCGGCCTCGACCAGGTCTGCGGCCGCCCGCATCCACTGGGCGCGAGTGTCGAAGTCGGTTGCCCGGAGCATCGCGGCCGCGGCGTGTGCTCGTGTCAGCCGCTGGTCGACCTGTTCCTTCGTGAGTGAGGCGAAGTCTTCGATGAGTTCACCGGTAGCGGGGTTGACGGTGGCGATGGGCACGGCGCGCTCCTCGTGGTGTGGGCATCCAGGGGGCTTGATTGGATCCATCATAGGATCCGCGCTAATGGTTCGCCAGGGGATTGCAACGCACGCGCCCTTCATTCGCATCCAGTTGGATACATTCCATGCGTGCGTGAGAGTCAGCTGCTTGCGGCGGATGCGTGTGGCAGGGATGGCCGTCGCGATGACCGGCTGTCGCCCGCGCATGAGAGGCCGCGCAGACAGGCCAGGCGGATCACGGCCCTCTGAGTTCCTGCTCGCGTCAGCGCCTTTCCGCGAAGAGTTCGGGGTGGGCCGTGAGTTCGACCCTCGTGCGGCGGATGTGCCCTGTGAGGTACCGCTCCCCGTCTTCAGGATCACGGCGCCGCACGGCGTCGAGGATCAGCCGGTGTTCGGCGTTGACGATCGCGGCCCGGTCAGGGTCCGCAAGCATCATGAAGGCACGGCGATAGTGCTGGGTGGAGTTCCACAGGCGCTCTGTCATGGCCAGCAGGTGGCCGCTGGGGCAACCCGCGTAGGTCGTCATGTGGAAGGAGCGGTCCAGAAGAAGGAACCGATTGACGTCGCTCTGGTTCTCGATCTCGTCCTGGATGTGCTCCAGGTGGGCGAGGTGGTGATCAGTGAGATGGGGAAGACTCTCGGTCAGAGTCAGCGGCTCGAGTCGCTCGCGCATCCGGTAGTAGGTGTTCACGTCCGCGAGGCTGAGCACAGGAACGCGCGACCCTCGGTTGGGGAACGACTCGGCGAGGCCGTCGGACTCCAGGATCCGCAGCGCTTCGCGGACCGGGATCCGGCTCGTGCCGAGGCGCGCCGCGAGTTCGTCCTGGCGCAACCAGGTGCCGGGGGGCAGATCGCCTGCAAGGATCTCGTCGCGGAGGATGCCGGCGATGCGCTGACTCCTGACATTGTCCGACCCGCGTGGATCGTGAGCGTGCTCAGGAGTCAAGAGCGGTCACCTCTGAACTTTGTCGGGTCACGGTCGAAGGCCTTGCCGCCAGGGTAGGACACCAGCTCGAACTGCATTCCCCACGGTGAGAGGAAGTAGACCCACCGCTGCCCCTCTGACGGTCCAGCGCTGACGGTCGGGTCGCCCAGCACGGGAACGCCCCTCGCTCTCAGGAACGACACGGCGTCGTCCAGGTCTTCGACGTACAGGGCGACATGGTGGCCGCCGACGTCACTGTTGCGCGGGACCACCGTCTGCTGCACATCCGCTTGGTACTCGAAGACCTCGAACACGGCCTGCTCGCCACACCGGTAGAAGCGCAGTCGACGCATGACTGTGCGCGGATCCACGTTCAGGTGCTCCGCCATCCAGTCGCCTGCCGAGCTGAGCGGGCCGAGCGAGTACAGGTACTCGCAACCCAGGACATCCACGAGCCACGCGTGCGCCTGCTCCAGGTCCGGCACCGTGAATCCGATGTGATCCAGGCGCATGAGGCCAGGTAGAACCACGATCTTCCTCCTTTGGATACAAAAGCACCTCCATGATGGCCCCTGTGGCCCCAAGAGTCGAGCGGAGTCTTGCGATTGGATCCAATCATATGGCAGGGTCGGTGCATCTGGTCGATTGAAGGAGGCTCTCCCGATGCCTGCGGAACACACACTCGAAGCGAAGGCCGCGTGGTCGGAGTTCGTCGTCACCCAGGACGACTGGGACGCCGCGGCTCCGGACCTCCTGACAGGCATGTTCAGCCAGCTGGTGCTGATCCGGGCCTTCGAGGAGTACGTCCTGGAGCTTGCCGCGGACGGGCTCATCCACGGCCCCGCGCACTCCAGCATCGGCCAGGAGGGCGGCGCGGTCGGTGCGTGCTTCGCCCTTACGTCGGAGGACACCGTGAATGGATCGCATCGCGGCCATCACCAGTTCCTCGCCAAGGTGCTCGCCCATCTGTACCCAAAAGGCATAGATCCAACGAAGCCGTTCCCTGAGGATGTACGGGCCGTACTCCTGCGCAGCCTGCGCGAAATCTGCGGACTGGACCAGGGCTTCAGCCACGGTCGAGGCGGCAGTATGCACCTCCAGTGGCACGAGGCCGGCGCCATCGGGACCAACGCGATCGTCGGTGGCGGGGTACCGCTCGCGGCCGGATCTGCGTGGGCCCACAAGAAGGCCGGCACGGACGCGGTGACCTTCACGTTCTTCGGCGACGGCGCGATCAACATCGGATCCACGCTGGAGAGTCTCAATCTCGCGGCGGCGTGGTCGCTGCCCTTGTGCTTCTTCGTCGAGAACAACCTGTACGCCGTCTCCACCCACGTGTCCGAAGTCACCGCCGAGCCACGGCTGTCCGGCCGCGGTCCGGGTTTCGGCATCCGGAGCTGGAAGGTCGACGGCATGGATCCGCTGGCCGTGTACCTCGTGACGCAGCAGGCCCTCGCGCACATGCGCAGCGGCAACGGTCCGACGCTGATCGAAGCCGGCGTGTACCGCTACTTCCACCAGAACGGTCCATTTCCGGGCTCGGCGTTCCGGTATCGCACCAAGGAAGAGGAAGCGCAGTGGCGCGCTCGCGACCCGATCGACACCATGGTGGGACACCTGGTGCGACGCAGAATCCTCAGCAAGAGGGCGGCTGCGGAGACGATCAAGCGCGCCAAGGCTCTGATGTCCGAACTCGGCGGCATCCTCCTGGAACCCCGGCCGGGCGGCAAGCCGGGTGAGCGGCGCATCCTGCCCTCGGAGTGGCCAGACCCGGCGTTCGTCGACGAAGGCATCCGGGGCGACCTGTCGGAGCTGGCTCAGATCGATTTCACCGACGCCGAGGACTGCGCTGACGGCTTGACCGATGTCAAGTTCATCGATGCCGTCGCCGGCGTGATGGGACGCCGTCTGGAGACCGATCCTCGTGTTGTGGTGATGGGGGAGGACGTGCACCGGCTCAACGGCGGTACCAATGGCGCCACCCGCGGCCTGAGTCAGAAGTTCCCCGACCGCGTGATCGGGACCCCGATTTCGGAGAACGCGTTCGCCGGCCTCGGCGGCGGACTGGCTCTGGACGGCAGGTTCCGCCCCATCGTCGAGTTCATGTACGCCGACTTCATGTGGGTGGCGGCAGACCAGCTGTTCAACCAGATCGGAAAGGCCCGCCACATGTTCGGGGGTGAGGGCAAGGTGCCGTTCGTCCTGCGCACCAAGGTCGCCACCGGCACCGGCTACGGATCACAGCACTCGATGGACCCGGCCGGCATCTTCGCGACGGCACTGGGCTGGCGAATCGTCGCTCCGTCGACGCCGTTCGACTACGTCGGCCTGATGAACACGGCCTTGGCCTGTGATGACCCGGTCGTGGTTCTCGAGCACGTGGATCTGTACAACTCGACCGGTCCCGGACTGCCGGAGAGCTACGACCACTACCTTCCGGTCGGCAAGGCCGCCGTACGCCGTGAGGGCGCGGCCCTGACCATCCTCACGTATCTGTCGATGACGCCGGCTGTTCTGGCCGCCGTCGAGCAGACGGGAGTGGACGCCGAGGTCATCGACCTGCGCTGGCTGGACCGGGCCAGCCTGGACTGGGACACGATCACCCAATCGGTGATGAGGACCAACAACGTGCTCATCGCCGAGCAGGGCGCCATCGGCACCTCCTACGGCGGCTGGCTCGCGGACGAGATCCAACGCCGGCTGTTCGACTGGCTCGACGCCCCGATCGAGCGGGTGACGGGTGGCGAGGCGTCGCCGAGCATCAGCAAGGTACTGGAGCGCGCCGCGTTCGCCTCAACGGAGGAAGTCGTCGCCAAGCTCCGCGAGATCTCGGGAGGGCAGAACAATGGCTGAGATTCTGCGCATGCCCGAGGTCGCCGCCAACACCACAGAGGCGATCCTGGAATCCTGGAACGTCGGCGTGAACACCCCTTATGCGGCCGGTGACCCGATCGTCACGGTGGAGACCGAGAAAGCCGCGGTCGACGTGGAAGCCGAGAGCGACGGCGTACTACTGCGCCTCCTGGTGGAAGCGGGCACGACAGTGGCGGTGGGTACACCGATCGCAGTCTGGGGGGCACCGGACGAGTCGGCGTCCGAGGTGGACGCCCTGGTGGCTTCGCTGGGTACCGGAGAAACGCCGGTGACGGCTTCCACCGCCTCGGCGTCGGCGCCGGAAGAGCCAGCGACGCCAGCAGGCACGGTCGCTCCGGCGCGCACCGAGGCGGCGCGAGACAACAGCGAGCGCATCTTCGCCAGCCCGCTGGCGCGACATCTCGCGCGCGAGCTCGGAGTCGATCTCAGCGCTGTGGTGGGGAGCGGCCCGCATGGACGAATCCGGCGGTCCGACATCGAAGCAGCTGTCGTCAGATCGGCGGAGCCGGAGGAAACGCTGCCGGCAAACGCCTCGGCGGAGATCCCGGCCGTCGGGACTCCGGTGGTCGTGTCGCGATACGTGGACGTGCCCAACACGCGGATGCGGGCGGCCATCGCCCGCCGGCTGACGGAGAGCAAGCAGAACACGCCGCACTTCTATCTACGCGCCGGCGCACGCGTCGACGCATTGCTCGAGCTACGGCAACAGATCAACGCCGGCCACGGCGTGAAGGCGTCGATCAACGACCTGCTCGTCAAGGCGATCGCGTCCGCCCACGTGATCGTTCCCGCGATGAACGTGCAGTGGAACGACACCTCGATCCGGCACTTCTCGGACGTCGACATCGCCGTAGCCGTCGCCACCGACGGCGGTTTGGTCACCCCAGTGATCCGCGGCGTGGACTCCCTGTCGATGAGCGGCGTTGCCACGGCGACGAAGGACCTGATCGCCCGCGCGAAGGAGCGCCGGCTCCGGCAGGACGAACTGGAGGGCGGCACGATCACGATCACCAACCTCGGCATGTACGGCACCGAGGACTTCGCAGCGATCATCAACCCGCCACAGGCCGCGATCCTGGCCGTCGGCGCTGTACGGCAGGAGGCAGTCGTCGAGGAGGGCACGGTCACCATCGCGTCCGTCCTGCGTCTGACCCTCGCCGTCGATCACCGGTCGGTGGACGGCGCCACTGCGGCCGAGTGGATGAAGGCGTTCGTGGATGTGCTCGAGCACCCGCTCCGGATCCTGCTTTGAGTACCGGCGAACGCGAAGCGGAGGAGAACGCACCATGACCGAGACCACGCTCGACCTCGTGATCCTCGGCGGTGGATCAGGCGGCTATGCGGCCGCCCGTTCAACGTCATGGATTACTCTTGCTTCCAGGCCGGTAGGTCGGCCCGGCCTTGCGTGCCGGCGGTGCGGCATGACGAGGCCGGTGCCCCGGTAGCCACCGTCGGCGATCACCGTGGTCGTAACCGTCGGCGGCCACGGCTCCGGACAATTCCCAGGCCTGGCAGTCGTTGCGGTTGCCGGGCAAGGGCCCGCCGACCGGTTTCGGGCCTTGTCCCAAGGCCGGGTAGTTAGCGTTTTCGCAGGTCACGCAAGGGGAGTTGACGTCCATGTTGTGGCGGCGTAGAGGCCGGGGCCGATCTTGTGGATG
>NZ_JBHWKX010000110.1:0-16551 GCF_042730885.1 Streptomyces sp. NPDC059909
ACCTGCTCCTCGAGTCCGTGCCCGATCAGCCGGGCACGGAAGTCGCTCAGGACGGAGAAGTCGAACCCCGGATCGTCCAGCTCCAAGCCGAGGAGGAACTTCCAGTCCATGCGGGCCCGCACCTGGTCGGCGGCCTGCCGATCGGTGAGTCCCTCTGCGTACTGCAGCACCGAGACCAGCGCCAGCGCCCCTGGCGACACCGCCGGACGCCCCCGGGCCGAGAACGCCTCAGCGAAGGATCCGTCCGCGAACAGCGGACCGAGCGCCTCACGCACCCGGACTGCCAACGTTCCCTTCGGGAACGACGCCCGCACCACCCGAGCAGTCAGCTCCGGCACCCCACCATCGTCCCGAGAATCCAGCGACACCCACCCACACCCCTCGCTCCGACGAACAGAACGATCATGACAACCTCAGCACGTCGGCGAAGCCGGTTTGCGGATTTACCAACGGAGTCGTGAACGCCCGGGGTTCCGCGCTAGATCGTGCTGAAGGGCGGCGGAGTAGGCACACGAAGGCCGATCACCGTGGTCTTCACCAGGGAGGTCGCCGACGGCAAGGGGCCCGACTTCGAGCGGGGGTAGGACGGCTCGTAGCGACCGGCTGCGGGGGCGGGCTGCGGATGGGCGACTGGTGTGGATGGTAGACCGGCCGCTGTCCGACCGGTGCCTGGCCAAGCGGTGGTCGGATGTCTGGTGGTCGGCCGACTCGTGGTTCGTCGATCGGATGTTGGCCAACCGGCCGTCCGTCAGTGGGCACCGTGGCGTCGATGGTGGTGCGGGCGATGCTCGTGGTCTTCCGCGTGCTCGTCGGCGCTGGCCGGTCCGACGGCTTCGGCCGGTGGGCGCAGCCCGGCGAGCGTGACCGCGACGAGCCGGCGTACCGCGGCACGTGAGGGCAGGCCCCCGGCCGCACCGAGGGCGTGGAGGCAGTAGGCGGCGAGCTCGTCGGGCGTGACGTCGTCCCGCAGGTCGCCGGCCTCGGCACCCTCGGCCAGCAGGTCGCGGACGAGTCGGGTGAGCTGCTGGTGCGCTGCGGCGACGTGCTCGCCCTGATGGAGGAGTGCCGCGAGCTCGCTGCCGTGGTGCTCGTGCCGCTCATGGGCCATGAACGCGTACGCCGTCAGCACGGCTTCGAGCCGCTCGCCCGCGTCGCCCGCCCGGTCCCTCACCTCGGTGAGGTCCTCGAGATGGCGGATGATCCTGCGCTCGTGCCAGGCCGTCAGCACCGACTCGACGTCCGGGAAGTACTTGTACAACGTCGCCCGTCCGATGCCGGTCTCCTGGGCGATGCGCGACATCGTCACCGACAGCAGCCCGTGCTCGGCCACGAGTGCCGCGGTGGCGTCCAGGGTCGCGTCGCGCACGGCGTTGCGGTGTGCCTCGATCGTCTCGCTCCAGAGCTTCGGCATCTCTCGAATATACGCGACGACGCTTTCGTGACACCATGACTTAACAGAGACACTCTGTCTTGCAAAAGGGGGCGGCCGAGTGGAAATCGGCAACGGCCACCCAAGCGACGGCGAAGGACACGCTCATGACCGACATCATCCCCGCTCCCCACTCCAGCGAAGGGCCGGACGCGGGGAGGCCCGCTGCCCCGGCCGGCTCGGCCGCTCCGGTGACGGCCCCTGCGGCCTCCCCGTTCCCCGGCAGGCCACGATGGGTGATCGTGTCCGCCGCGGTCGCCGTGGCCCTGGTGGCGGCGTTCGTGATCATGCATCTGGCCGGCGGCGGCATGAGGGGCCACGGCTGATGGCCATGCCGCCGCGATGGCGCAAGCTCGCGCTCACGGCGCACGTCACAGCCTCGGTGGGCTGGCTCGGCGCCGTCGTCGTCTTCCTGACCCTCGCGGTCGCAGGACTGACCGGGGCGGATCCCGCGACGGCGCGGTCCGCGTACGTCGCGATGGACCTGACCGGCTGGTACGTGATCGTCCCGCTGGCCTTCGCCACGCTGCTGACCGGCGTCGTCTCGTCCCTCGGCTCCACCTGGGGCGTGGTCCGGCACTACTGGGTCGTCGTGAAACTGGTGATCACCGCGGTGTCCACGGCCGTCCTGATCGTGCACATGCAGCCGGTCGGCCACCTCGCCGACATGGCCGCCGGCACGGACTTCTCCGGTGGCGAACTGGCCGGACTGAGGACCCAGCTCGTGATCCAGTCTGCCGCTGCCGCGCTCGTGCTCCTCGCGGCAACGGCCCTGTCCGTGTACAAGCCGCAAGGGCGGACCCGCCGCGAACTCCGCAGGCTGTACGAGCAGCGCACCGCGCCGCAGGCCGCGGGAGCCGCCGCCCCCTGACCGGCCGCGGGGCCCGCGACCGCTTGTCCTGCCGAGGGGAGGAGTGCGGCCCGCCGTTCCGGGCCTTCGCGCGGAAGGCCCGGAACGGCGTTGCGTACGGTGCGGATCAGAGCCGGTCGAGGATGCTCTGCAGCCGCTCGACCTCGGCGGACTGGCCGGTGTCGACGGCGTCGGCGAGCTTCTTGGCGTCGGCGTTGCGGCCGTTCGCCTGCTCGTCCCTCGCCATGTCGATGGCGCCGTTGTGATGGTCGATCATCATCTGGGCGAACTTGCGGTCGAAGTCGGTGCCCTTGGCGGCCATGAGCGCGTCCATGTCCTTGTCGGACATCATCCCGGGCATCTGCCCGTCGCCGTGGCCCGCGCCGTGGCCCGTGCCGTGATCCATGCCGGGGGACTGGGGCTTGCCCCAGGCGGTGAGCCAGGACCGCATCGTCCTGATCTCGGGATCCTGGGCCTTCTCGACCTGTTCGGCGAGCGTCTTGATCGCCTGGTCGGAGGCGCGGCCGCCGGCCAGCCGGGCCATCTCCAGGGCCTGCTCGTGGTGCGGGATCATCCCCTGCGCGAACGCGACGTCGGCGTCGTTGAACGCTCCGGCCGAGGCCGATGCGGTGACGTCCGGAGAGGGAGCGGAGGAGTCCGCGCCGCCGTCGCCGCAGGCGGTGAGCAGCAGGGCTCCGGCGGCGACGGCTCCCGCCATCGCGACGCGGCGGTTCAGGGCCCGGCCCATGGGCCGGTTCAGGGCACGCTTGAAGGAGGTCATGTCCGTGTACCTCGTGTGATCGATTCCGAAATGCGTGAACGGGCAGGCGTCTTGGCGGGCAGCCCGGTCGGGCGCGCCCGCGCAGGAGGACCGGCCTATATGCGCAGAATCGACAGCTTTGCGAGGTCGGGTGCTCGGGGCGGAGGGTTGGCGCGTGCGACGGCGAGCACCCCGTCGGCAAGCCGGGCGAGCCAGTCGCGCCGGCGTACGAACACCGCGTGCAGCAGCGCGGCCAGAGCCCAGGTGCCCAGGACCGCCACGCACAGCGACGCCATGTCCATGGCCATGCCCGGGTCGTCCGCCGGTGCGGTGGCGCCAGTCGGCGCGGGACCGTGACCGGCGTGCGAGTCCGTCGCCGTGGACGTCTTCGGCACAGCCACCGCCATCGCAGGCGGCGGGCCCGCCTCCGTGACAGCGGCCGCCCGGTGCCCATATGCGGGCACCCCGCCCGAGTCGGCGACGTGCGAATCGGAGGTCATGCCGGAGCCCTCGCCGGGATGTCCGACGGTGTGCATCACGAACACACCGAGCGCCAGCGCCACGACGAGCAGAAGACGTGCCGCCACGCCCACTGCCTGTATGTATGGCTGCACCCTCACGCTCACCTCCGCCGTCGACGATAACCCGAGGGCCCGGGCACAAGCCCTGCGGGCCCCGCCGACCCGTCGTGCCCATGAGGACGGCATCACGGGACCAGCCCTGCGAGACCACCCCGCGTGCGGTGCCGTCGACGCGGACATGGGGGTACCGGGGCCCAGCGGACGACGGGGACGCGGACAGCGGTGGCCCGCCCCCAGAGTGTGGGGGCGGGCCACCGGCAAGAGCTCCCGGCGCGGCGGGCCGGCTACCGTCCCGGACGGGACCACGCTTCCGGTGCGCGGCGTGACGCCACGACGATGCCTCCGCCGTCCCACCTCGGCGGATCGCCGCGTCCTGCAGACACCGCGGCCACTCGCCGCCACGGTGATCACGGCCCACCCGTCTTCAGGCGCCGCTGCCTCGAGTGTCGTCGACCGACCGGCAGGTCGCCATCGCTAGTGCGGCAGCTGGGTGGGGGCCTGCCGAGGGTCCCGGCGTCAGCCGGTGACGAGTCCCACGACGAGGTTGATGGCGGTGGCGAGAATGCTGGTGCCGAAGACGTACGACAGGAGTGCGTGCCGCAGCACGATCGCTCGGACGGTCGAACTCGAGACGTCGGTGTCGGACACCTGGTAGGTCATGCCGAGGTTGTAGCTGAAGTAGAAGAAGTCCCGGTACGCCGGCGGGTCGTCGGTATTGAAGTCGATCCCGCCCGCGGTGGCGTAGTAGACGTAGGCGTAGCGGGTGGCGTACATCAGGTGCAGTGCGGCCCACGCCATGAACACGCCGCAGAGCGCGGTCGCGGCGCCGGTGTGGTGGGTGTCGCGCTCGCCGAGCATGAGCAGCAGCACGATGGCGACCAGTCCACACAGGGCGACCGCCACGACCACGAGTTCGTCGGTGACGGGCCGGAAGTCCTCACGCCGGGCATTGCGGTGGGTGGCCGTGGCGTCCATCGGCCAGAGCACCGCCCAGCCCGCCACGACGAAGGCCAGCTGCATCGCGGCGATCCCGGCCAGTGCGCCCAGCGGTACCCCCATCGGCAGCCCGACGGCGACGCCGACCACGGCTCCGAGGACGACCGCACCCGCGAGGCGGGGGACGGCATCGAGTGGCAGCCAGGTGCTCATGCACGACGACGGTAGTCCCGTCCTCGCTGATCAGCGCGGCGGAGCGTGTCGTCCCGGACGGTCGGCCGACGCCGGCTCGACTCAAGTAGGGGAAGCCGTCTCCCGATCGGACTCCGCCCAGCACGCTCTCCTGATCACCCCTCGGACGGCCGGCCGCGTGAAAGGACGAGGCTAGGCCACCGGCCCGTTCAGCCGGAGGTTCCAGCGCCCCGCCCGCCCGGTGAGCGTGACGAGGGACAGCGGGGGCGCGTCGACGCGCCAGAAGGCGGCCGGGGGAGCGCCCAGGGCGTGCACGGTCGCGGCGCGTACGACGGAGGGTTCGGCGACGGCGAGCACGCGGCCCGCGTCCTCGGGCAGGCCGTCCATCCAGTCGGCGACGCGCAGGAGCAGGGCCGTGACGGACTCCCCGCCGTGCGGCGCCGCCGCCGGATCGGTCGCCCAGGCGGCGACTCCGTCGGACTCCTCCGCGGCCACGTCCTCCAGTGAGCGGCCGCTCCAGCGCCCGAAGTCGCAGTCGCGCAATGCGGGTTCGACGGTCGCCGCCGTGAACCCCAGTGCCCCGGTGGTCTGTTCGCACCGGACCGAGGGCGCACGGTAGTGCAGCGACGCCGCGGGCAGCGCGCCCGCCACCGTACGCGCCTCGCGCGCGCCCCGCTCGTCCAGCGGGCCGTCGCCGAACCGGGCTTCCCGCACCGCGGGGCCCGCGGCGGCGCACAGCAGTGTGAGCCGGATCGTCATGGCCGAATACCTCCCCGTCGTCGTTCCCGCGTGGTCCGCCCCCCTGGGGCGTGCGGGTGTGATGCGCGTGATGATGCCAGGGGTGCCGAGAGTCACAGGTCACCTGGTCATGGGCGGTATCGACGGTCCGTACCGCCGCCTGTACCCTCTGCTCCGAAAGGACGACGGCGCACACGGAAGCCCGGTGGAAACCCGGCACGGTCGCGCCACTGTGTGCCGAGCGGCAACTCCCCCTGCGGGAGGGGCTGTCCGGTGAGTCAGACCCGTTGCCGTCGTCATGTGCTCCACACAATGCGGGACGCGTGTTCCCGAGGAGGTACGCCGTGGCTCAGTCCGCCATCACCCCTGTCCCCCTTGCTCCGCCCTCCGTGGCGAAGCTGCCGGTCCGGGCGATTCTGCCCTGGGCCGCCTTCTTCGGCCTGCTGATGCTCGTGCTGCTGTACTTCGTCGGCGCCGAGCAGGGCGCCTTCTCCGTGTTCTCCGGCGAGAGCGTCCACGAGTGGGTGCACGACGGCCGGCACCTGCTGGGCTTCCCCTGCCACTGATACGGGACGGACGCAACCAAGATGAACTCCGTCACCGTACGCGCCCTGTTGGTGCGCGGCATGATCGCGGGTGTCCTGGCCGGGCTGGTCGCCTTCGGATTCGCCTACGTGGTGGGCGAGCCGAGTGTGGACGCCGCCATCGCCTTCGAGTCCGCGCACTCCCATGAGCACGGCGAAGAGGAGCTGGTCAGCCGTGCGGTGCAGTCGACCGCGGGACTGGCCACGGCCGCCCTCGTCTACGGCATCGCACTCGGCGGTATCACCGCCCTGGCGTTCTGCTTCGCGCTGGGCCGCGTCGGCCGCTTCGGCGCCAGGGCCACCGCGGCCCTGGTCGCCCTGGGCGGCTTCGTCACCGTCGCTCTGGTGCCCTTCCTGAAGTACCCCGCCAACCCGCCCGCCGTCGGCGACCCGGCAACCCTCAACCAGCGCACCGCGCTGTTCTTCCTGATGATCGCCCTGAGCGTGCTGCTGGCGATCGGCGCGCTGCTGTTCGGACGGAGCCTCGCACGGCGCTGGGGCACCTGGAACGCCGCGGTGGCCGCAAGTGCCGCCTTCGCGGCGGTCCTTGGGGTCGCCATGGCCTTCCTCCCGGCCGGGGATGCGCTCCCCGAGCACTTCCCGGCCGCCGTGCTGTGGGAGTTCCGGCTCGCCTCGCTGGGTGTCCAGGCCCTGCTCTGGGCAGCCCTGGGGCTGATCCTCGGCCCGCTCGCGGAACGGGTCCTGGAACCCCGGTCCGCGCAGCGGCCGGCCTCGGCGGACCCGGCAGCACCATCCGCGTCGGCTCCGGCGCACTGACGCGCGGGGGAGACGCGCGCGAGGGACCCGTCGGGGGCGCGCCCGGCGGGTCCCTGTCGCTTCGCCGGCCTGCGGAACGGGCGGGCGACGGCGGTCAGCCGGCGGCGCGGAAGCGGCGCAGGCGCAGGCTGTTGCCGACGACGAAGACGGACGAGAAGGCCATGGCCGCGCCCGCGATCATGGGGTTGAGCAGGCCGGCGGCCGCGAGTGGCAGGGCCGCCACGTTGTAGGCGAAGGCCCAGAACAGGTTCGACCTGATGGTGCCGAGGGTCCTGCGCGCGAGCCGGATGGCGTCCGCCGCGGCCCTCAGGTCGCCGCGTACCAGGGTCAGATCGCCGGCTTCGATGGCGGCGTCCGTGCCCGTGCCCATGGCCAGACCCAGGTCGGCCTGGGCGAGTGCCGCGGCGTCGTTCACGCCGTCGCCGACCATGGCAACCGAACGGCCCTCGCCCTGGAGCCGCTTGACGACGGCGGCCTTGTCCTCGGGCATCACCTCGGCGATCACCTCGTCGATGCCGACCTCGGCCGCGACCGCGTCGGCGACCGCCTTGTTGTCGCCGGTCAGGAGGATCGGCGTCAGGCCCAGGCCGCGCAGCCGGCGGATCGCCTCGGCGCTGGTGTCCTTGACCGCGTCGGCGACCTCGAGCAGGGCGCGGGCCTCGCCGTCCCAGGCGACCGCGATGGCGGTACGTCCGGACGCCTCGGCCTCCGCCCTGGCGCGCTCCAGGCCTGCGGGCAGGCCCATCGCCCACTCGGCCAGCAGCTTCTCGCGGCCGACGAGGACGGCGTGGCCGTCCACGATGCCCTGCACGCCGAGCCCGGGGAGGTTCGCGAAGTCCTCCGGGGTGGGCAGGGTGCCCAGCCGTTCCAGGGCGCCGGTGGCGACGGCCCGGGCGACGGGGTGCTCGGAGACGTGCTCCAGCGCGCCCGCCAGCCGCAGCACCTCCGCTTCGTCCTGGCCGTCGGCGGTGTGCACCTTCAGCAGGGTCATCCTGCCGGTGGTGACGGTGCCGGTCTTGTCCAGGACGACGGTGTCGACCTTGCGGGTGGACTCCAGGACTTCGGGGCCCTTGATGAGGATGCCGAGCTGGGCGCCGCGGCCCGTGCCGACCATGAGGGCCGTCGGGGTGGCCAGACCCAGGGCGCACGGGCAGGCGATGATCAGTACGGCGACGGCGGCGGTGAACGCGGCCGTCAGGCCCGCGCCGTTGCCGAGCCAGAAGCCGAGTGTGCCGAGCGCGAGCGCGATGACGACGGGCACGAACACGGCGGAGATCCTGTCGGCGAGGCGCTGGGCGGCCGCCTTGCCGTTCTGGGCGTCCTCGACGAGCTTCGCCATCCGCGCGAGCTGTGTGTCGGCGCCCACGCGCGTGGCCTCGACGACGAGCCGTCCGCCGGCGTTCAGCGTCGCGCCGGTGACCGAGTCGCCCTCGCCCACCTCGACCGGCGCGGACTCGCCGGTCAGCATGGAGGCGTCCACCGCGGAGGCGCCCTCGACGACGGTGCCGTCGGTGGCGATCTTCTCCCCGGGACGGACCAGGAAGCGGTCGCCGACCTGCAACTCGGCCGTCGGGATCAGCACTTCACGGCCGTTGCGCAGGACCGTGACGTCCTTCGCGCCCAGCTCCAGCAGTGCCTTCAGCGCGGCTCCGGCCCTGCGCTTGGAGCGGACCTCGAAGTAGCGGCCGGCCAGGATGAACGCGGTGACCCCGGCCGCGGCCTCCAGGTAGATGTTTCCTGCACCGTCGCTGCGGGCGATGGTCAGCTCGAAGGGATGGGTCATGCCGGGCATGCCGGCGGTGCCGAAGAACAGCGCCCACAGCGACCACAGGAACGCGGCCGAGGTGCCCACCGAGATCAGCGTGTCCATGGTGGCCGCACCGTGCCGGGCGTTGGTGAGCGCGGCACGATGGAAGGGCCAGGCCGCGTAGGTGACGACCGGGGCGGCCAGCGTCAGCGACAGCCACTGCCAGTACTCGATCTGCAGCGCGGGCACCATGGCCATGGCGATCACGGGTACGGACAGGATCACCGCGGTGATCAGACGCTGCCGCAGCGGCCGAAGCTCGTCCGCCTCGCCGCCCTCGGGAGCCGGGGCGGGTTCCCCTTGACCACTTGTGCGAGTGGGAGCCGGGGGCGCGGCGGTGTAGCCGGTCGCTTCCACGGTGGAGATCAGGTCCGCCACGGAGACGTCCGCGCCCCGGTAGGCGATCTTCGCCTTTTCGGTGGCGTAGTTGACGGTGGCCTCCACCCCGTCCATCCGGTTGAGCTTCTTCTCGATGCGCGCGGCGCACGAGGCGCAGGTCATCCCGCCGATGGCGAGTTCGACCTCGGCGGTGTCGGGGACCGTGGTAGTCATCGCTGCTCCTCGAGCTGATGGAAAGGGCGTGGCCGTGCCCGGCGACGGATGCCGGGCACGGACGGACTCGACAATGGCGACTATACCCTAGGGGGGTATGATTCGATGGTATCGAGTATACCCCCGTCCCGTATTTTCCATCAGTCTTCGGGAGGCTTGAATATACCCCTCAGGGGTATACGATGCGGAGGTCGGGATCGCTCGAGTCCCTCCATGGCAGGAAGGTAGGAGCACGTCATGAACACCGCCCTGAAGATCACCGCTTTCACGGCCGCACTCGCGGCGACCTTCGGCGCTGCCTACGCCCTCGGCGGCGCCGCCGACCCCCTCACCGGCGCCTCCGCACCGGCGGCCCACGCCGACCACGCCAAGAGCGCCTCACCCGATCGCGGAGGGGGCCACAGCGGCCACTCGGACACACCGGCCGGAGGCCTCCAGGTCTCCGAGTCCGGCTACAGCCTCGATCTCGCGACCCCACGCCTCGACGCCGGCAAGACGAGTGACCTGCGCTTCGCCGTCCGCGACCGGGCCGGCCGGCCGGTCACCGCCTATCAGCGCGCGCACGGCAAGGAACTCCACCTGATCCTCGCCTCGCACGACCTCGCCACGTACCAGCACCTGCACCCGATCCGTGCCGACGACGGCACCTGGGCGACCCCCGTCACCCTCCCGGCCGCCGGCGACTACCGCCTCTTCGCCGACTTCACGCCCACCGGCAGGAACAGCACCAACCTCACGCTCGGCGCCGACCTTGCCGCCGCAGGCCCCTACAAGCCCGCTGCGCTGCCCAAGCCCTCCCGAACCGCCACCGTCGACGGATACACCGTCACCCTGAACGGCGGTCTCCGCCCAGGTGCGGCCGGGGAACTCACGCTGAACGTGAGCAAGGACGGCCGCCCGGTCACCGACCTCCAGCCCTATCTCGGCGCCTACGGACACCTTGTCGCCCTGCGCTCCGGTGACCTCGCCTACCTCCATGTCCACCCCAACGGCGAGCCCGGTGACGGCACCACCAGGCCCGGACCGGAGATCTCGTTCACCGCGACCGCGCCCAGCTCCGCGGCCTACCGCCTCTTCCTCGACTTCAAGCACAACGGCACGGTCCGCACCGCGGCCTTCACGGTCCAGGCCGGAACGTCCACGGGAGCTCAGCAGAACGCCGAGCCCCCGGCCGGAGATACGTCCGACGGTCATCAGCACTGAGAACGGCCGGACGGGCTCGCGCACAGGCAGACGGGCCAGGATGCCGGGCAGGGGTGTGAACCTTGCGCCCCCGGCCCGGCCTCCTGGCGAGTCCCGTCCGACTGGCGAGTCCCGTCAGGCCGTGGCGGGCTCCGCCCCGCGCCGAGCCGCAGCGGCCGGGTCTGCGAGGCGTCCGGTGCGATCGAGACCGTGGACGGCGGCGGCGCAGGCGAGGCCCAGCAGGGACAAAGCCGTCCACGGCAGCGCGGACACCCCCGCGTTGCGGGCAGCGTCCAGGGCGACCCCGGTGAGCAGGTTCCCGAGCGTGATGCCGACCCCGCAGATGGTGTTGTACAGGCCGTAGTGCGTGGCGACGAGACGGTCACCGGAGAGACGGACGATGGTGTCCATCTCGAACGGATAGGCGATCATCGTGCCCACGGCGAGCAGCAGCGCGGACAGCGCGGGCGGCGCCGCCGCCAGCAGCCACAGCCCGATTCCGCCGCCCGGTACGGGCACTGCCGTGGCGAGCAGCAGGGGTACGAACGCGATGCCCATGGTGAGCAGCCCCCGGGTGAGCGCACGCCCCGGCTCCATACGGGCCTTGCACCACGCGGTCACTCTCGTCTGGCCGAGAATCGTGCTCAGACCGGACACGGCGAACAGCAGCGCCACCGCGGCCGTGCCGAACGTGCCCCCGCCGCCCAGCCGCCGTACTTCCAGCGGCAGGGCGAGATAGACCTGGAACGACATCACGTACGAGCCGATCATGGCGAGCGAGAACAGCAGGAAGCGCCGGTTGGACAGGATGCTCCGCCACTGCGACAGCACACTCTCGCGACGGCCGTCCGCCCGGGCCCCTGCGGCGTCGGGCCGGCGCGCCGGAAGCGCGCGGACCTGCACGATGCTCAGCACCGCGAAGATGCCGGCCGCCGTCAGGCACGTGACGCGGAAGCCGACCCCGGTCAGCACCATGCCCACCAGCGGGCCGAGCATGATCCCGGCCTGGTAGAAGACGTTGAACAGGGCGAACGCCTCGACCCGGCGTTCTCCCGCGTCCATGGCCAGACAGGCGCGCGAGGCCGGGTTGAACAACGCCCCGGCCAGTCCCGTCGCGGCGGAGGCGGCGATCAGCGCGGGCACCGAGCCGACGAGACCGAGAGTCGCGAAGCCGGCGGTGCGCAGCACGAGCCCGGCGATGATCATCGGCTTGTATCCGAGCCGGTCGGCCAGTGTGCCGCCGACCAGGAACATGCCCTGCTGGCTGAAGTTGCGTACGCCGAGGATCAGCCCGACGAGCCACCCGGCCAGCCCGAGAGGCCCGGCCAGGTGCGTGGCCAGATACGGCATCAGCATGTAGAAGCCGAGGTTGATGGTGAACTGATTCACCATCAGCAGCCGGACGCTGCGTTCGTAGGAGCGGAACTCCGTGACGGTGCTCTTCACCGGCCCCCCTCGGCGTCAACGGCGGAGCGCAGGTCATCGGCGGCCGCCTCGTCCGTACCCCTGCCCGTGCCCCTCCCCGTGTCCGTGCCCGTGGCCGGGGTGAGGGCGAGCGGATCGACCACACGTGTGCACCGGGTCCAGCGAGTGACCTCCTTCTCGTCCAGACGGCCGATGACGTCCGGCTCGGCCGCGGGCGGCGAGTGGAGGAGCCCGTGGGCGGCGCAGTAGTCGTCGTCGTACACGGTGCCCAGGTAGCGTTGCGGCCCGTCCGGGAAGATCGCCGCGATGCGCGTGCCGGCGGGCAGCGTGCGCGCCAGCCATCCGGCGACCAGGGCGACCGCACCGACGCTCCACCCGCCGGTGGCGTAGTGCGAGGCGGCCAGCTGCCTGCAGGTCCACACCGCCTCGCCGGGGGCGACCCAGTGCACCTCGGAGAAGTGGTCGTAGGCGACGTTTCGGGGGTAGATGCTCGAACCGAGTCCGCGCATCAGACGGGGGCGGGCGGGCTGACCGAAGATCGTGGAGCCGATGGTGTCCACGCCCACGAGCCGCAGTCCGGGGTGGAGCTGCTGAAGAACGCGTGAGACCCCTGCGGAGTGCCCGCCGGTGCCGACGCTGCACACCAGGACGTCGATGTGGCCGAGTCCCGTGGCCAGTTCGAGGGCGAGCGGTGTGTAGGCGGTCGTGTTGTCGGGGTTGTTGTACTGGTCCGGGCACCAGGAATCCTCGTACTGCCGCATCAGCCGGGTGACACGGTCACGGCGTGCCTGCTGCCAGCCACCGGTGGGGTGGGGTTCGGCGACGACGTCGACCTGGGCGCCGTAGGCGGTCAGCAGACGGGTCATGGACGGTTCCAGGCCCGGGTCGGTGACGAGGGTGACCGGATGGCCGTGGACCATGCCCGCCAGGGCCAGGCCGAGCCCGAGCGTGCCGCTGGTGGACTCGATGATCCGGCCTCCGGGGCTCAGATCACCGCGGGCCAGGGCACGTTCGACCATGTGCAGGCCGGGGCGGTCCTTGATGCCGCCGGGATTGAAGCCTTCGAGCTTCGCCCAGAATCCTCGTCCCGCGGGAGCCAAGGGTTCACCGACGTGGAGGAGGGGAGTGTTGCCGACCAGGCCGGCCAGGTCGGCGTGGCCGGGCGCGCTCGGATGGCGTGTGCTGTGGGGAGAGTGCATCGGTCGCCTCTCAACTTTCGTCAACGGCGTGTCGGGTGGCTGATCTCTCGCGCTGCGCCCGTCCCCGGCCGGTGGCCCGGTCCCTCGGGGAGAGGCGGTGGCCGCGCGTGGCGCGGCCCGAAGGGCATGGCCTACGTCCGCCACCGACACAGCGCGCACAGCGTGGACCTTCCGGAGTCGGTGTGCGGGGCCTCTCCCGACGCGGACCGGGGGCCTCCCTCGGGCACGGCAGCGCGTGCCGGTCCTGCTGCGTCCTTCGCCGCGGTGGTGACCGGCGCCATGCGTACCTCCTGCCGTACGGCCGGCTCCACGTCCGAACCTGCCGACATACATGAGGAGTGAGCAGGTGTCCCGAGGCGCGCCATCTGCACGATGCCGGGTCGGGCGTCGGTGGCGGCGACGGTGACAACGACGGTTACGGCGTCGGCGTCGGCGTCTGCGTCGGCACGGACCGAGCCATGGGCATGGCCCGATGCGTGCAGCAGCAGCGCACAGTCGAGCAGGATCAGGAGCAGCGCGATCAGTAGGAGCCCGCCGAGGTGCAGGGCGATGGGCCCGCCCTGCACGGAGGCAGGCAGGCGCGAGCGAACGCGGGACGACGGGAGCACAGTTCCTCCGCAGGGGGCCGTCGTACGCACGCGGTGCATCACAACGGCAGCCGGGCAGGCGGGCAGGGTCGGGACATCGCCGCAGGAATCCGCCTCGCAGTGACCGCAGTGCGCAGAACACAGCGCACAGGGCGCGGATCGCAGAGCCCAGCGCGCGAAGCGTGCGTCGGGCGAGGCATGGGCGGCGAGAGGGCCGGTCGAGTCACGCCCACAGCCGAAGGGGCTGTCCCGGAGCTGTGTCAGGCGGGAAGGCGTCGCGGGCCGGCGGGCGGTCGCCGCATCCTAGATCTGGAGAACGGTGGCTCTTATCGACGAACTGGGCAATTGCTTGGCCGACGCCACGTCACCGAAAGCGACGGGAGCAGGTGGCACCGACGGTGAAGTGTCCGCGTCCACGAGGGCACATGCGCCGGGAGCATCCAGAGCAGGGCTCTCCTGCGGCTGGCCCGGCATGCACTCCTCGGCCTGAGGGGACGGGCCGTGACCACCACCGTGGTGGTCCACGGGCATGTCCTCGACCGCGCGGCCGTCCGCGGAGGCCGCCGTGGACACGGTCGCGCCTGCGGCGAGATGGGCGGTGACGGCTTCGGCGCTCACGCCGTGCGCGTACACGAAGGCGAACAGCAGCATGGCCACCCACAGCATGCGCAACGGGCCCGCCGATGAGCGGGCCCGCGACATGCGGGAAGACGACCAGGCCGTGACCATGCCGTGATCCTAGCGGCTCGTCCCGGCAGATCCCCTCGTTGTGGTCGCAAACATCAAGCCAAGGCAGTGATCCGGTCCGCTTCGTGCGGATGCAGGGGGTCGAACGCAGGACCACCTGAGGCTATTCGATCTACGAGTTCGGCGGGTACGGCGCCCCCGCCGCAACCTCCGGCAGCGCCTGACCGGGGATGCCTGGTGCGGCCGGCCAACCCACGGCCGCTCCAGGGTCGTTGCTCCCGGGTTCACCCCTGCCCGAACCACAGGTCGGGGCCGAAGACCTCGTAGTGAATGCCGGCGGCCGGCACACCGTGCCGCATCAGATCCCCGCGGACCGCACGGAGGTACGGCAGGGGGCCGCACAGATACGCCGTCAGGCCCTCGGGCAGGTCGAGCGCGCCCACGTCCTTCCGGCCGGCCCGCGCACGGGGGGCGGCGCCGTCCGGCGTCTCGTACCAGAGGTGGCACTCCGCGTTCGGCAACGCCCGGACGAGCCAGGCGAGTTCCTCGCGGTGGGCGTGGTCGGCGGGGGAGCGGTCGGCGTGCGCGACGATCAGCCGCCGGGTGGATCCGGTGGCGACCAGCTCGTGCAGCATGGACAGCATCGGTGTGCAGCCGATGCCGGCCGAGCCGAGCAGCAGCGGACCGTCCCCGTCCGGCAGGGTCAGTCCCCCGAACGGGGCGGACACCATGAGGGTGTCTCCCGCCCGCAGGTTCTCGTGCAGCCACGAGGACATCTCGCCGTCGGGTCCGGTCGTGCCGCTGACCCTCTTGACGCTGATCCGCCATTCGGTGTGGCCGGGACCGTACGACAGGCTGTACTGGCGGATCTGCCGTGCCCCGTCCGGGAGTTCGGTCTGAACGCTGACGTACTGCCCGGGGAGGAACCGGCCGGCCGGCTCACCGTCGGCGGGGAAGAGCGTGAAGGAGGCGACATCGGGGGTCTCCTGGCGACGGCTGGTCACCCGCATGGGGCGCCAGACCTCGCCCTCGGCGACGCCCGCCTCCTCGTACAGCCGTGCTTCCAGGGCGATCAGGGCGTTGGCCATCAGCCAGTACACCTCGTCCCAGGCAGCGGCGACCTCGGGCGTGACCGCGTCGCCCAGTACTTCGGCGATCGCGTCGAAGAGGTGGCGATGGACGATCTTGTACTGCTCGGAGGTGATGCCGAGTGAGGCGTGCTTGTGGGCGATCCGCGAGAGCAGAACGTCCGGCCGGGCGCCGGGACGGTCCACCAGCATCGTGGCGAAGCCTGCTATGGCGCCGGCAAGGGCCTGCTTCTGCGCGCCGCCGGCCTGGTTGCCGCGGTTGAACAGATCGCGCAGGAGTTCCGGGTGGGCCGTGAACAGGTTGCGGTAGAAGCGGTCGGTGATCTCACCGATCGCCCCGCCGACGGCGGGCAGAGTGGCACGGACGACGGGGACGGACTGCTCCGAGAGCACACCAGCCTCCAAAGTGGTAAGTGATCTTCGTATTTTTGTGTGTGCGTTCCCGGTGGCCCGGGATCGGGAGATCGTGCGGAATCAGGCGATGTGCCTCAGGCGCCCCGCCCCGTGAGCGTCAGCAGGACCGGCCCGGTGGGGGCGGCCACGACGTCCGACACGGTCAGAGGGTCGAGGGAGCTGTAGAACGCCTGCTGGGCGGCGCGCAGGGCCCCGCGGAGCCG
The DNA here is from genome assembly GCF_042730885.1 of Streptomyces sp. NPDC059909. Classification (NCBI taxonomy): domain Bacteria; kingdom Bacillati; phylum Actinomycetota; class Actinomycetes; order Kitasatosporales; family Streptomycetaceae; genus Streptomyces; species Streptomyces sp. NPDC059909. The sequence goes on from NZ_JBHWKX010000110.1 coordinate 15,992, forward strand.
GCAGGCGCCGCGCAGCGGACACGGGGTGTCGCCCTCGCAGGTCACCACTTCCTCCTCGCCTTCCAGCTCGCGCAGCAGCCAGCCGATCGAGGCGCCCCGGCCGAAGCCGGTGAGCTCCAGCCCGCCGCCCCGGCCGCGCCGTGCCTCCAGCACACCGAGATGCTGCAGCCGCGCCACGGCCTTGGCCATATGGGCGTACGGCACATCCATCGCCTCGGCCACCTCGCGCGTCGTCAGGGACTCGCCGTCCCGGACGACCGCCAGGCGCATGACCGCGCGCAATGCCAGATCGCTGAACTTCGTCAACCGCACACCTCGACCCTATCAAATAAGCATCTTGAATGCGTATTCAATGCCGGGTCGCGTGCCGGGACTGCGGCTGCCAGGAGCGCGGCGCAGTGCTCGGCGCATGGCATGGGGCCGCGCGGTGGGTTCACCGTGCGGCCCCGTGGCGGGCGTGTGCCGGGGGGTCAGCCCTTGCGGGTGTTGATCTCCTCGGTCAGCTGCGGGACGACCTGGAAGAGGTCGCCGACGACGCCGTAGTCGACGAGGTCGAAGAT
>NZ_JBHWKX010000111.1:0-16046 GCF_042730885.1 Streptomyces sp. NPDC059909
TCGACTGCCTGTACCAACGAGCTCCGTTGCTCTGCGTCGGAAATTGTTCAACGGGCTTGCGTGACCTGCGAAAACGCTAACTACCCGGCCTTGGGTGAACCCCCGTCGCCGGGCCGGAGGTAGTCCAGGCACTTCCACAGTTCCTCGCGCTCCGCGTTCTTTCCGGACTTCTTGTCCGTGAAGACCCGTACACAGCCGGCCGCCGCCAGAGCCGCGATCTGCCGGTCGAGCAGCTGGCCCTTCGTGGACACGCGCCCGTACCCGACCCGCGCACCGGACGGATTCCCAGGGAAGGCTTCCAGCGGGCTGTCAGCGTCCGCCCATTCAGCGGTAGTCGTCATGCACGGCACCGTACAGAAAAGGGCCACAGGGCGTTCCTGGACGCCCCGCGTTGTTGAACACCCTTGTTGGACGTCGGAAGCCAGCTCCGACCGGGCGTGTCGACACCCAGGTGCATCCGTCCAACAACGGATCGGTTGTTGAACAGCAGGCTGGTGCGTGACCGCCACCGCTCACATATCCGGGGTCCAGAGCGACAGGGAAAACTGTCATATGAGCCTGCCGACGAAGTACGACCCCGACTTCTCTGCGCGAGCCCGCCGAGGACGACCTGCTCGCCCTGCAGGACGACATCTTCGAGGCCGTGCAGCAACTCGCCTCCCGCATCTCCCTGCGCGCACAGGACTACCGCGCCGCCGGCCAGGACCTCCCCGACGCCGCGATCGCCGCCCCCGACTACCAGCTCGCCGTCCTGCACGCCCTGCACACCGCCCAGCGCGCCGGCCACGACGACCACCTTGCCGAGCGCCAGGGCGGATGGACCAAGGGCTCCAAGATCATGCGCGGCTACCGCGAGGAAAACGCCCTGATCGGCGTGCTGTAGACCATCGAGGGATCGCACCCGTCACGCCTGCAGCCAACGCACTGCGCAGTGCGTTAAGGTGGACACAGCTGTCAACCCCCAGATGTGGTGGGCCCTCCGTGAGGAGAGCCCGTAGAGCCACGAAGGGCCCGACGCCGGTGGCACCCGTCATCGGACCCTCGTGGGGTGATCTGACTATCGAGCCCGGCCGTCCATCATTCGGCCGGGCTCTGTCATGAGCGCCTGCCGTACGTCCGGGGGCCATAGTTCACATCCAGCTTTGCAGGATGCTGATCACCCAGTTGATGAACTCCACGATCGCGGGGATCGCGGGCAGGAAGTCGAGCACCGCCTGTCTTTTGGACCGGCGCTGCTCGCCATGTGCCTCGGCGAACTGCTTGTTCTCGTGGGTCATCTGCATCACCTCCTTCGACCCCAATTGGCCCTGGGCCCTGGGGTCCAGGGCCTCCACCTCAGGACGAGGTGAAGGAGCGTGAGGGGTCGATCGGTGGTGGTGCTGCCCCCAAGCATAGGCGGTGGCCACGGTATTGATGACCGGGGACCACAACTCATGGGTGGCAGAGGCAATCCAACCACTAGATCTGGGGTCTGGTCGCCCTTTACGGCCCAGAACGTGTCGCGCGGCGCGGCACGGAATCCCGGTCCCCCTGGTCGGTACCTCCACGTTGGCCAGCGTCAACTCCGTACCAGAAGGTCCCCCGTGAACGCCTCTGTGCCCCCCGTAACTGGGGGATCGAGCGCCACGGGCACTCGACTCCATGGAGTCGCCAGGACCTGCACCTTTTCACTCGAATGTGTGTTTGGCGCGATCTTTCGAGGTCAACTATCGCTTATCCGCGGGAACTGTCTCCGAAGAGGGGGCGACGTGACCACGGCCCCGGGCAGTGCCACCTAGCCATGAAGCCATGGCCGCTGTCCGCCGCGCACCGGCTGATCGTCCTGGAGCGCAGGGGATTCCCCCTGATGGAGATCTCCACTGTCGTAGGCGGTCACGCCGATCTGTGACGCCCGCATGCCGCCTTCTGCCAGCCGACATAGCCTGATGGTTCAGGGGGTCTGGAGGTGTGTCATGCCCCGCCCTGTGTGGTCCGGCGCGATCAGCTTTGGCCTGGTCACGATCCCGATCAAGCTGCTGCCGGCGACCGAGGACCGCAGCGTCCGTTTCCGGCAGATCCACATCGAGGACCAGGGGCCGATTCGCTACAAGAAGGTCTGCGATCTGGACGGCAAGGAGTTGTCCCAGGCGGAGATCGCCAAGGGGTACGAGCTGCCGGGCGGGGACACGATCACGATCACCGACGAGGAGCTCGAGACGATCCCGCTGCCGACGGCGAAGGCGATCGACATCCAGGGGTTCGTGCCGGCCGCGAGCATCGACCCGATCCGGATCGGCGACGGCTACTACCTGGCCGCGGACGGGCCGGTGGCGGCGAAGCCGTACACCCTGCTGCGGAAGGCGCTGGAGCGCAGCTCGAAGGTCGCGGTCGCCAAGATGGCGTTCCACGGCCGCGAGCGCCTCGGGCTGCTGCGGACGGTGGGTGACGCGATCCTGATCCACATGATGCGGTGGCCGGACGAGGTCCGGAGCTCCGAGGAGCTGACGCCCCCGGCGTCCGAGCTGGGCGAGGACGAGCTGGAGGGCGCGCTCGCGCTGATGGACACGATGAGCACCGAGGAGATGCCGGACCTGCACGACGAGTACCGCGAGTCCCTGGAGCAGGTGATCGCCGCCAAGACCGAGGGCAGGGAGCCCGCGGCGCCGGCGGCGGAGGAGAAGCCGGCCGGGCAGGTCGTCGACCTGATGGCCGCCCTGAACGCCTCGGTGGCGGAGGCGAAGGAGCGGCGCGGCGACGCGACGGTGCACGAGATGCCGAAGAAGAAGACGGCCGCGAAGAAGACCGCGGCCAAGAAGACGGCGAAGACCGCGAAGAAGACCCCGGCGAAAAAGACCTCAGGCCGCAAGCCCCGCAGCGCATAAGTCCAGCAGCCCCAGTTCCGAGTCCGGGCGGCAGAACCGGCAGGCCTCGACTCCCTCCGACAGCGCCCGCACCACCTGCTCCCTGGTGATCGCCTTCGTGCGGGTCTGCGTGCCGCCCATCCGGCACTCCCCGACATGCACGCCAATCGGCGTGCGCCCGTTGATGCTGATCTCCATCGTCCACTCCGCGGGCGGCTTCTGCCGCTGCGCCTTCCGGTGGATGACGGCCTGCTGCTCGTGGTGGGCGATCTGCTCGCGGACCCGGGCCAGCGTGATGATCAGGAAGGTCTCCAGCACACGAAGACGCTCCAGGTCGGGCGGCAGATCAGGGGAGGTGGACATGGCGGGCCGTTCGCTCAGGCCAGACGACAGGAACGCCAGCGCCGGCCGCTGCGCGCGATGACTCCGTGCTCCTCCAGCCGCCCCAGCTGATAGGCGACCGACGACGGGCTTGACAGGCCCACCGCCTGGCCGATCTCTCGGAGGGTGGGCCCCTCACCGTTCTCGGCGATCCACTCCCGGATACAGGCCAGCACTGCCTCCTGCCGTGCGCTCAGGTGATCCATCACGACGTCCTCACCCGCCCTCAGCGTGCAGACTCAGCGGTCGCCGGCACGGTTTCGGTGTGGTGCTTGAGTGCCATCCGGGCCTCGACCCGCGCCGGGCCCTCGAGGGTGGCCCAGTACGGATGGGTCGACACCTGGATGGACAGCTCCCGCACCAGCTCGCGCCAGCGGGCGTTCTCCATCAGCTGCTCCTCGGTGTAACCGGGACTGTCCGCCCGCCCGCCGGTCACGACCCCGGTGTGCGGGTGCACCTCACCGGGCCAACCTTTGGTCGGTACGACCGACCAGGGCAGGGTGCGGCAGAAGGCCTCGTACTCGGCTCGGGCCCGATGAAGGCGGAGCTGGGCGTCGAGGAGATCCGGAGGAAAGGTATCGGCCACGACCGGAATGATACGCCTGTTCGAATTCCACGAAGAAGTGCGACCGGCCGGAAGTCACCCGTGTGGGTGCGGCGAGGGCGCACTCGGCCTCCCCCCTTGCAGACTGGTCAACCAAGCTTCAAATCATGAGCGTGATGGACCCAACCTGTTGGAGCTGCTCGATGCGATTCTTCGCCGGCGCCAAGAGGACGGGGTGCGCGAGGGGATGGGGAACGGTCGGTGATCGAGGCTGAGCTGAAGGCCCGAGTGTGTCGCAGAACCTGCCTGACCCCTATCCGACCCCCATACCCTGAAACGCAGGAGGCCCGGTGCCCCGAAGCGGGGTCGGAAGCAAGGGATCCAAGCGCCACCGCTTCGGCAGGCGTGCCCGACAATGAACCAAGTAGGCGAATTGCCGGAATCGCGAAAGTGTGGAGAACCGGCTTCTCCCCGTGCTAGACCCCCAGGTCACAGAGTCTGCTCCCCGCGCACGCGGGGATGGCCCACAGCGCCACCCGGCGGCGTACAGGCGGGCGGGCTGCTCCCCGCGCACGCGGGGATGGCCCCAGCGTTCAGCCTGCGGGCTGGTGGGACGACTTCTGCTCCCCGCGCACGCGGGGATGGCCCCATGCGCGGGAATCTGGGCCCCGCCCGGAGGCGCTGCTCCCCGCGCACGCGGGGATGGCCCTGTCGAGACGAAGGCCTGGCACAAGGTGGCTAACTGCTCCCCGCGCACGCGGGGATGGCCCCCTGCATCGCCTCACCCCGGACCCGACCCAGGACTGCTCCCCGCGCACGCGGGGATGGCCCCTCGCCGTCTGCACCTGCCAGGACTGCTACTGCCTGCTCCCCGCGCACGCGGGGATGGCCCCGACGACTCCGGCAGCCCCGCCCAGCGCGACCGCTGCTCCCCGCGCACGCGGGGATGGCCCCGTGATCATCGTCGGTCCCGACGACGGGCCACACTGCTCCCCGCGCACGCGGGGATGGCCCCGTGGACACGTGGCGACGAGGGGGCCGCAGATGCTGCTCCCCGCGCACGCGGGGATGGCCCCGCTGCGCTTACCGATCTCCTCACCAAGCTCGCCTGCTCCCCGCGCACGCGGGGATGGCCCCCCAGACAAGAACACCCGCTGCGCCGACGGCGCTGCTCCCCGCGCACGCGGGGATGGCCCCCCAGACAAGAACACCCGCTGCGCCGACGGCGCTGCTCCCCGCGCACGCGGGGATGGCCCCGTCTGGGCAGCCTTGTTGACTTGGCCTGGTGTGGTTGACTGCTTTCCGATCAGGCGGGATGCCACGTACCCCTTGGTCTTCCGGCAGCTCATGCCCCTCTACTCCCTGCGCATGCAGGGATGACCCCTTGTCCGTAACACCGTGACGGGTTCAGAGAATCTGCTCCCCGCGCACGCGGGGATGGGCCGAAGCGCTGATGTGCCTTGGGGCGGCGTCGTCTGGAGCTGCCCCGAGGTGCATCCGGAGACATCTCGTACGCAGTCTTGCGTCGCATAGTGAGAACTTGTCAGTTACACCGTGCTTAGGGGTGCATTGACGTGTTGTCGGGTTTGCTCCATGCTGGCCGCGGCGCACCTCACCACTCAGGGTTGCGTCTCAACCCCCGCATACAGCAGTTGAGTTGAGGACGCATGCTTGATCCTGGAAATCTTTCCGGCCCTGCCTGCCGAATATGGGCCAAGAGCAACCAGGATCCCGCTCGCAGCGCCGACGAGTGGCTGCCTTTGTGGCGACACATGGTGGACAGCGGGGCGGTGGCCGGGCTGCTGTGGGATTACTGGCTGCCAGAGGCAGTGCGCCAACGGATCGGGGAGGCACTGCCCGCAGGGGAGGAGGACGGGCGGCTGCTGGCCGTGTGGCTGGCGGGTGTGCACGACATTGGGAAGGCCACGCCGGCGTTCTCCTGCCAGTCCGAGGCGCTGGCCGAGCGGATGCGTGAGGCGGGGCTGGAGATGAAGTCCCGGAAGACGATGCCCGACCGGGCGACGGCTCCGCACGGGCTGGCCGGGCAGGTACTGCTGCGGGACTGGCTCATGGAGTGTCACGGCTGGCGGAAGCCGGCGACCGGGCAGGTGACGGTGATCGTCGGCGGGCACCACGGGGTGCCGCCGGAGCCTGGGCAGTCGACCGACCTCGACGCGCACCCGGAGCTGCTGCGTACGCCCGGGCCGAGCGAGGCGCTGTGGGCGCGGGTGCAGCGGGAGTTGCTGGAGGCGTGCGCGGACCACTTCGGGGTGACGGACCGGCTGGGGGAGTGGGGGACGGTCAAGCTGCCGCAGACCGTGCAGGTGCTGCTGTCGGCGATCGTCATCGTGTCCGACTGGATCGCCAGCAACCGGGATCTGTTTCCGTACTTTCCCGAGGACCGGCCCCGTACGGACGAGGAGCGGATCGCGGCCGCCTGGCGAGGGCTCGATCTTCCCGGACCGTGGCGGCCGGCGTTGCCGGAGCAGGACGCTGAGGGGCTCTTCGCGGCCCGGTTCGACCTGCCCGAGGGGGCGCGACCGCGGCCGGTGCAGGAGGCCGCGGTGCAGGTGGCCCACCGAATGTCGGTGCCGGGGCTGATCATTGTCGAGGCGCCCATGGGGGAGGGGAAGACGGAGGCGGCGCTGGCGGCCGCCGAGATCCTGGCCGCGCGGTCCGGGGCCGGGGGCTGCTTCTTCGCCCTGCCGACTATGGCGACCAGCAACGCCATGTTCCCCCGGGTGGTGAACTGGCTGGACCGGCTTCCGGTGGCGGAGGGAGGTGCGCGCTGGTCGGTGCGGCTGGCGCACTCCAAGGCTTCCCTGAACAAGGGGTACGCCGAGCTGCTGAGGGGATCCGCGCAGGACATCTCCGCTGTCGATCTGGATGGTGACGGCGGCGACTTCCGGCCCGCCGAGGACAGTGTGGCCGCCCGTGCCGAGCTCGTCGCGCACCAGTGGCTGCGGGGCCGCAAGCGCCATCTGCTGTCGTCGTTCGTGGTCGGCACCGTCGACCAGCTGCTGATGGCGGGGCTGCGTACCCGGCATCTGGCGCTGCGTCATCTGGCGGTGGCCGGGAAGGTCGTCGTGATCGACGAGGCGCATGCCTACGACGCCTACATGAACACGTATCTGGAGCGGGTGCTGGGCTGGCTCGGCGCGTACGGGGTGCCGGTAGTGGTGCTCTCGGCGACGCTGCCCGCGGACCGCCGGCGCCGGCTCGCCGAGGGGTACGCGGGGGTGGAGATGGACGATCCGCGGTTCGCGGCGCTGCGGGAGGCAGAGGGGTATCCGCTGATCACGTCCGTCGCGCCCGGTGGTGTGCCGGAGGTGGTGGAACCGGGGCGGTCCTCGCGGACGGCCGAGGTGCTCGTGGAGCGGCTCGACGACGGACTGGATGTGCTTGCCGGGCGGTTGCGGTCGGAGCTGGCGGACGGCGGGTGCGCCCTGGTCGTCCGTAACACCGTCAAGAGGGTGCATGCCACGACGAAGCACCTCCGGGAGGAGCTGAAGAAGGACGGCATCGAGGTGTCGGTGGCGCACGCCCGGTTCCTCGATTTGGACCGTGCGGCCAAGGACGAGGAGTTGCTGAGGCTGTTCGGCCCGTCCGGGCGGATCGGGGACGGTGAGGCCGATCCCCGGCCGGTGCGGCATGTGGTGGTGGCCAGTCAGGTTGCCGAGCAGTCGCTCGACGTGGACTTCGACCTTCTGGTGACCGATCTCGCTCCGGTCGACCTGGTGCTGCAGAGGATGGGGCGGCTGCACCGACACCTCCGGCCGAGGCCCGGGAAGCTGGGCACCGCGCGCTGCCTGCTCGCAGGCGTCGCGGACTGGACGGCACAGGTGCCCGAGCCCGTGCGCGGGTCGGTGACCGTGTACGGGCGGCATGTGCTGCTGAGGTCGGCCGCGGCCCTGTGGCCCTTCCTGGAGAAGGGGGATCCGGTCCGGCTGCCGGACGAGATCAGCCCGCTCGTGCAGCGCGCATACGGGGACGGGGCAACCGGCCCAGTCGGCTGGCAGGAAGCCATGGAGGCCGCCTGCGCGGAGCACGAGAGCGCACAGCGGGATAAGGAAAACAAGGCGGACACGTTCCGCGTCGCCGGGGCCGGCAAGGACGGCAAGTCCCTGGCCGGCTGGCTCCGGCACGACGTCCAGGACGCCGAGGACACCCGGGCCGGCCGCGCCCAGGTCCGCGACAGCGGCGAGTCACTGGAGGTCCTCGTCGTACAGCGGCATCCGGACGGCTCGCTCACCACGGTGGAGTGGCTGCCTGATGGCGACGGCGGACTGCCGCTGCCCACAGACGCGGTGCCCACGGCCCGGGCGGCCCGCGCGGCGGCCGCCAGCGGACTGCGGCTCCCGGTGGAGCTGTCCGGGGCCTGGATCGTCGACCAAGTGGTCGCCGAACTGGAGCAGTTCGGGGTCCGCGCATGGCAGAACAAGGACGCCCACTGGCTGGACGGCCAGCTGTTGCTACAGGTCAGCACCGATTGTCATACCCCCATGCAAGCATCCGCCCACCGGGCGCAGGCCCGGCTGGCCGGCTTCCGACTCGACTACAGCAGCACCGACGGACTCGAGGTGACACGTGAGGGATGAACGCGACGGGCACGGGGACGACCGGGCGGACGTACGGGGTGACGGTGTCCTGTCGTACGACCTGACCGTCCGGCCCTGGATCCCGGTCCAGTTCACCGACGGCACCGAGGCAGTTCTGAGCCTGCGGGACGTCTTCGCGCAGGCCGGCACACTCCGCAGGGTCGTCGGCGACTTGCCCACCCAGGAGTTCGCGCTGCTGCGGCTGCTGCTCGCGGTGGCACAAGACGCCCTCGACGGGCGGCTCGACGACACCGACGACTGGGCCGAACTGTGGGAGATGAGGCAGAGCGAGGACCCGTTCGACGTCGTCCCCGGATACCTGGAGCAGCACCGGGCCCGGTTCGACCTGCTCCATCCCGTGCACCCCTTCTTCCAGGTCGCCGGCCTGCGCACCGACAAGAACGAGGTCTTCGCCCTCGACCGGATCGTGGCCGATGTGCCCAACGGCGACCCGTTCTTCTCCATGCGCCGGCCCGGAGTGGACCGGCTCGGCTTCGCCGAGGCCGCCCGCTGGGTCGTGCACGCCCACGCCTACGACACCTCCGGCATCAAGACCGGCACCGTCGGGGACCCGGACGCCAAGGCCGGCAAGGCCTACCCCAAAGGGCCCGCATGGGCTGGCAACTTGGGCGGCATCGCCGCCGAGGGCCACACCCTGCGCGAGACCCTGCTGCTCAACCTCATTGCCTCCGACAGCGGGCTGGTCCATGCCGCCAAGGACGACGCGCCCGCCTGGCGCCGCCCGCCCTGCACCCCTGGCGAGAGCCGGGATGCGGACTTCGCCGACCGCCCCAGCGGGGTGCGGGACCTCTACACCTGGCAGTCCCGCCGCATCCGCCTCCACTACGACGCTGACGGGGTGCACGGCGTCGTCCTCTCGTACGGCGACAGCCTGGTCCAACGCAACCGGCAGAAATACGAGCCGATGACAGGCTGGCGCCGCAGCGAGCCCCAGGAGAAGAAGCTCCGCGAGGTCCCGGTCTACCTCCCGCGCGAGCACAAGCCGCAGCGGGCCGCCTGGCGCGGCATGGAAGCCCTCGTCGCCCCGATACGCCAGGGCGAGAAGGCCGACCGGAACGAACCGGCGGGCTTCCTGCGGCCCGCCCTCACCGACTGGCTCGGGATGCTCGCGGACGAGGGGCACATCAAGCCCAGCACCAGGCTGCGGCTGCGGACGTACGGCGCGGTCTACGGGACTCAGCAGTCCGTCATCGACGAGATCACCTCGGACCGGGTCGACCTAGCCGTCGTCCTGCTCGGCGAGCAGGACCAGCTGCTGGCCCAGACCGCGGTCGACGCGGTCGCCGACGCCGACGCCGCCGTCCGCGCGCTCGCCGACCTGGCCGGCGACCTCGCCCACGCCACCGGCATCGAGTCCGACCCCGCCAAGGAGATCGCCCGCGACCTCGGGTACGCCGCCCTCGACGGCCCCTACCGGCTCTGGGTCAACGGCCTCGCCCCGGGCGTCGACCGGCACGAACACCGCCAGACCTGGCAGAAGTCCGTCTTCTCCACGGTCTGGGGCCTGGCCCGGCGGCTCCTTGACGAGGCGGGTGAGACCGCCTTCACCGGGCGCCCGCTCAAGACCACTAAGGGAACGGTGGTCCTCGACTCCGCCCTCGCCGACCTGTGGTTCCGCAGCAAACTACGCCGGGCCCTGCCCGCCGCCCAGACCCGCAACGAGGACGGCGCCCCCGCGACCCGCGGCGAAAGCGACGGCGCCCCCGAGACCGGCGAGAAAAGCGCCGACAGGTGACCATCCCCGACCGGCAGCCCGCTTTGGGCACCGACGACAACCACGACATCCACGACCCCGACGGCCGCGTGAGCGCGGCTTCGCCGTCACGGAAAGGCAGGCCCAGAGTGGAGAACCGCACGGCCACCGCTTCGCACCAGGAGTGGGGCCCAGTGGCGCAGGCCACGCACAACGAGATCGCCCGCCTGCAAAACGCCTATCTCGCCGACCAGGCCGCCGCCGTCGCCGCGCTCGCCCGGCTCCGGCGCGGCGCGGGCAAGCCGCCGCACCAGGTCCCCGACCTGTGGGGCCTGCTCGACACCTCCCCGCTGTACGAGGCCGAGGAGTTGAAGGACCGGGAGGCCGACCTGGCCCGGGCGGAGAACGCCTTCCACCTCGCCCTCACGCTGTGGGCACTGCACCAGCAGTCCCGCGGGGAGCGGATGCACCTGTCCGGGGCCTCCCGCGAACTCGGCGCCGCGGTGCGCCAGATCAAGGGAGCGGAGGACCCCGGCGGCCCGGTACGCAAGCGGTTCGTCCGCCTGGGCAGCTCCCGCACCGTCGAGGAACTCTCCGACCGCCTGCGCGAACTGGTCTCCCTGCTACGCCGCGACAGCATCCCCATGGACTACGCGGTCCTCGCCCAGCAGATCTACCGCTGGCAGCGGCCCGCCGCCCGCAACGCCGTCCGCGGCAGCTGGGGCCGCTCGTACCAGGCCTACCAGCCCAAGAAATCCGCGACCACCGACTCCGGCACCGACCCGAAGGACGTCAAGTGACCATCACGCCCCGCACCATCCTCGAGATCCACGCGCTGCAGAACGTCCCGCCGAGCAACATCAACCGCGACGACACCGGCTCCCCGAAGAGCGCCGTCTACGGCGGGGTGAAGCGGGCCCGGGTCTCCAGCCAGGCGTGGAAGCGCGCGACACGCAAGGCCTTCGACGGCCTGCTCGACCCCGGTGAACTGGGCGTGCGGACCAAGCAGGTCGTCGAGCTGGTCGCCAAGCGGATCACCGCCCTGGACTCCACCCTCGACGGTGACACCGCCCTCCAGCTGGCCGCCGACACCCTCAAGGCCGCCGGCCTCAAGGTCGACGTGCCCAAGCGCAAGGCCGACCAGGCGAAGAAGAAGGGCGAGCCCGAGCCCGCCCCCGAGACCGCCTACCTGCTCTTCCTCAGCACCCGGCAGATCGACGGACTCGCCGCACTCGCCGTCGAGGGCTCCAGCGACATCACCGCGTTCTTCAAGGACAAGGCCAACAAGGACCTGGCCAAAAAGACCGCCGACACCCGCCACTCCGTCGACGTCGCCCTGTTCGGCCGCATGGTCGCCGACTCCACCGACCTGAACGTCGACGCGGCGGCCCAGGTCGCCCACGCCATCAGCGTCCACCGCGCCGAGACCGAAACGGACTACTTCACCGCCGTCGACGACGAGAACGAGGAGGACGAGACCGGCGCCGGGATGATCGGCACCGTCGACTTCAACTCCTCGACCCTCTACCGCTACGCCGCCGTCGACGTCGACCTCCTGGAGCGCAACCTCGGGCAGGGCCTCAAGGACGACGAGCCGACCACAACCCCGGTACGACGCGCCGTCGAGGCCTTCACCCACTCCTTCATCTCCTCCCTGCCCAGCGGAAAGATCAACACGTTCGGAAACCACACCCTGCCGGACGCCGTGATCGTCACCCTCCGCACCAGCCGCCCAATCAGCTACGTCTCCGCCTTCGAGAAGGCCGTCGTCGCGGGCGAGGAGGCAGGCGGATACATGGAGCAGGCCTGCCAGCGGCTCGCCGAGTACGTCCCGCAGATCGAGAAGGCCTACAGCGACGAGGAGACCACCCAGCGCTGGGTGCTGGCCGTCGGCCCCGCCGCCAAGCCGGTCTCCGTCCTCGGCACCCAGACCGAAAGAGTCGAGGAACTCGTCGCCGCTGTCGGCCAGGTCGTTGCCGAGCGCCTGGAGCAGCGCGCATGACCAGCGCTACGACCGCCGCCGTCTCCACCGCGGGCAGCGCCCCGACGGAGGCGGACGGCACCGCCGTGCTGGCGCTCCAGCTGGCCGGGCCCCTCCAGTCCTGGGGGGTCTCGGCCCGCTTCGCCCGCCGCACCACCGAATCCGCCCCCACCAAGAGCGGCGTCATCGGCATGCTGGCCGCCGCGCTCGGCGTAGAACGCAATGACGAGGCCGAGCTGGCCCGCCTGGCCCGCCTGCGCTTCGGCGTTCGCATCGACCAGCCCGGCACCCGCGTCCGCGACTTCCAGACCGCCCGGCACTTCGACACTGGCGACGCGATGCCGCTCTCCGAGCGCTTCTACCTCGCCGACGCCGTCTTCGTCGCCGCCGTCGAAGGAGACCACGCCACCATCACCGAGCTGCGCGAGGCACTGCGGGCTCCGGTCTATCTGCCGTACCTGGGCCGACGGTCCTGCCCGCCGGCCCGCCCGGTCGACTTCACGTCCGACCGGGACATCCACACCAGCACGCGGCTGGAGGACGTTCTGAACGGCGAGCCCTGGCACGCCTCCGAATGGCACCAGCGCCGCCACGCCCGCCACGCCGCCATCAAACTCCGCGCCCTGGTGGAGCCCCCAGCCACGATCCCCGCAGACACCGACCCGACCGTCCCGCTCGGCGACTCGCAGCGCGACCAGCCGCTCAGCTTCTCCAACCGGCACCGCCGCTACGGCCTGCGCACCGTCACCGAGATCGATCCGATTCGGGTGCCGAACCCCTGGCACCGGCCGCAGAACGGCCCAGGCGGCCCCTTCGACGACCACGACCCCATGACCGCCCTGGCAGGCAACTGATGACCCATCACCTGACCCGATTCCGGTTCAACACACGCCGCACCGACGCCCGACGGCTCCTGACCTCCCCGCAGTCCATGCACGCCGCTGTCATGTCGTCCTTCCCACACCTGCTACCCGGGAACCCGGACACCCCCCGGGTGCTATGGCGCGTCGATCACACCAGCGCCGCAGCGGTGCACCTCTACATCGTCAGCCCCACCCCGCCCGACCTCACCCACCTCGTCGAGCAGGCAGGATGGCCCGCCGCCGAAGGCCCCCACTGGCAGACCGGCGACTACTCCCGCCTCCTCGACCGCCTGGACAAGGGCACCACTTGGTCGTTCCGGCTCACCGCCAACCCCGTTCACTACGTCCGAAACCAGGACGGCGCCCCCACCAAGCGAACCGCCCACCGCACCCCCAAACACCAACTGACCTGGCTCCTCGAACGGCAGGAACGAGGCGGCTTCGCCATCCCAACCAAGCCCGAGAGCCAGCGCCTCGTTGAACACGGCGACGAACACCTGGTCACGATCCGCTCACCCCAGCCCCTCAGCTTCACGAAGAAGCAGGACGACCAAAAGCATCACGTCCGTGTCACTGCGGTCACCTACGACGGGCGCCTGGAAGTCACCGACCCCGACCGGCTCCGCAACCTGCTCACCCAGGGCCTGGGCAAGGCACGAGCCTACGGCTGCGGCCTGATGACCCTCGCTCCCATCGGCTGACGGCCCGCAGGAGAAAAGGATCCCGTGTCCACCGTCAGCCGGCGCGCCCAGCTCACCCCGCGCGAACTCACCCGCGTCGGCGACCGTCTCTCCTTCGTCTACCTGGAGAGATGCACCGTCCACCGCGACGCGAACGCGATCACCGCCGAGGACGCCGAGGGGGTACGCCACATCCCCTCGGCAACCATCGGCACCCTCCTGCTCGGCCCCGGAACCCGCATCACGCACCAGGCGATGAGTGTCCTTGGGGAAACCGGCGCTTCTGTCGCCTGGGTCGGCGAGCACGGCGTTCGCTACTACGCCTCCGGCCGCGCCCTCACCCGCAGGCCACGGTATGGGCCAACGTCCGTACCCGCCTTGACGTCGCCCGCGCGATGTACCGGCTGCGCTTTCCCACCGAGGACCCGGCCGGGCTCACCCGACGCCAGCTCCTGGGCGCCGAGGGCGCGCGGCTCAAGGAGTGCTACCGCCGCGAATCCGCCCGTACCGGCGTCCCCTGGAAAGGCCGCCACTACACCCCAGGCGACTTCGCCTCCGGTGACACCGTCAACCAGGCCATCACAGCCGCCGCCCAGTGCATGTACGGCATCACCCACGCCATCGTCACGGCCCTGGGCTGCTCACCGGCCCTCGGCTTCATTCACTCCGGCCACGAACTCTCCTTCGTCCTGGACATCGCCGACCTCTACAAGACCGACGTCGGCATCCCCATCGCCTTCGACATCGCGGCCGAGAGCGACGAGGACCCCGGCCCTCGCACCCGCCGCGCCCTGCGCGACCACATCGCCCGCACTGGCCTCCTCGACCGGTGCGTCAACGACATCAAGACCCTGCTTCTGCCACCTGGCACCGAGACCACTTCGGACGCCGATCACGTCACCCTCCAGACCGACGGCGGCCACCACATCGCCGCCGGCCGCAACCACGACCCCGATCCCAACTACGACCTCGGTCCCGACTTCGCTTCCGGAGGCCAGTGGTGACCGTCATCGTCCTCACCAACTGCCCGCCGGGCCTACGCGGCTACCTCACCCGCTGGCTCCTGGAGATCTCACCCGGCGTCTTCATCGGCAATCCCACAGCCCGAATCCGCGACCTGCTCTGGGACGAAGTCTGCGCCTACGCAGACCAGGGCCGAGCCCTCCTCGCCCATACCACCGACACCGAGCAGGGTTTCACCTTCCGCAGCCACGACCATGTCTGGCACCCCCTCGATCACGAAGGACTCACCCTGATCCACCGCCCCCACAAACACCCGGCCGGATCAGCTCCTCCAGCCCTCCCACCGGGCTGGAGCAAAGCCGCGAAGCGGAGACGCTTCCGCCGCTGAACACTTGCTCACCGAGGCTGGCACCTCGTGGTGGAGGCTCCATTGCCACGGACAACGAAGGACCTTGAGCTCTTTGATGCGATACATGCAGAACGCCGGATTCTTAAGAAGTGGCTCCCCAGCACAGGGAAACTGCATATCGCGCCTGGTCAACAAGACTGCTCCCCGCGCACGCGGGGATGGACCCTCGGGCGGCAGGCTGGCCTTCAGTGTGTCCCGCTGCTCCCCGCGCACGCGGGGATGGACCCACTGTTGCGGAAGCCTCTACGCGGGTCACACTCTGCTCCCCGCGCCCGCGGGGATGGTCCCCACCAGACCGCGTCGTGGGATGCCGGGCCGTACTGCTCCCCGCACCCGCGGGGATGGTCCCCCCGGGGCGTGGGGCAACAAGCGGCCCGGTTACTGCTCCCCGCGCCCGCGGGGATGGTCCCGTGTGGCTCGGTGTCAGCGTCGAGGACCAGAACTGCTCCCCGCGCCCGCGGGGATGGTCCCTCGAGACGATCCTGCAGAACGTTCAGCGCGGCCTGCTCCCCGCGCCCGCGGGGATGGTCCCGATGCGGGCCGGGTCTGCGCCGCGCTCAATGGCTGCTCCCCGCGCCCGCGGGGATGGTCCCATCAGCGGAGGCCCCGATGCCTGAGCCCACCCCTGCTCCCCGCGCCCGCGGGGATGGTCCCGATGCGGGCCGGGTCTGCGCCGCGCTCAATGGCTGCTCCCCGCGCCCGCGGGGATGGTCCCGTGTAGGGGCCGCGGCCGCCGAACTCGCCGTCCTGCTCCCCGCGCCCGCGGGGATGGTCCCTCGGACAGGGCGCCGCCGACCTTGCCCGTGTCCTGCTCCCCGCGCCCGCGGGGATGGTCCCACGTCCCGCTCGGGGACGCCGAGCACGGTGGCCTGCTCCCCGCGCCCGCGGGGATGGTCCCTACCTGTACGCCGAGGCTCGCTGCCTTGAGAACTGCTCCCCGCGCCCGCGGGGATGGTCCCACCCAGTTCGTCTACAAGGTCTGAGCTTGACGTTTAACCCCGCAGGTCACTCGACCTGCTGATCTGCGGTTTTTTCCGGGACAGCGGAGGCGGCCGTTCTCCACGCTTCGAGAT
>NZ_JBHWKX010000112.1:0-15478 GCF_042730885.1 Streptomyces sp. NPDC059909
CACCTGGACGCTCGCAACGGCACACGCATAAGGCAAGGGGCTGCCCGGCCCACCGCCGGACAGCCCCACACGCAAGATTTTCAGTGATCTTCTAGAGAAGACCGCTGGCGCCTGCCTCACCCGGGACCCGCTACGGGGCCTCGATGGGCAGGGGATCACCGAGCGGGTCTTCCGGGTCCATCTTGTACCGCTGCGGGGTGAAGGTGCCGTCCTGCTGCTGGTAGTCGTACTGCCGTCCACCGTTGCCCGAGGCCACCGAGAACAGTGCACCGCTGTCAGCCTTCACCTCTGTGGTCCCTGGATCGCCGTCACTCGTCCAGTGGACGACCAAGCTGAAGGTATGGACATCTGCGGTCGTGAATGCGACGAGAGTGAGTACCTCAGAGTCGCTCTCGGTGATCTGAACGGGGAAGCCCCGCACCCGCATCTGTCCGGTGGAGTTCCGGCCCTCCTTGAACTCGAGCCTCGGAACCTTCTTGTCGAGATTGACGAGGAACGAGCTGACGTTGGAGTCGCCACAGCCCCCGACCCGCTGCACCCGCACGCTCGTCGCGGGCGTCGGCTTCACATCCGCCACATTCACAGTGATGTCCTGGATGGTAACTGCGCGTGAGGTTTTGCCCTGGAGTGTCAGAGTGATGGTCGTTCGGTCGGCAGTGACGGCATTGTGGTCCCGGTCGAACTCGGCTAACTGCTTCTTGTAGGCGGCGACCTCAGCGGTGGTCTGGGAAGCGCCGCTGTTCACATGGGCAGCGATATCGTCCAGAGACGGAGCTCTGAGGAACACCTTCCCCGGGCCGCCCTCGCATGCGTCCCACGGGTCGCTCTCACTGACGCTGTAGGTGAGTGGCGTCGTCGGCGTGGTCGGCGACTGCTTCCCGGAAAGATCAACACTATTGCCCCCGCCACACACAGAGCCGCCTGAGCACTCGTTGGTGGAACACCCGAGCAGCAGCGACCCGGTACACATCGTCAGGACGGCGAGGCGGCCGATGTACCTCATCTTCCTGACTCCGGGCTTGCAGTTGGCGTGGCCGTCGGATCAGGGCCGTTGCCGAAGTTGGTGTTGTTGTCATGGCCGCAGACAGTCTGGTTGCTGCACTCGTTACGATCCCCGCCGATTGTGTCCGTCGCGAACAGCGTGACCAGTGTTCCGGCGATCGCGACGAGCGCGGCTAATGCTGCAAGCCACACCCGCGTGCGCTGGTGCCCGGACATGGGCATGCTTCCCCCTGGGTTTCGCGGCGGACGCAGACTGAATGCCTGCTGTGTCTAAGTATCTTCATCTTCATCCAGATGAAGCTGCGATTTCGGAAATCCTGCTGTCTGCTGCCGCCGGAGTGACACCAGGGCAGCGGTGGCGTGCGATGCAGGGGATTACCTGTACGAGGCTCACTCCTGCGGTGAGCGGCCGCCGAGGTCTGCCCGCGCCGCAGCAACGAAACGGTCGTACGCCCGAGCAAGCTCGTCGCGGCAGCGGAACAGTGCTTCTTCGCTGACTCCCGGCCGACGGCGCCAAGATTCGCCCGCTGCCGGCGGGCGGTCCGAGAACTCATCAGTCCAGTAACGGCTCTGGCGCCGAGCGCCCCGGCTGCTCCGACGATTGCGGCAAGTCCCGTGTCCAGTGAGGCAGTCTGCAGCGGCGCAATGATCTCCGTAGCCTCCGGCACCTGAACCTATGAAGGAGTTGAGCATCGGCAACGGTGAAGAGGTGAGCCCAACTTCCCGATCGGCAAGATGGACCGTCCGCGGCAACGGCTCCAGTACTACGTCATTGCAGTAGATCCCCTGGCGGGGCCCGCACTCCAGTTGAGGCCTGGCGAGCATGCCGCCACCACCCTCGTCGGTGACCAGTTCGAACGTCCACGCTCCGACGGCGTTCACGGAGGCGAGACGGCTGAGTGTCGAGGTCAGCATGTTCCGGTCATCAGGGCGTTCCGCCTCGGCGAGCCGCTCCCGCAGCCTTCCGCCGCGTACGTTCAGACCTTGGACTTCGTCGACGACTTCATCGCCGAGTGGGAGGACTCCCGCCCGTGACTTGCCCGCTGGCGAACCCGGCGAGGCCGACCAGCGCACTGAGTTGGACATGGCGGAGGACGCCCGGGCGGGCGGGGAGGGGATTGCCCACGTGGCACAGCGGGGCCGCGGCCGGAGCCATTGCGACTGGCTCCGGACACCCCTTCGTGACTGTATCCGCAGACCGATCCGCCCTCGGGCGGGCAGTCGTGCTCGGGGCAGGACCGGCGCTCTCCCGAAGATGGCCCTCCGACGGGTCAGGCGGTGGTCCAGTCGCGCAGCTGGCGGGCGATGCGGGGGACGCCGAGGGCCCCGGAGGCGGCGTCGCGGACGAGGGCGAGCGCGGCCTTGGGCGGGTAGTCCAGGCTCCGGCCGTTCAGGGCGAGGTAGGCCTCGGTGGAGTGCCAGGCGAAGGCCTCGCCCGAGTGCTCGAGACAGGGGAGCTTCGCCAGGGTCTGCAGCAGGGCTGCGGCCTTGAGGTGCAGGGAGCCGTAGATGTCGCGTTCCATCGCGCGGGCGTTGACCCGCGCCACCGCGGCATACAACGGCCCGAGGTCGTCAACCTGCGGGTCCCCGGGGAGCAGTTGGGCGGCGTGCAGCAGGAAGGTGACGTCGAGCGGATGCGGCGGTTCGGGCTGGGTCACGCGGCCCGGCCCTCTTCCTGCTGCACGAGCTCGGCGAGGGCCTGCTGCTCGGCGGCCCGCTGCTCCGCCGAGACATCGATGCTGCTGGGCTCGGCGGCGAACACGGCACCGCTGCGCGCCATCGAGGCGCGGAAGGCGTCCAGGAACCGGCCCTCGACGGCGGTCGCACGGGCATAGGCGGCGGACAGGATGTACTCCTGCATGCTCACCCCTTCCTGCCGGGCGGCGGCGGCAATCGCGGCCCGCTGCTCGGGGTCGGGGAAGCGCAGGTTCATGGCCTTCTGCTCTTTCATGGCACCAACGGTACCAGCGGTACCACACGGGGCCCAGAGCAGACCCGAAGCCCGACCGTGGCCGCGCCCGCATTCAAGGCCGGCGGTGGTGCGCTCCTGGCATGCCGCCGCGCCCTTACTTGCCGACATGATGTCGGTATGTAATGGCGCGCATGACCGCACCCACAGACCTCCCGTTACCGGCCCCGCGCCCAGGAGGCGTCAGCCCCTCCCGCGCCCGCCCCACCGTGCGTGGCCTGTACGCCCGCCCCAGCCTCACACCAGCAGACCTGGGCGCCCCGCTCCTCGTCCTGCCCGACGACTACACCGGCGATATCCCCGCCCTGCCCGGCGCCGTGGCGCTGGCCCGGGTCGAGACGACCATCGCGCGCTGGTCGGCGATGGGGATCCGCGGGGTGAAGCTCTTCGCGTTCGGGCATGATCGTGATGCCCGCGGATCCGCCGCTCTGGCCGCGGGCAACCTCATGCTCCGAGCGATCACAGCCGCCCGCCGTGCCACACCCGACATGGCGTTGACGACCGAGGCCTGCGGCTGCTCCTGGACCGAGACCGGCGAATGCATCCTCCGCGCTCCCGATGGCCGGATCGATCTGGACGCCACGCACGAGTACATGGGCCGCATCGCCGTCCAGCACGCCGAGGCCGGCGCGGACGTCGTCTCACCAACCGCGATGCTCGACGGCTCCGTCCACGCCGTCCGCACCGCGCTGGACGACCACGGCCTGCACGACGTCGGCGTGAACCCGAACCTCGCGATCCACACCAGCCTCTACGCGCCGTTCAAGGCGCTGATGGCGACCGATCCGGCTGCCGGGCACCGCCGGGGCCTCCAGCTGGAGCCCGGCCGCTCTCAGCGCGACACCCTTGTCCAGGCCCGGCGCTGGATCGCCGAGGGCGCCGACTCCCTCACCCTCCAGCCCGTCCTCACCGCCGCCGACGTGCTGGTGCGGCTGCGCGCCGACCAGGAGGTGCCGCTGGTGGCCTACTCGACGTCGGGGGAGTGGCCCGCCCTCACCGCCCTCGGCATCGAAGGCACAGTGGAGTACCTCGGCATGCTCAAGCGCGCCGGGGCCGACCACATCCTGACCTTCGCCGCCGAACAGGCCGCCGCCTACCTCGGAGCGCACCATGGATGACACACCCCGCGCCCGCCCAGCCGCCCTCGACGCCATCCTCACCGACGCCACCGCACTCGGCTTCGCCATGTCCTGCGAGGAGCGCACCGGCTCCCTGCTGGCCACCCTCGCCGCCTCCAAGCCCGGCGGCCGGATCCTGGAGCTCGGAACCGGCGTCGGCGCTGGTGCAGCCTGGCTCCTCCACGGCATGACCGAAGACGCCTCCCTCACGAGCGTCGAAGCCGACCCAGCAGTGCAAGCGATCGCCGCCAAGCACCTCGGCCACGACAGCCGCGCCACGTTCACCACCACGGACGCCGACGCCTGGATCACCGCCTACACCGGCCCGCCCATCTCCCTCGCGTACGTGGACTGCCGGCCGGGGAAGTTCCACCGCCTCGCCGCCCTGCTCGCCCTGCTCGAACCCGGCGGCCTCTACATCGTCGACGACCTCCTCCCACAGTCGACCTGGCCCGACGACCACCAACCCCGCGTCGACGCCTTCCTCGCACATCTGCCCGACCACCCCAACCTGCTTTACACACCGGCGAGATGGGCATCCGGGCTGCTCATCGGGGCCCGAGTCTGAGGGTCTATGGTGGGCGGCATGTCCGCCCCTGAGCTGATCCGCATCGTCTCCCGCGACTCGCCCATGGCCCTGGCCCAGGTGGAGCGCGTCCGCGCCGAACTGGCCGCGCTCCACCCCCACACCCGGACCAGCGTGGTGCCAGTGAAGACGACGGGTGACAAGTGGATGGGCGACCTGTCCCAGGTCGAAGGCAAGGGCGCGTTCACCAAGGAAGTCGACGCCGCCCTCCTCGCCGGCGAGGCGGACCTGGCGGTGCACTGCGTCAAAGACGTCCCCGCCGACCGCCCCCTGCCGGCTGGTACCACCTTCGCCGCGTTCCTCAAGCGCGACGACATCCGCGACGCCCTCATCCACCCCGGCGGCCTCACCCTCGACGAGCTGCCGCCCGGCACCCGGATCGGCACCTCCTCGGTCCGCCGCATCGCCCAGCTCGCCGCCTCACACCCGCACCTGGACTGCGTGCCGTTCCGCGGGAACGCCAACCGCCGCCTGGACAAGCTCAGCAAGGGCGAGGCCGACGCGCTGCTCCTGGCGGCCTCCGGCCTGGAGCGGATCGGCCGCACGGACGTGATCACCGAAGTGCTGTCGACGGAGCAGATGATGCCGCCGATCGGCGCCGGGATCCTGGCTCTGCAGTGCCGCGAGGACGACACCACGGTGATTGACGCCGTCAGCGACCTCGGCCACCCCGACACCCACCGCGAAGCCACCGCCGAGCGCATGTTCCTCCACGTCCTGCAAGGGCACTGCAACAGCCCCATCGCCGGCTACGCCAAGGCCGAGCGCAGTGGCGAACTCTCCCTGCGCGCCTCCGTGTTCACGCCTGACGGCAAGACCGTCCTCAACGCGCACGAGTGGGCCGGACGTCTCGACCCCGCCACCCTCGGCACCTCCGTCGCCGTCGCCCTCCTGCGCCAGGGCGCCCGCGACCTCATCGACGGCATCGCCCACTGACCACCATGGGCAAGCACGCCCGGCCCGGCCCGCCGGACCAGCCATCCCGCGCTGTCCCGGCCCTCGACCAGGACGACCCGCTCACCGCGTACGAGTGCAGGCGCAGGCCGCCTCTGGATCAGCCCCGTCGGCACCAGCCCCTGCATGGTGGTGGCGGCCATGTCCTGCCCGGCACCCCGCGCGTGCTGGAGGAGTGGGACGGGTTCACCTACGTCCCCGTCGGCACCACCGCCGACCTCACGACCGCACAACGCTGGGCGCACGGGACCGAACCGCACACAGACCACAGACCGCAAGCCTGAGCCCCGGCCCCGATACCGGGCCCAGACCTTCCCCACCGGACGCAGCGCCGAACCCGCGCCCTCAGCTCTCGCCGCCCTCAGCCTCACCACCGCCAGACCTGCCTCTGAACAGAGTTATGCAGGCAGCCACAATGGCCCCCAAGGCCGTAATGATCGACGCGATGATGGCGTCCGACATATCAGGTGTCCCTTTCCGCTCGACGGAATTCCTCGCGGCGGACACCATGCCCTGCCAGAAACGAACACGGCAAGCGTCATGCCTGGTCAGAGCCGCTTCTTGGGGTCGCCCAGTCACCGTTTTCCATACAGAGACAGAACCATTTTCGAGAATCGAAACTATCGCGCCAAACCGCCCCGCCGCGCCCTGTGACCCGCCACTGCGGCAACGACCGGCGCTTTCCCCCTTCACCGCCCGCCCGAACACCCAGAACCGGGCATAAGAATCAAGACAATCTGCAGCGACGCCCGAGCACCCCAGCTCCGACACCGCTGGGATCCACGACTAGGACGACGCGAAAGCCCCGTGACATTCCGGACGGATTTGAGCCTCGAGCCGGGCGCGCAGGTCGGGGAACGCGGCGCCGTCGACGTCTCACCTCCCCAGCACCGGCCCGCGCCTGGCCGGACTTGTGGCCGTGCTGACCGACACCACCTGTGATGGTCTGCGGGAGAGTGTCAGTTGAACGTCGTCGTCTGAGCGTCAGTGGCGCAGGCGCAGCGATCTGGTCGTTGACACTGATGGGCGGTGCTCACTCGTTGCTGGCATGAGTGACGAAGGGCCATGCCATTCTCACGCCGACCACCAGCACCATCGACCAGATCGGCTCGACGCCGCCGAAGCGGTCCCGGTTCTCGTCGACGAAGGTCACGAGCGCAGATGTGGCCGGTCGAGCTCGGCCGCGAAGAAAGCCGAAGCGGCCTTGAGGATCTCATTCGCCCGCCTGAGCTCGGCGACTTCCTTCTTCAACGCTTTGACCTGGGCAGACTCATCGGTCGTGACGCCAGGCCGGGCCCCGTTGTCGATCTGGTCCTGGCGGACCCACTTGCGCAATGTCTCGGTCGTCCCGATCCCCAGCTTGGCGGCGACCGCCTTCATCGCGGACCACTCGGTGTCGTACTCGGGCCGCACCTCGGCGACCATGCGGACCGCGCGCTTGCGCAGCTCAAGGGGGTAAGGGGAAAGACGTGCCATGACTCGATCCTCTCAAACGATCGAGTCCCTACCGAACCCGGAACGGTTCAGACAGCTGGTTGATGCGTTCGGGGGTGAGCGTCGCGGCGCGGGTGCGCTGGTTGCTTACCCATGCGCCCAGTCGCAGCTCCCGTTGCTCCTGGTCCTCGCCGTCACTGTCGTTGTTCCTGCCGCTGATGGTGATGGTCTCCACATGCTTGCGGGGGACTTTCAGGTGTCCTTCGCGTTCGTAGTACTGGCGGGCTGCGGTGAGGTGCATGGCCCATTTGTTGGCCTGACTGGTGCGTGGGCGTGGTTTCTCGTCCTCGGTGGCGGGTTGGATGCCGAGGATGTGCTCCAGCATCCATTGCTGCACGCCTGTGAGCTTGTCCCAGCCGAGGCGCTGCGCTCGGACCCAGCGTCCCAGATCTTCGGACTGCACCAGCATCTCGCCCGGCGTGGTGGGCAGTTGCCCGCCGGCCTCGAGGTGCAGCCGGGTCAGGTGGAAGCAGCGTTGCCACTCCACGGGCCAGGCCGGGCACCAGGACGGATCGATCTCGTCAAGCTCCTCACGTCGCTCTTCCGACAGCGTCCCTGCCGACGACTGGACCGGGAGGCCCTCGGCTCGCCGTTGCTCGGTCTCCTGCACCCGCCGGGCGGCCGCCCGCGCATTCTTCAGAAAGATCCCCACCCGGTACTTCTGGAACGTGGCGTCCAGCGGCGCCAACAGGTGCCCGGTCTCGGCGGCCCACCCGCGCGCCGCGGCGAGGCCTTCTTCCCATGCGACGTCGTAGTGGGACCAGATCATGCCGAGCTTCTCAAGCTGAGCCAGGCGGTCGGCGTCCATCGTTCCGCGGGCGTAGAAGCGCCTGGCGTCGGCGGTCCACTGCCCCAAGGGAAATCCGGCGAGCGAGGCCGGCCACCCGGCCTCCTGCGCCTCGTCATGCTCGGGGACGCGGTAGGTGAACGGCACGCGCAGGTTGCCGTGTGCGCGGGTGTAGAGAGTGGCGGCTTCGATGCCGCGTCGCCAGTGCTGGTGTTCGGGGTTGAGGACGCGGAGGTTGATGAATGCCGCAAGCTGCGCTGGGTCGCGGGGCGTGGAGAACTTCAGCAGTGCCCGGGCCGGCGCCGACAGCCCACGCTGCTCTTCTACGCCCTCGCCTTCCTTGCTCTCCTCGCCTCCGGAACGTGTCTGTACGCCCTTGGAGCGGCTTCGGGCCTGTGGCTCGGCCAGTTGTTCCACGATGCGGGCATCGTGCGCTCGGAGCGCTTGCAAAAGCTTGGCCAACCCGGCGAACGCTCTGCTGGTGAGCATGTTGTCGGGCGTCTCGCCGGGCCCGAGCAGGACAGGCACCACGAGCGACGCGGTCTTGCCTTCGCCGGGATGGATCCGTAGTGCTCGGCCGACGGCTTGGACGAGGTCGGGCATGGAGCCGCGTACGTCAGCGAAGTACACGGAATCGCATCGGTAGGTATCGACCCCCTCCCCAAGTACCTTCACTGAGCCCAGGAAGCCCTTCTCCACGACGGTGCCGTCGGTGGCGATGCCGTCGGCGAACTCGGCGAGGACCCGCTGGCGGTGGAGGGGCTTGTGCTCTCCGCACAGCCAGTCGGCCCAGATGGTGCGCGGATAGAGCTCGGGATCGCTCGCGTGCAGCCGCTGAGCGACGTTCGGGAGGTCGGCCGCGAACGCTTCGGCTTCCTTCACGACGTGGTGGAAGACGAGTGTTCTTTGAAAGTTCTCCTCGGCGGACGCTTTCACCAGGGCGGTCTGCAGGGCGGCGAGCCGCGCCCCGCGGATCTGCTCGGAGCGGCCTTCGGCGCCGAGTAGTTGCGCGGCCTGGAGCTGGGTGTCGGTGATGTCCACGCACACGACTTGGTAGGGGGCACAGATTCCCCGGTCGATGGCTTCCGAGAGCGTCAAGGTGAAGCACCTGCTGCCGAAGGGCGAGTCGGGGGAGTCGTCCATGCTCGCCACCAGCTCACCCGGCGCCCCCCGGCCCTGCTGCTCCTGGCCTTCTTCGTCCCCGAGTTGCCACAGCCGCGGCGTGGCCGTCATGTACAAGCGCCGCAGCGACGGAATCCGCTGGTTGTCGTGGACGACCGCCCAGGGCTTGCCGATCCGGCCCGACGTCCGGTGCGCCTCATCCACCACGATCAGGTCCCAGCCCGGAAGGCTGGCGGCGTGCGCGCGCTCCAGCGTGCCCAGCCCGAGGGAGGCGTAGGTGGCGAACACGGTCACCTTGTCGAACGGCCGCACCCACTCCACGAGCTCGCCCACGCCCGTGGTGTTCGGGAATGGCACGTCCTCACCCCGTAGGGAGGAGACCCCGATCATCGGACCCGTACGGCCGCCCTCACGCCACGCAGCCTCGGTTTGGGCCAGAAGATCCAGCGAGGGCACAAGGACCAGCACACGGCCCGCGTGGAGCTCCTCCGCGCTGCGCACGGCGACGAGGCTCTTCCCGGATCCGGTCGCCATGATCACCTGAGTCCGGAGCCCACGCTCGGGCACAAGTGATCGTGCAGGCGACTCGAGAGCGCGGACAACCGCATCCACGGCCTCTCTCTGATGCGGGCGAAGTATTCTCTTTTCCACCGAGGCATCCCTTTTCCTCGAAGGTCGCTGTCTGTCCTACCGCCCGTGCGCTGTGGATTATTGGTTCTGAACTGCGCACGGCGAAGGCTCAGCTTGTTACCGGAAGCGACCTCGATGCGGAGGGCGCCGCCCTTGACCGGGTTGTCCGGCTGGGTGAGAGCAGTGCCGTACGACTCGGCGGGTTCTCTCTCAAGTGAGGGCGCGCCGAGAGCGAGCCTGGACTTGTGACGAATCGGGCGGGTCTTGTGACTTCGTGCCCAGGTCGAATGAGACTGGCGGTCCTCACCTCAGTTGCTGCAGCCATGTGACGATGTGACGTCCCGCATGTCCCTGCTGCCCCTCGAGGTGGCGTTATGGGTCACGAGCGGCGATCTTGGAGGAGGAGCAGCGCTGCGAGGGCCGTGGCGGGGTCGGGGTCGGGTTGACCGATGGGCCACCAGGCGCCGTCCTCCTTCCCGTATGGATACCAGCGGCCGTCGCGGCCGTAGCGCAGTTGGCGGTCGCGGCCGACGACGGTCCAGCGGTTGCGCCACGTGCGCAGGTGAGGAGGCCGTCCGTCCGCCCAGTCCTCGGCGAGCAAAGCTCGGGCGCGGGCAAGTACGGACGGGTCCGGGGTCCAGGAATCCTCCAGGACCGCGAGTGCGGCCGTGCCGCCGTGGCGCCAGGCCCGTACCGCCTGGGCGAGCTCGGTCAGCGGGCGACCGGTGCTCTCGGCGATCCGGGCGAAAACCTCTGTCTGCGGGTGCTCGGCGGCGATGCGCACAGCATCCTGCCACTCCGTCAGGTCAGACGGAGTCAGTGGTGCGTCGTCCGCCAGCGCGGCGGCGAGTCGGCGACGGGCACGCTCGGCCGCGTCGGCGGCCAGGGTCTGAAGCGCCTCCGGCTCGATGCCCGGTTCGGCGGGCCGGGACGTTGCGAAGACGGGCGGGCGCCCGGCGCGTTCGGGCAGGGGCGGCGGCTCAGGCAGCGGTGGCAGGTCGGTCCGCGCCGCGAAGGCCTCCCGGGCCGGTGTACCTGTCGGTGCGGCGGGAGAGCGCGGGGAGGGAACCGACGCTGACGCCGAGGCCGCCGCCTCCGATGCCGCACGGGCGGCGTTGCGGCGGGCGAGCTCGTCCAGCAGTTGCTGTTCGCCGCGGCCGCGCATCAGCAGCAGCACGAAGGGGTCCTCGTCCAGCAGGCGTGCGACCTGGTAGCACAGCGCGGCGCCGTGCTTGCACGGGTAGCCCCAGTCGGGGCAGGAGCAGGATGGCTCCAGGTCGTTCGCGGTCGGTAGCAGCCGTACGCCCGCCGCCAGCGCGTCCTGCACCAGCTCGGTGGGCATGTCGCGGTCCAGCAGTGCGGCGATGTGCCCGGCGCGCGCCGCCACTGCGTCGAGGAGCCGGTCCCATTCCGCGTCGTTGAGGGCGGGGATCGCCAATGACACACGGTAGGGCCGCGGTCTGCTGCCCTGCACCGGGGCGCTGATCCGGCCCGGGACCACCGTCATCTCGCCCACGGATCCGCGCCGCGCGTAGGTGCGACCGCGGGTGAGGCGGCCGGAATCGAGTGAGCACTCCTCCAGCGCCGACACCCACGCCTCGCCCCACCAGGTTGAGGCGAAACTGCTCCGGCGGCCGGGAGCCGGAGGGAAGGGAGGGAACGTGCGGGCGAGCTGATCCTGGGCCCGCTGCTTGGGCTTCGTCGGGCGCGGGCTCACTTGCGGCCTCCCCTTGTGGTGCTCTGGCGCGTGGTGCCCTGACGGGCTGTGCTCCAGGGTGCGGTGTTGTGGCGCATCGTCACCAGTTCGGCCAGCTCGGCGTCGGAGAGTTCCGTCAGTGCCGCCTCGCCATGGCTCAGCACGGCGTCCGCGAGCCCCTTCTTCTGCTTGAGCATCTCCGCGATCCGATCCTCGACCGTACCCTCCGCAATCAGCCGGTGCACCTGCACCGGCTGGGTCTGGCCGATGCGGTAGGCACGGTCGGTGGCCTGGTCTTCGACCGCCGGGTTCCACCAGCGATCGAAATGGATGACGTGGCCCGCGCGGGTCAGGTTGAGGCCGGTGCCAGCGGCCTTGAGGGAGAGCAGGAAGACCTGCCGCTCGCCGCGCTGGAAGCGGTCGACCATCTCCTCGCGCTGCTTCACCGGCGTCCCGCCGTGCAGGAACTGCGCCGCGGTGCCGCGAGCGGCGAGATGCCGCTCCAGCAGCCGGCCCATCTCGACGTACTGGGTGAAGACGAGCACCGAGCCGTCCTCAGCCACGATCGTGTCCAGCAGCTCGTCGAGCAGCTCCAGTTTGCCGGAGCGGCCGGCGAGCTTCGCGTTCTTCTCCTTCAGGTACTGCGCCGGGTGGTTGCAGACCTGCTTGAGGCCGGTGAGCAGCTTCATCACCAGGCCGCGCCGGGCCATCCCGCCCGCCTCGCCGATCGCCGCCAGCGACTCGCGCACCAACGCCTCGTACAGCGACGCCTGCTCCTTCGTCAACGAGACGGGCTGGTCGGTCTCGGTCTTGGACGGCAGCTCGGGGGCGATGCCGGGGTCGGACTTGCGGCGGCGCAGGAGGAAGGGGCGGACCAGGAGGGCGAGACGGTTCGCGGTCTCCCGGTCGCCGTCAGCCTCGACCGCGCGGGCGTAGCGGTCGCGGAAGGCGGTGAGCGTGCCGAGCAGGCCGGGTGTCGTCCAGTCCAGCAGGGCCCACAGCTCGGAGAGGTTGTTCTCAACCGGGGTGCCGGTCAGAGCGATGCGCCCGGCAGCGGGAACGGTGCGCAGCGCCCGCGCGGTGTCCGAGTACGGGTTCTTGACGTGCTGCGCCTCGTCCGCGACCAGCAGGCCCCACGGCACCGCGGTCTCGGCCAGGCGCTGGGCGTCACGACGCAGTGTGCCGTACGTGGTGAGGACGAAGCCGTTCGGCGCGAGGTCGTCCAGGGTGCGGCCCGGGCCGTGGAAGCGGCGTACGGCGATGCCGGGTGCGAAGCGCTGCACCTCGCGCTCCCAGTTGCCGAGCAGGGACGTCGGACAGACCACCAGGGTGGGGCCGTGGGCCGATCGCTCATGACGGCGCAGGTGGAGGGAGATCAAGGTGATCGTCTTGCCGAGGCCCATGTCGTCGGCGAGACAGCAGCCCAGGCCGAGGGAGGTCATCCGGTCCAGCCAGGCCAGGCCCCGAAGCTGGTAGTCGCGCAGGGTAGCTGCGAGCATGGCGGGCTGGCAGGTGGTGGCCGATGCGGCGTCCGGGCCCGCCTCCGGCTCGGCGATCCGCGCGCGCAACTGCTCCAGGGCGCCGCCCGCGGTGACCGGTACGGACTTGCCGTCGATCTCTACCTCGCCGCTCAGCGCCGCGCCCAGGGCGTCGACCGCGGTGAGCGTGCGGCCGCGCTGCTTGCGGACCTTGCCAACCAGCGCCTGGTCGACCACCACCCACTGGTCGCGCAGCCGCACCACCGGGCGGTGCGCCTCGACCAGGCGGTCCATCTCCTCCTCGGTCAGCGGCTGGCCGCCCAACGCCAACTGCCAGCGGAATTCAAGGAGCTGACCGGAGGAGAGGAAGGTCTCCAGGTCCGACTGCGTCTTCTTGCGCCGGGACGGTTCCAGCAGGCCGGTCGCGGTCAGCTCCTTCGCCAGGCCCTTGGGCAGGTGGACCTGGATTCCGGCGGCGGCCAGCCGCTCCGCGGCCTCGCCGAGCAGGTCCAGCAGCTCGTCGTCCGCGAGCTGCAGCACATCGGGCGCGGCGGCGGAGAGCAGGCGCGACAGCGGCGGCCATGCCTTCGCGCCGCGGCGCAGCGCCAGCAGCGCGTCGATACGGGTACGGGAGCCGAACTGCTCCGGGGCGGCTGCATCCCCGGCCCACAGCTCGGCCGCATCGACCACCAGTGTGGGGTCGGCGAGGCTGTGCAGCTGCACCACGGCCCGGAACTCAGGCCCGCCGCCGTAGTCTTCGCCGTCCCAGCTGCCGCCCCACGCGTCGCTGTCTTCCTCCAGACGCAGGGAGACACGCACACCCGCGTCCATCCCGGCGGCCACCTCGGCCGCCCACTCCCGCTGCTCGGGGATGGGTACCGGCATCCGAGCGGCGAAGGCCGGACCGGCGGTCAGGTGGCGCGCCGCCGGGGAGCGCGGCAGGCCGTCCGCGACCGCGTCCAAAAAGGCGCGCAGCAGCGGCTCGGCGGCGGGCAGCGCTACAGGCGACGAGCCCGGTAGCGGGACCGCGCGCGCCTCCGGCGGCATCGCCGCCGCGAGGTCGCGGATCCGGCGCACGTCGTCGCCGTCCAGCGGACCGAGCCGCCAGGCGTCGAACCCGGCGAGGCTCAGCCCCGGCAGCAGACGCCCCCGCGCGGCGAGTTGAAGCGCGATGAGGGCTCCTGCTCCCCACCACGCGGCGGAGATGGAGGCGGAGGCGTTGCCGCTCTGCACCATGGCGCGAGCGCGGATGAGTACGGGCACCGCCTGCGCGACCGGCAGCAGCACCGCGGCCACGCTCCGCCGCCGGACCCCGCTCCCGTGCGCCCGCACGACAGTGAGCTCCTTTGGCTCCACATCGCAGTCGGGCAGCTCGCCGCCGTCCGCCCGCCAAAACGCCACACGGCCCTCCCGGGCCGGATCTCCAGGCAGGAAGACGGCCTCGCATGCACTGAGCACGGCTGAGGCAGCCAGCGCAACCGCTCCCGGCTTCCTCTGCCCGGCAGGCTCGTCCACTTCGACGACCTGGAGAATACGCGCCATGATCGGATGCCCTTCGAGCCGGGGTGCGGGTATGCGCTGAAGTGACACCGTCACGCCTTGTCATCACGCATCCACAAGCTGTACGGCCAAATGCTATCGGCCCGTGACAGGCGCTCTTGACTTCCGCTCCCCGCCCTAAAGGGCGGGGATTCCTACCACGGTCGGATGACCGTCTCGGTGGGTTCCTGCTTCATTGCGCTGCGCCGGTAGGAGTACCGGTCTTACCTGCGCTCCACAGGCCGACACCGCCAGTCCGGCGGCCTTGGCGACGTTGACTGCCGCGTTGATGTCCCGGTCGAGGACGGCCCCGCAAGCACCGCACGTCCACTCTCGGATGTGCAGGGGCTTGGGGCCGTCCTTGACGCCGCAGGCCGAGCAGACCTGAGAGGTCGGCTCGAAGCGTCCGATGCGGAAGAACCGCCGCCCGTACATTGCGGCCTTGTACTCCAGCATCGCGACGAACGCTGACCAGCCCGCGTCGTGCACGGACTTGGCCAGGCGCGTACGGGCGAGCCCCTTTACCGCCAGGTCCTCAACGGCAATCGCTTGGTTATCGCGAATGATCCGTGTGGAGAGCTGGTGGTGGAACTCCCGTCGCGCGTCGGCCACCTGCGCGTGAGCGCGGGCGACCTTGATGCGGGCCTTGGTCCTGTTGTTACTGCCCTTCGCCTTCCGGCTGAGGCGCTTCTGTTCACGCTTGAGCTTCTTCTCGGCCCGACGCAGAAAGCGCGGGGCGTCGATCTTCGTGCCATCGGAGAGGACGGCGAAGTGCCCCAAGCCCAGGTCGATGCCGACGACCTGTTCCTTCTCGGGCAGCGCCTCGGGCTCGGTCTCCACGATGAAGCTCGCGAAGTATCTACCGGCCGCGTCCTTGATCACGGTTACCGTAGACGGAACGGACGGCAGAGCGCGGGACCACTTGACCCGCACGTCTCCGATCTTCGGGAGCGACAGGTCCCCGCCGGGTGTGATCTTCCAGCGGGCGTTGGCGGTGAACCGTACGGTCTGTCGGTTGTCCTTGCGGGATTTGAAGCGGGGTGCGCCCATGCGCGGGTGTTTTCCCTTGAGGCCGTCGAAGAAGTTCCGGTAGGCGGTGTCCA
>NZ_JBHWKX010000113.1:0-15383 GCF_042730885.1 Streptomyces sp. NPDC059909
CACGTGCTCTACGACGAAAACGTCGCCTTCCCCGACCTCGCCCAGCAGCAACGCCCCGCAGCGGCTTGACAGATCAACCGCATCGGATGTCTGGCTCACCCTCGCCGCCACTGCTTACAACCTCACCCGGGCCGCCGGCCACCTCGCCTCCGTCTTCCACGCCAGGGCACGGACCGGCACCATCCGCCGCCACCTGATCAGCGTTCCCGCCCGGATCGCCACCGGCGCCCGCCGCCTCACCCTCCACCTGCCCCAACTCTGGCCCTGGCAGGACGACTTCACCGACCTGTGGACAGCAACCGGACAGCGCATGGTCACCTGACCCGCGCGACCGCCCTGCCAGCCCACGACCCGAAAGACCTGGGAGACCCCGCACCGGACGGCCACCCGGCAATCGCCGCTGCCCGCACCCCGGAGAAACACCCAGAACCCGCCCGACACCCGTGATCAGAATCCACGCGGTGGATCGAGGATCAGATCATCCCGCTCGGTTGAATACCCGAGGTTGGCAAGACCATTTTGGCCGAGCAGCTCTTCTTTCTGCGGTGAGCCGTCCACGCGTTTTCGATGAGGACTACGCCCCCGGCGCCATCACCGCCGGCTGGCGCGTGAGCCGGGTCACAGTGCGCGAAATTAGTAGGACGTCCTAGTATTTCGGGGGCCGGTCCGCGTCCGGCAGGGAGGACGCGCCGAGCGCACTCTGCGGAAGGAATGGCCATGGGTTCCGAGTAGAAGATCCTCATCGTCGAGGGAACGCGCACCTCAATCGGCAGCTTCGGCGGCAGCGTTTCGAGACGTCCCAGCGCACAAACTCGGCGGCATTGCCGCGCGATCAGCCCTGTCTTGGGTGGGGGTGGAGCCGGAAGGTGTCCGCGAGGTCGTCATGGGCTGCATCAGCCAGGTCGGCACAGATGCCTACAACGCGCGCCGGGTGGCACTGTCGGCCGGGCCGCCGACGAGCGCACCGGCATACATCGTGAACCGGCTGTGCGGCAGTGGGCTGCAGGCGGTGTGGTCGGCGGTGATGCAGATGCGCTGGGGCGGGGTGGACATCGCGTTGGCCGGCGGGGACGAGAACATGTCCCGGATGCCGTACTACGACTTCGTGGCTCGTTCCGGCTGCAAGCTCGGCGACCGCACGCTCGTCGACGGGCACGGTTGTGACGCTCATCGGCCTCTTCCGCGATGTCCACATGGGTCTTACAGCGGAGAACATCGCCCCGAAGTACGGCGTCCCGCATCGGGAACAGGACGAGTTCGCGGCCGAGTCGCGGCGGCCAAGGACGCCTTCGCGGAGGAAATGCCGCCCGTTGCGATGGGCGGCCGGAAGCCCCACACCGTGGAGGTGGACGAGCATCTCCTTACGGCGGTGCGATCACGCTGGAGAACCCGATAGGGGCGACCGGGGCCATCCTGACCCATGGGGGTGCCCAAGGACCTCGTACGGCGCGACCTGGAGCTGGGCGTAGTCACCATGTGCGGCGGCGGCCAGGCCTGGCCGCGCTCCTCCGCCGCGCCTGATCAGCGTTTCCACCCCCGCCCTGACCAACAGCACCTACCAGGAAGCGAACCAGAAGATGACCGACGAATCCGTCCGCTACGAGTGCAACGCCGGCCTCGCCCGGATCACATTGGCCCGACCGACCCGAGCGAACGCGGTGGACTTGCCTGCTGCCCGCGCTCTCGGCCGGATGGTGGAGCGGGCGGCAGCCGATCCCGGGGCGCGAGCGCTGCTCGTCCGCGGCGAGGGCCCGCGGTTCTGCGCCGGGGGCGACGTGGCGGCGGTGGCCGCCGCCACGGACCGGTCGAAATACCTGGAGGAGCTGGCCACCACCCTCGACCTGGCCCTTCAGGGCCTGGCGGGGCTGCCCATACCGGTGGTCGCCGCGGTCCAGGGCGCCGTGGCGGGGGCAGGACTGGCCGTGATGCTCAGCTGTGATGTGATCGTCTCGGCTGACTCGACAAAGTTCCTGATGGCCTACGCTGGTGTCGGCCTGACCCCCGACTGTGGCGTGTCATCCCTGCTGCCGCGCGCGATCGGGCAGGTCCGGGCACTGGAGTTGGCCCTGACGGGACGTACGCTCACCGCCGCCGAGGCCCACGCATGGGGGCTGGTCACCGAAGTGGTGGACGATGACGCGCTGGAGACGCGCGCGGCCCAGCTCGCCGAACGGCTCGCAGCCGGGCCGACGTTCGCCCTCGGGCAGGCGAAGCGCCTCCTTCGTTCCTCCTGGCAGACCCCGCGGGAGCAACTCGGCCGGGAGGAGGCCCGCGTGATCGCGGACGCGGTCACGCGGGTGGAGGCGGCCGCGCTCCTCACGCCCTTCGCCGGTCGTTGAGGACATTCAGGCGTGGGTGGCAGGCGCCCCCCCGCCTGCGCGGAACAGTTTCGACGCCACGGTGAGAGCCGGAGCTCGAAACCTCCACCCGCAGTGAGCCAACTTGCCCACCCCCGTACTTTCAGCCACAAGGTCAACACTTTCAGTTATTTACTAGGACGTCCTAGTATCACTCCCGTCGTCGTTCTTCTGATCTGTCTGGGAAGGCCCCCATGAGTGATCTGCACCGTCCCGTGCATCCTGTCCGCCTGGTCACGGCCTCGGCCCTGTTCGACGGGCACGACGCGTCGATCAACATCATGCGGCGGATCTTCCAGTTCCAGGGCGCCGAGGTGATCCACCTCGGGCACAACCGGTCGGTGCAGGAGGTCGTGGACGCGGCGCTGGAGGAGGACGCGCACGGCGTGGCCGTCTCCTCCTACCAGGGCGGACATGTCGAGTATTTCGAGTACCTGGTCGAGTCGCTGCGCGCACACGGCGCGGACCATGTCCGTGTGGTCGGCGGTGGCGGCGGCGTCATCGTGCCCGAGGAGATCACCCGGCTGCGCGGGAGCGGGGTGACCATCTTCTCCCCCGAGGACGGGCAGCGGATGGGCCTGGCCGGGATGGTCAACTCGGTCGTGCGGGACTGCGACTTCGACCTCTGGGACGGCAAACCGGCCGACGCGGCCGCCGTACTCGCGGGCGACCGGTTCGCGATAGCCCGCGCCATCACCGGTGCTGAACTCGGCAAGCTACCCGTGGAGTTCCTGGACCAGCTGCGGGCCGCTGCGGCGGCGCGGACCACGCCGGTACTCGGCATCACCGGCACCGGCGGCTCGGGAAAGTCGTCGCTCACCGACGAGTTGGTCCGCCGGTTCCGGGTCGACCAGCAGGACAAGCTGCGTATCGCGGTGATCGCGGTCGACCCGACCCGGCGCCGGGGCGGCGGCGCGCTGCTCGGTGACCGGATCCGGATGAACTCCCTGGACGGCAACCGGGTGTTCTTCCGGAGCCTGGCCACCCGCGGCAGCCGCGAGCTGCCCGAGCACCTCGCGGACGTGATCGACGTCGTGAAGGCCGCCGGGTTCGACCTGGCGATCGTGGAGACGCCGGGCATCGGCCAGGGCGACGCGGCGATCGTGCCGTTCGTCGACACCTCGCTGTACGTGATGACGCCGGAGTTCGGCGCCGCCTCGCAGCTGGAGAAGATCGACATGCTCGACTTCGCCGACGCCGTGGCCATCAACAAGTTCGAGCGGCGCGGCGCCAAGGACGCGCTGCGTGACGTGGGTCGCCAACTGGTGTGCAACCGCGAGGCGTTCGGGATGTGGCCCGAGGACATGCCGGTGTACGGCACCTCGGCGGCGACCTTCAACGACGACGGCGTCACCGCGCTGCACCAGTACCTGAAGACAGTCCTGGCCGAGAAGGGACTGCCCTTGTCGGAGGGCACGCTGGCACCGGTCGACGTACGCCACTCCTCCGGCATCCGGCAGGTCGTCCCCGTGGACCGGGTGCGCTACCTTGCCGAGATCACCGACACGATCCGCGCCTACCACGCCGAGACCGAGCGACTGGCCGAGGTGGCACGGCGGGTGCAGCGCCTGGAGACGGTCGCGGGCGAACTCGTCGAGGCCGGCTCCGACGCCGGGACCGTGCAGTCACTCCTCGACGGCGCCCGCAGGCAACTCCCGCACGGCGTACGCGAGCAGATCGAGAACTGGCCCGCCGTGGTGACGTCGTACTCCGGCGACCAGCAGGTCGTGAAGGTCCGCGACAAGGAGATCCGCACCAAGCTGACCCGCGAGTCCCTGTCCGGCAACAAGATCCCCCGCGTCGCCCTGCCCCGCTTCACCGACCACGGGGAACTGGTGCGGTTCTGGCGCCGGGAGAACCTGCCCGGCCACTTCCCCTTCACAGCCGGGGTGTTCCCCTTCAAACGCGATGGCGAGGACCCGGCGCGCATGTTCGCCGGCGAGGGCGACCCGTTCCGCACCAACCGCCGCTTCAAGCTGCTCTCCGAGGGCCAGCCGGCCACCCGGCTGTCCACCGCCTTCGACTCCGTCACCCTCTACGGCCGCGACCCGGACGAACGCCCCGACATCTACGGCAAGGTCGGCACCTCCGGCGTCTCGGTCGCCACGCTGGAGGACATGAAGGCGCTCTACGACGGCTTCGACCTGATATCCCCCATGACCTCGGTCTCCATGACGATCAACGGGCCCGCTCCGACCATCCTGGCGTTCTTCCTCAACACCGCCGTCGACCAGCAGATCGACCGCTTCCGTGCCGCCGAGGGCCGCGACCCGTCACCGGACGAGGCAGCCGAACTGCGGGCCCACGCGCTGGCGAACGTGCGCGGCACCGTGCAGGCCGACATCCTCAAGGAGGACCAGGGCCAGAACACCTGCCTGTTCTCCACCGAGTTCAGCCTGCGGATGATGGCCGACATCCAGAAGTGGTTCATCGCGAACAAGGTCCGCAACTTCTACTCGGTGTCCATCTCCGGCTACCACATCGCCGAAGCCGGCGCGAACCCCGTCAGTCAGCTCGCCTTCACCCTGGCCAACGGCTTCACCTACGTCGAGGCCTACCTCGCCCGCGGCATGCACATCGATGACTTCGCCCCCAATCTGTCGTTCTTCTTCTCCAACGGCATGGACCCCGAGTACTCCGTCCTCGGGCGGGTCGCCCGCCGCATCTGGGCCGTCGCCATGAAGGAGAAATACGGCGCGAACGAGCGCAGCCAGAAGCTCAAGTACCACGTCCAGACCTCCGGACGCTCCCTGCACGCCCAGGAGATGGACTTCAACGACATCCGCACCACCCTGCAGGCACTCACCGCGATCTACGACAACTGCAACAGCCTGCACACCAACGCCTTCGACGAGGCCGTCACCACCCCCACCGAGGACTCCGTCCGCCGGGCCCTGGCCATCCAGCTGATCATCAACCGGGAATGGGGCCTCGCCATGAATGAGAACCCCTTGCAGGGGTCGTTCATCATCGACGAACTCACCGACCTGGTTGAGGAGGCCGTCCTGCAGGAGTTCGAGCGGATCAGCGAACGCGGCGGCGTGCTCGGCGCCATGGAGACCGGCTACCAACGCGGCCGGATCCAGGACGAGTCGATGCTCTACGAGCAGCGCAAGCATGACGGCACCCTGCCCATCATCGGCGTCAACACCTTCCGCAACCCCCACGCCGACACTGCCGAACCCGGCGTCATCGAACTAGCCCGGGCGACCGAAGAGGAGAAGCAATCCCAGCTGGAGCAAGTACGGGACTACCAAACGGCACACCGCGACCAGACCCACGCCGCGTTGGCCGCTCTCAAGGAGGCGGCGGTGACCGACCGCAACGTCTTTGCTGTCCTCATGGACGCCGCCCAGGTCTGCTCACTGCAGCAGGTCACCGACGCCTTCTTCGAGGTCGGCGGGCAATACCGCCGCAACGTCTGATTCGGCCCCGTGAACGACACCGTAGCTAATTATCGGAGAGGACTTCAGATGGACCCTGTTACCCGTCTCGGCGTTGTCGGTTGCGGCCTCATGGGCTCCGGCATCGCCGAAGTCGCCGCACGCAACGCCCTCGACGTCCGCGTCGCCGAGGCCACATCCGAGGCCGTCGACGCCGGCAAGCGCCGTATCACTGGCTCCCTGGACCGGGCCGTGCAGCGCGGCAAGCTCAGCGAGGAACACAGAGACCAGGCTCTCGCCCGGATCTCGTTCACCCACGACCTCGGGGACATGGCCGACCGCCAGTTCGTCATTGAAGCCGTCGCCGAGAACCGCGACATCAAGACCAACGTCATCCGGACCCTCGACAAGGTCGTCGCTGATCCGCGCGCCGTCCTGGCCACCAACACCTCCTCGCTGCCCATCGTCGATCTCGCGGTTGCCACCGAGCGCCCCGGGCGGGTCATCGGGATGCACTTCTTCAATCCAGTGCCGGTGCAGCGGCTGGTCGAGTTGATCCCCGCCCTAACCACCAGTGAGGACACCCTGGACCGTACGCGTCGTTTCGCTGCGGAGCAGCTCGGCAAGGCAACCGTCCAGGCACCCGACCGCTCGGGCTTCGTCGTCAACGCCCTGCTCGTGCCCTATCTCCTCAGCGCGGTGCGCATGGTGGAGTCGGGGTCCGCACGGCCGGACGACATCGACCAGGGCATGGAACTCGGCTGCGCCCACCCCATGGGCCCCCTGCGCCTGCTCGACCTCATCGGCCTCGATACTGCCCAAGCGGTGGCCGAGTCCATGTACGAGGAGTTCAAGGAACCGCTCTACGCACCGCCCGCCCTCCTGCGCCGCATGGTCGCCGCAGGCCACCTCGGCCGCAAGAGCGGCCGCGGCTTCTACGCCTACGAGGTTTGAAAGAGCGAGCATTGAGCAGAGACCGTTCTGCTCGGCATGGTTGCCGGCCACCATGCGCGAACTCTCACCGAATCCGCCGGCAGGATCACCCGTCACGCAATGCCTTCCGGGCTCCGAGCCACCAAGCAGCAACCCGGTGGAGTGCACGCTCTCAACGCCAGCGGCCCTGCCGGAGCCGGCGCGATGTTCGCAGCCAAGGTGACCACGATCCCCGATAGAAAGGCCGATCACACCGCACCTCGTGCACGGTTCCTACGGCGTACAAGAGGTCTTGAGCCTCTCGACAGCACGCTGGACCTTCATCTGTGTGAGAAACCGGCGCG
The DNA here is from genome assembly GCF_042730885.1 of Streptomyces sp. NPDC059909. Taxonomy (NCBI): domain Bacteria; kingdom Bacillati; phylum Actinomycetota; class Actinomycetes; order Kitasatosporales; family Streptomycetaceae; genus Streptomyces; species Streptomyces sp. NPDC059909. The sequence goes on from NZ_JBHWKX010000113.1 coordinate 7,018, forward strand.
GCCTCGACAGCGACAACCGGAGGAATCCCTGCCTCCTTGCTCGTCTTTACGTGGCCGCGCGACTGAGCTAGAGCCAGACGACGGGGGCGAGGTCAGGAAGACTGTAATGGGGGCCGACCCCAAGCCGAGTTCGCACGGGTGATCGATCACTCGCTCGGTCTCGTCCGGGTACTCGCAAGGCGCTGGTGGGAGCCTCACTAGCAGGCGCCGAACGATACCATCACCGGTCTGGAGCACAGGCGGCCGACAAGGTGCGGTAGTTGTCAAGTCAAATGAGACGTTCGTGGTGCTATGAACCTTGTGGTCCGCCGAACTCGATGCGGTGAGCGGGCTCGGCGACGGCGTGATCAGCCTCCCGGGCCAGGATCGCCTCCGGGATGCGCCGGTGCCCGCCCGCGACACCCGGTCCGGCTCGTCGCCCGGCTGCCCCGCCCTGCCGGAACCGGTACACCTCGGTGGCGTCGCGCAGCTGATTGGCCATCGCGCGCAGCCGCAGATTCGAGAACCCGCTGGGCATCGCGTGGTGAAACGCCGCATGAGCGGCGAGCCATTCCTCCTGGACCGAGCCCGCATCGTTCAACGCCGAGGACTGGGCGAGCGGGTCATGGGCCGCGACCAGATCGGCCTCGAACCGGACGTCCCTCGGATCGAGGCATCGCGGGAGACGGCGCGGCCATGTGGATCGTGATGTCAAGCCGGGGGTGAAGGCGACGGCGGAGTTCCGGCGCTCGCCGCGCGATGGCGCCTCGCCGACGAGCAAGACGCGCACCGGAGCCACACATTCGCGCACCCACGATACGGGTTTGCCGCGCTCCGGCCATGGTGTCCACGGTGGCGGCGGTGCGGTCTGCGCCGTCGAAGCCGGTGAGCGACGGCAGACCGGTGCCACCGCCGTGCCGGCCCCGACTCGGCCGGTGCACATCGCCGACCCCGCGAGCAGCGTGAAGGAGTCGCGGCCAGCGATGCGGGATCAGTCGACCGACTCGTGGCCCGGCTCGCCCGCCAGGCCAGCGCAGTTGACGGCTGAGGGCAACGACGCCATGGCCGGGATCCGGATGCTCGGTCGCCGCTGTGACATCAGTCGTCGGTCGGCGCCTGCGTCCGGGATTCCCTGCGGCTTCGATAGTCGGCGTACCAGATCAGGGAGGCCGGGTCATCGACAGCTCCGGAATCGGCGACGTCGGCGACGTTCGCGCCCTGGAGCAGCCGTTTGACCGGGACCTCCAGCTTCTTGCCGGTTCGGGTGTGCGGGATGGCCGGCACCGCAATGATCTCGTCCGGTTCGTGCCGGGGTGAGGCGTGTTCCCTGATGGCAGCGCGGATGCGGCCGACGAGCTCGTCGTCGAGCCGGCTCCCGTCCTGCAACCGGACGAACAGCGGCATCCAGTAGCCGCCGTCCGGCCGCTCAGCGCCGATCACCAGTGCTTCGGCGACTTCCGGGATAGCCTCGGCGGCCTGGTAAATGTCGGCGCTTCCCATGCGGACGCCGTTGCGATTCAGCGTCGAGTCCGACCGGCCGTGCACCATCACGGAACCACGGTCGGTGATCGTGATCCAGTCGCCGTGCCGCCAGACGCCGGGATACGCCGAGAAGTAGGCCTCGAGGTAGCGTTTCTGGTCGGGGTCGTTCCAGAAGTACAGAGGCATCGAGGGCATGGGCCGGGTCACGACCAGCTCTCCCATCGCGCCGCGCAGGGGCCGTCCCTGAGGGTCCAGAGCATCGAGGGCCACGCCCAGGCACGGGATCGACAGTTCTCCCGGCCACACCGGCATCGTGGGGACACCACCGGCGAAGGCGCTGACGATGTCCGTGCCTCCACTGGTGGACACGACCTGGACGCGCTCGGCGACGTGCTCGGCGACCCACGTGTAGGCCGGCGCTGGCAGATGGGAGCCCGATGAGCCGATCGCGCGCAGCGCGGACAGGTCGAAATCCCGCCCCGGCTCCGCGCCGGTCTTCTCGCATGCGGACAGGTAACCGGGGCTCGCACCCAGGAACGTCACCCGGTGACGTGCCGCGAGAGCGAACAGAGCGTCCGCGCCGGGGTGGGTGGGACTGCCGTCGTAACAGACGATGGTCGAACCGACGAGCAGGCCGGAGATGAGGTAGTTCCACACCATCCAGCTCGGTGTGGTGTACCAAAAGAACGTGTCCTGTGCGCCGAGGTCGTTGTGCAGGGACAGGACCTTCAGGTGCTCCAGCAGCACGCCGCCGTGGCCGTGCACGATGCCCTTGGGCGCACCGGTGGTGCCGGAGGAGAACAGGATCCACAGCGGGTGGTCGAACGCCACCGGGGTGACCGGCGAATCGTCCGGTACTGTGATGGCCTCCGCCCATGTCTCGACGCGGCCGGGCAGCTCGAAGGGCAGTCCCAGCCGTGGGATGACGACGCTCGCCTCCACGCTGGGCAGGGCGGCGAGGAGTTCAGCCGCGGCTACGCGGCGGTCGCGTTCCTTCCCGGCGTAGCGGTAGCCGTCGGCGACGACCAGCACGGTGGGCTCCAGCTGGCGGAACCGGTCGGCTGCGGCGCCGGGCGCGTAGTCCTGTCCACAGCTCGCCCAGACGGCTCCGATGCTGGCTGCCGCGAGGAAAGCGACGACCGACTCCGCGATGTTGGGCAGGTAGCCAGCCACACGGTCGCCGTGTCCCACACCCAGCCGACGCAGCGTCCCGGCGAACGCCCTCACCTGCTGCCCCAGCTCCGCCCAGGTCAGAACCCGCTCACGGCTGCCGCTGCCGTCGGCCGCGGGCTCCGCCACGTCGATCACGGCGGCCCGGCCGGGGTCCCGGTCCCGGAAGATCTGGTCCACGTAGTTGAGCCGCGCGCCGGAGAACCAGCGTGCGTTGGGCATCGGGTCGCTGGACAGGACCTCCTCGGCGCGGGCGGTCGCCGGGACGTCGAAGTAGTCCCATACGGCCAGCCAGAACTCAGGCATCCGCTGCACCGACCATGACCACAGGGCCGGATAGTGGTCGGCTGCCTCGGCGGGCGCCCCGCGCTGCGCCACGCACCAGCGGGCGAAGGCGGTGACGTGGGCCTGCTCGACCGTCTGCTTGTCGGGTACCCAGCTGGGTGCGGCGGTGTTCATCGCTGCTGTGCTGGGTAGCCGGCGCCGGCCGTCAGCGGGTTGCGGATTTCACCGATACCTTCGATGGAGCTGATGAGGATGGTGTCGGGGGTGAGGTAGCGCGGTGGGGTGCGCGCCATGCCGACACCGTGCGGGGTGCCGGTGAAGACGAGGTCGCCGGGCAGCAGGGGGCATACGGCGGAGAGGCGGGCGATCAGCTCGGGCACGGAGAAGATCATGTCCTTCGTGCGGCCCTGCTGGAGGATGTCGTCGCCGACGCGGCAGGAGAGGGCGAGGTCGTCGGGGTTCTGGAGCTCGTCGGGGGTCACGATGGCGGGCCCGATGGGACCGAAGCCGGGGTAGGACTTGCCCAGGGAGAACTGGGGGACGGGGCCGGCCAGCTGGACGGAGCGCTCGGACAGGTCCTGGCCGACGGTGAGTCCGGCGACGTGTGACCAGGCGTCCTGTTCACGGACGTGCTCTGCGCGGCGTCCGATGACGGCGACGAGTTCGACTTCCCAGTCGACTCCCGGGCTGGGCAGGGCGACCACGTCGTAGGGGCCTGTGAGGCACGTGGGGAACTTGGTGAAGACGGGGGGCGCGTCGGGCGCGGCCACGCCGGATTCGGAGGCGTGGTCGCGGTAGTTCAGGCCGATCGCGAAAACCTGCGAGGGACGCAGGAACGGCGCCCCGAGCTCCTGCGGGGTGAAGGGCACCGCGTCGTCCAGACCGCGGGAGTCTGCCCACTCGGCCAGTTCGTCCCAGCGCTCGAAGAGGGCCGCCATATCGGCGGGAAAACGTCCGTCGCTTGCCAGAGCGATGTCCAAGGCCCGGTTCCCGGACAGGACCGCAGGCCGACCGCGTACTGTGCCGACACGCATAGGTGTAACTCCTTGAATAGGTCGGATAGTGCCTCGGGCAGGCAGCTGTCACGCCGAAGGCCCACGGGCACCGGGTGCCGCTGGGGTCAGCCGGGGCTGTGTGAGCCGCAATGAGTGCGGCGAGATCGTCGGGGGCGAGGAAGGGGAGGGCGGAGCAGGGCGCCAGTTGCAGAGTCCAAGGGCGCATACGACGGCTTCGGGCTTCCGCAGAACGCCGTCGACGGGACTGCCCGCCGCCCCGCACCCCGCTTGGCCTCCGGGTCGAGCCGCCCCAAAGAAGCCGCAACCCGGTCCAGGTCGTCGGGATTGTGCGCACCGATCCCGAACTTCAACAGTCGGTGCCGCGACGCCCTGACCAGCTGAAGCTGCTCACCGCAGCCCTGGGCCGAGAAGGCGAACGGGTCGTCCGTCGCCGACTCGTCAGTCACTGAGAGACCGAAGGCGCGGTAGTACGCGACGGCCTCCGCGGGACTCGGCCCCCCGATGGTGATCGAAATCAAGCGATGCAGACCCACTACCCCTCCTCGGATCGCTGCCGCCTTGTCGGCCGCCAGTCCCGTGGGACCACCCAGACTTCGGGATACACATGGCCGCGCAGTCATGCGGCCCGACTTCCATGCGTCTCCAGCATGGCAGGCTATTAACGGTAAAGGCAACTAATTTCGATAATCTCTCCGCCCGTCTGACACTTCCCGGCCCGAGCGGAGGGGTCACGCCCGACGGCGGCCGGGGCCACGACGGACGGGCCGGAACGCCGGAGTGATCGACCGCGCAAGCTCTCGACCTTTATCGATTCTGATGATAAATTTCGATAATTCTTCCCGGGCGACGGCCCGCTGTTCCTCGGCTGTCGCCAGGTGTGACATCCCACGCCCCACCGCACTTGCGAAGGAGGCCGCCACCGCACCGGGTTCGCCCACGCCGCCTTCGCCGCGGCGGGGTCCGCGCGTGGCCACCGACATGTCTGATCTGCGTGAAGTCGTCATCGTTGATGCCATCCGTACTCCGATCGGGCGCGGTCACCCCGAGAAGGGCTACTACCGCGCCACACATCCAGCCGATCTGCTCGCCACCGCCTACCGGGCAGTGGTGGAGCGCAGCGGTATCGAGCCGCTGAAAGTCGATGCCGCGCTCGCCGGCTGTGTCCAGCAGTTCGGCCAGCAGAGCATGAACATCGCCCGCACCGCGTGGCTGCAAGAAGGGCTCCCGCTCGAGACGGCAGCCATGACGCTTGATCTGCAGTGCGGTTCAGCGCAGCAGGCCGTCAACCTCGGTGCCACGCTGATCGCTTCAGGCGTGCACGACGTGGTGATCGGGGCCGGGGTCGAGCATATGGGCATCAACTCCTTCGCCGCCGCCGCACAGGTGCAGGAGGAATTCGGCTCCCCGATCACCCCCGCACTGCTGGAGCGCTACGACATCCGGGGGCAGGGCATCGGAGCCGAGCTGATCGCCGAAGCCTGGGGCATCTCCCGGCACGACATGGAGCAGCTCGCGGTTCGCTCCCACCGCCGCGCCTGGCAGGCCACCGAAGAGGGCTCCTTCGCCCGGGAGATCGTCCCGGTCACCACAGAGGGAGAGCTCCACGTCCGCGACCAGGGCATCCGCGAGGACGCGAGCCTCGACGCTCTGACCCGGCTCAAGCCGGCCTTCAAGCAGGACGGAAGGATCACCGCTGGGACGTCATCGCAGATCTCCGACGGCGCGGCCGCAGTGATGCTCGCCGACCGTGCGACCGCCGAGCGCCTTGGCCTTAGGCCCCGCGCCCGCGTCGTGGACCAAGTCACCGTGGGATGCGACCCGGTACGGATGCTGGAGGGCCCGATCCCCGCCACCCGGAAGATCCTCGGGCGCAACGGCATGGGCATCGGCGACATCGACCGCATCGAGGTCAACGAGGCCTTCGCGTCCGTCGTGCTCGCCTGGGAGAGGGAACACAAGCCAGACATGGAACGCGTCAACGTCCGCGGCGGGGCCATGGCTCTTGGCCATCCGCTGGGCTCGTCCGGCGCACGCCTCATCACGACGCTGCTGCACATCCTCGAGGACGAAGACGCCGAGACCGGTCTGGTGACGATGTGCTGCGGGGGCGGCCTCGGCACCGGCACGCTGATCCAGCGGCTGTGAACGGTCCGAGCATGACCGGCGGCGAGCGGAAGGCCACCCGACGCGGGCGCCACCGTCCGCCGCAAGGACCGGCCCTCGTTGGACCGTCCGCTGACCACACCGAGCCGCATACCAAAGGGAGCACCATGAAGACCCGGTTCACCGAACTGTTCGGCGTCGAGCACCCGATCACCATGGGCGGGATGCAAGCAGTCGGCCGCGCCGAACTGGTCGCCGCAGCCGCCAACGCCGGATGCCTCGCATTCCTGTCCGCGCTCACCCAGCCCACACCCGCCGACCTGATGCGCGAGATCGAACGCACCCGGACCCTCACCGACAAGCCCTTCGGTGTCAACCTGACCATCCTGCCCACGATCACGCCGCCGCCCTACGCGGAATACCGGCGCGCCATCATTGCCGCCGGGATCCCGGTCGTCGAGACAGCGGGAGCCAACCCCGCCGAACACGTGGAAGACTTCAAGGCACACGGCATCCGCGTCATTCACAAGTGCACCGCCGCCCGCCACGCAGTCAAGGCGGAGAAGCTGGGCGTGGACGCCGTGTCCATCGACGGCTTCGAATGCGCGGGCCACCCCGGCGAGGACGACATCCCCGCACTCGTCCTGATCCCCTCCACCGTGGACAAGATCTCGATTCCCGTCGTGGCGTCCGGGGGCATCGCCGACGCGCGGGGGCTGGTCGCGGCACTGGCGCTGGGCGCGGACGCCGTCAACCTCGGCACGCGCTTCATGTGCACCGCCGAAGCGACCATCCACGAGAGGGTCAAAGAAGCCATCGTCGCTCACGACGAGACGTCGACTGATCTGATCTTCCGGTCCTTCAGGAACACGGCACGCGTCGCCCGCAACGCCGTCAGCCAGCGCGTACTCGAGATCGAACGGCAGGGCGGCACCTTCGACGACGTGCGCGACCTGGTAGCGGGCGCCCGCGGCCGCGAGGTGTACGCCACCGGCGACATCGACCACGGCATCTGGTGGGCAAGCACGGCCCAGGGACTGATCCACGACATCCCCACCGTCGCCTCGCTGGTGGACACAGTCATGAAGGAGGCGACCGCGATCGTCGGCGACAGGCTCACCCGGCTGGCCCAGGCCGTCTGACCGAACACCGGCTGCCCGTGACGAAGCCGCCAGCCGACGACGTGAACCCCTTCCAAATGCGCTGCTGCCGCCCGCGGTGGCCCGCGCCCGGGTCGCCGCGGGCACAGATGGTGATCATTCGTCGATAATGTCGGAAACTCCAGTGGTTATCGCTAATCAGCTACACTCGTGGAGTGGCAACCAAAGGCGCGACGCGTACCGAAGAGGTCTACGACGACATCCGCAGCGACCTACTCAACGGGACGTTCGAACCCGGTCAACGGCTGAAGCTGGCAGGACTCGGACAGCGGTTCGGGGTGAGCCTCTCCGTCATACGGGAGGCACTGACGCGGCTCGCGGAGCAGGGGCTCATCGTGTCGAACCCGCAGCGTGGGTTCAGCGTGGTCGCCCTGTCGGTCGCGGACGTGTCCGACCTCACCAACGTCCGCATCCAGGTGGAGTCGCTCGCCCTGCGGCAGTCGTTCGCCCTGGGAGGCGTGGAATGGGAGACATCGGTCGTCGCCACCCATCACACTCTGGAGCGCACTCCGGTTACCAAAAGCGACGGCCGGTTGAACGAAGCCTGGTCCATCGCCCACCGCGCCTTCCATCAGGCCTTGCTGGCCGGATGCCAAAGCCCTCGCCTGGAGGCAATTGCCAATTCGGTGCGCGACAGTGCCGAGCTCTACCGCCGCTGGTACTGGTCGCTCACCGAGGATCATGCGCGTGATCTGTCCGCCGAACACCGGCAGCTCAAAGAGTTCGCTCTGGCTCGAGACGCCGATGCGGCGGTTGCCGCACTCACTGAACACATCGCGAGAGCTCCTCGGGCACTCATCGCCTACGCCCAAGAGCACGGCCTGGAAAGTCCTGCCACGGAGGGCTCCGCAAGGGCACGCTGAGCGTTGTGGGCGTGCCTTTGCAGGCGGGCGCGGGTGCAGCGCGGCCTAGTACGAGGCCCTGCCCGACCCGAAGCCGTGCTCCAGTTCGCGATCATCGGCAACATGGCCCGTCGGCTCACTGGCGAAACCACACCAACCTGGTCAGGCGCGTCAACTTGACCCGGCCGTAAACGACCGGGCTTGGAGGTAGTGCCCAGCTGGCTGCTGGGTGGGCTCCTCCGTCCAGACACCCCTATGGGGTGGCAGGGACGCGTGACTCACGCCCCGCAGTCCACACAGCCTCGCCCTTACGGGCGATGTTGCGGGAG
>NZ_JBHWKX010000114.1:0-15255 GCF_042730885.1 Streptomyces sp. NPDC059909
TGGAACGTCGTACTCAGGGCCGGGCTGGTCCTTCCCGACGTGGCCTGAGCCACCGACAGGAGAAGCCCCCGGATTTATCCGGGGGAGGAGTCACGATGACCGTGTCAGGCCGTACGACCGAGCCGCCCTGGGGCGCGCCGAGTGATCCTTCCGCCCGGGTCAGCGCGGCCGGACTGCCGATGCTGGGCAAGGAGGGCACCGTCGATCACATTCACGCGCATCTGGACGTCTTGTGGACGGCCAGCCGGTCGCCGTGCCCGCGGGCATCGGGATCGACCAGCAGGCGCGGCAGATCAGCTCGCAGCACCGCCCTGCCGCGAATGGCGTGGTCCATATCGAGTCCCCGGTCAAGGCCACCTTCTCCCTCTGTCAGTTCATGACCGAGTGGGACGTCGCCCTCACCCAGGACTCCATCGGCGGGCTCAAGGCCGGTGGCGGCAACGAGTTCCGCGCTTACGTCAACGGCAAGGCGTACGTCGGCGATCCGGCCGCGGTCGAGTTCCGGTCGCATGACGAGATCGCGCTCGTGTGCGGGCCGGTGGGTCAGAAGACCGACGTGCCCAGCAGCTACAACTGGCCAGAAGGCGAGTAGCTCGGCACGTCCGTGGTCGGCGGGGCGGTCGTCGGCCATGGCTTAGCATGGCGCGCATGTCGCGACGCGTGCTGCTGCCGCTCCGGGCGTGGTCCGGGGCGCTGTTGGTGTGCGCGCTGTTCGTGTGTCTGACGGGGCTGGCGCGTCCCGCGATGGCGATGACCATGCCCATGCCCATGCCCATGGCGATGCCTATGGGGATGCCTATGGGGATGTCGGCGCCGATGGACGCGGCCCCGCACGCTGTGGCCAGTGGCCACGCAGAGCATGCCGGAGGTGCTGCCGCGTCGGCCGTGGCGGAGTCGGCGGTGGATCACAGCCCGCGCTGCCCGGCGGCCGAGAAACAGTGTGCGGCGCCGGAGGCCACGCTCGCCCAGGACTCCTCGTCCGCCCAGGCGCCCGCGGTCACCCCGCGCGCGATCGCATGCTCCTCGACGGCACTGGTGGCGCAGCCCAATGCCCCGCCTCCAGCGGTCGCTCCTCCTGATCTGCACCGGTTGTGCGTGTCGCGGACGTGACGGCTCGCCGCCCGTGCGGCTGCCCTATGGGGCCGCCTTGCGGGACGCCGCGTTCCTCACGTCCGCCTTGGCACGCCCCGTAACCGCATTCCTGTGTGCGTGCCATCGTCGCCGAACAGGAGTTCCGACGCATGCCGTCGTCCGTCGCTTTGCTGATCACCGGTGCGAGTACCGGTCTGCTCGCCGGTGGCGCCTCGTGTGCCGCCGTTCAAGGGGGTCTGCTGGCCGGTGCGGTGACCCGCCGCCGCACCCCCGCCCCCTCCCTCACGAAGTCGGCCTCCAAGAAGGCGCCGCGCCAGTCCCGCCCTGCCTCCGCGTCTCCGGTGGAACGAGCTGCCACGCCGCTGGCGCCGGTCGGGGCGTTCCTTGCCGGGAAGCTGCTCTCGCATACCCTGCTCGGTGCACTGCTGGGTGTCTTTGGTGATGCATTGCAGCCCAGCCCTCGCATGCAGGCGGTGCTGCTGCTGGCCGCCGGGGTGCTGATGGTGCTGTTCGCGCTGGACCTGTTCGGCGTCAGGTGGGTGGGGCGGCTGGTGCCGCGTCCTCCGGCATCGTTCGGCCGATTGATGCGGCGCAGTACCAGGACCGACTCGGCCGTCACCCCGGCCCTGGTCGGTTTCGCCACCGTGCTGGTGCCGTGCGGGGTGACCCTGTCGATGGAGCTGCTCGCCATCACCTCCGGATCCCCATTGACCGGGGCGGCGGTGATGGCCGGTTTCGTGATCGGTACGGCGCCGCTGTTCGCCGTGCTCGGCTACCTCTTCCGCCGCAGCAGCCAGGCGCTGTCCGGGCGACTGGCCGCGCTCACCGGTGTGGTGGTGCTGAGCGTCGCGGCCTGGACGATGGGCTCCGCGCTGCAGGCCGGTGGCTGGGTCTCGTTCACCACCCCCGACAAGCAGGCTGTGGCGAGTGAGCCGTTCACCGTCGAAGGCGGCGAGCAGGGCGGCTCCGGCGGCGGAGGGACGACCGGGGCCGATGTCCCGGAGCCGGTGCGTATCGACGCCTCCGGCAAGCAGATCGTCACGCTGACCGTGACGGACTTCTACACCCCCACCCAGCTCACCGCGAAGGCCGGGGTGCCGACCACGCTGGTGCTGCACGGCAAGGACTCCGGCGGCTGCGCCCGTGCGTTCACCATCCCCGAGCTCGGGGTCCAGGAGATCGTCAAACGGGACGGCGACACCACCATCGACCTCGGCACCCGTAAGCCCGGCACGCTCCGCTTCTCCTGCGCCATGGGCATGCAGACCGGCGCCATCGACTTCAAGAAGGACCTGTAGTGAAGCTGTTCAGCCGTAGGAACAAGACCGAAGCCGACACCGGTCCGGAGCTGGTGCTCCACGTCGAGGGCATGCACTGCACCAGCTGCGGCCTGCTCATCGATGACGAGCTGGAGGACATCCCCGGGGTCCGCTCCTCCCGTACCGACGTGAAGGCCGGGCGCACCACCGTCCGCCTGGAGGACGGCGCCGACGTGGACGCCGCCATGCTCGTCGCGGCGGTGGAGCAGGCCGGCGACTACACGGCCCGCCCGGCCAACTGACACAAGCGCCCAAACCCAAAGTGGCCCGGCCGGGGAAGCCCTCCGGCCGGGTCTCCCGCGGGACGACGGTGCCGTGCGCAGAAGCTGGCCGGCGGTGACTATGGCAGCATGCCCGAGCCGAGCAGCAACGAGCGGCTGCGCCGCTACTGGGACAAGCACGCCCGCTCCTACGACCGGCAGATGCGGTTCCTCGACCGCACCCTGTTCGGCGAGAGCCGCACGTGGGTGTGCTCCAAGGCCTCTGGCGACGTTCTGGAGGTCGCCATCGGCACCGGTCTGAACCTGTGCCCCTCTACCCTCCAGGTGTGCGGCTGACCGGCATCGAGTGGAGCCCGCAGATGCTGGCCGTCGCCCGGCGCCGCGCCGGCAGGCTCAACCTGGCCGCAGACCTGCGCGGGGGCGACGCACAGGCCCTACCGTTCCCGGACGCGTCCTTCGACACCGTGGTGTGCACCCTGTCGCTGTGCGCGATCCCCAACGACCAGCGCGCGATCGCGGAGATGAGCCGCGTACTCAGACCCGGCGGCAGGCTGCTCCTGCTGGACCATGTAGCGAGCTCCGCCTGGCCGGTCCGTGCGCTCCAGCGGCTCATCGAACTCGTCACCGCTCCGCTTGGTGGGGAGTATCTGCTGCGCCGGCCACTGAGGCATGTCCAGGCGGAGGGACTGAGCTCGAGCAACTGGGCCGGTTCAAGCTCGGCATCGTCGAACGCCTCGCCGCCCGCAAACTCACGACTGGACCCACCGGGTGACGGCCCGTGTGCGTGGCTTTCGAGTACGCCGAGGGGCGGCCGGGACTTCGCCCTGACCACCCCTCGGCGAGTGCCTGTGTCAGCGCAGTGGCTGGAAGCGGCGCAGCCTCAGGCTGTTGGAGACGACGAAGACCGAGGAGAACGCCATCGCGGCTCCGGCGATCATGGGGTTGAGCAGGCCGAGCGCGGCCAGCGGCAGCGCGGCCACGTTGTAGGCGAAGGCCCAGAACAGGTTGGCCTTGATGGTCCGGAGGGTGCGCCGGGCCAGCCGGATCGCGTCCGCCGCCGCCCGCAGATCACCCCGTACCAGGGTGAGGTCGGATGCGGCGATCGCGGCATCGGTGCCGGTGCCCATGGCCAGTCCCAGGTCGGCCTGGGCGAGGGCGGCCGCGTCGTTGACGCCGTCGCCGACCATCGCCACCACCCGGCCCTGCAGCTGGAGGCGTTCGACCTCGGCGACCTTGTCCTCCGGGTGCACTTCGGCGATCACCTGGTCAATGCCGACCTCGGCCGCGACCGCGCGGGCCGCCGCCGTGTTGTCGCCGGTCAGCAGGACGGAGGTGAGCCCGAGCCGCTTGAGGTCGGCCACCGCCGCGGCGCTGGTCGGCTTGACGGTGTCGGCGACCACCAGCGCGCCCCGCACGCGCCCGTCCCAGGCGGCGAAGACGACCGTACGGCCCTGGGCCTCGGCCTCCTTCTGCGCGCGCACGAGCTCGTCGGGCAGCACCTGGCCCTGCTCCTCCAGCCACAAGGCGCGGCCGGCGCGCACCGTGCGTGCCTCGACCTGCCCGGTCACGCCCCGGCCCTGGGTGTTGGCGAAGCCGGTCACGGCGGGCAACGAACCGAGGCGCTCCCGGGCCGTGTTGGAGATGGCGGCGGCGATCGGGTGCTCGCTGGCGTCCTCCAGGGCGCCGGTCAGCCGCAGCACCTGCTGCTCGTCCTCGCCGTCGGCCGGTACGACGCCGACGAGGCGCATCCTGCCCTCGGTGACGGTGCCGGTCTTGTCCAGGACGACGGTGTCGATCCGCCGCGTCGACTCCAGCACCTCCGGGCCGCGGATCAGCAGCCCGAGCTGGGCGCCGCGTCCGGTGCCGACCATCAGCGCGGTGGGCGTGGCAAGACCCAGCGCGCACGGGCAGGCGATGATCACCACAGCGATGGCGGCAGTCAGCGCGGCAGCGGCCGAGGCTCCGGTCGCCATCCACACGGCGAACGTGCCGATCGACAGGGCGATGACGACGGGGACGAACACCGCCGAGATCCGGTCGGCCAGGCGCTGCACCTCCGCCTTGCCGGTCTGGGCCCGCTCCACCAGCGCGGCGATCTGCGCCAGCTTCGTGTCCGACCCCACCCGCGTGGCGCGCACAACGAGGCGCCCGTGGCTGTTGACGGTGGCGCCGGTGACCTGTGCGCCGGGTTCGACCTCCACCGGCACGCTCTCACCGGTCAGCAGCGATTCATCCACCGCTGATGCGCCCTCGACGACCTGACCGTCCGTGGCGATCTTCTCCCCGGGTCGCACCAGGAACAGGTCGCCGACCGCCAACTCATCGACCGGGATCCGGACTTCTGTCCCGTCGCGCAGTACGGCGACGTCCTTGGCACCCAGGTCCATCAGCGCCCGGATCGCGTCCCCGGCCCGCCGCTTGGCACGGGCCTCGAAGAACCGGCCCGCCAGCAGGAAGGCCGTCAGGACGACGGCCACCTCCAGGTACAGGTGATGCCCACCCAGGGCCAAGGTCCCCGCGCTCCACAGGTAGGCGGCCAGCACGCCGAGCGAGACGAGGGTGTCCATCGTCGCCGACCCGTGCCGCAGGTTCAGGGCTGCGGCCCGGTGGAACGGCCACGCGCCCCACGCCACGACAGGGGTCGCCAGCACAAGCGCGATCCACTCCCAGCCGGCGAAGTGCAGCGCGGAGATCATCGACACCAGGACCACCGGAAGCCCGAGCAGCGCCGAGGCGATCAGGCGGCGGCGCAGCCCGGAAAGGTGGGCGCCCTCGGCGTCGACCGTCTCATCGTCCGCGCCCGGTGCGTCGGTCCGGGGCGCCTCAGCGCTGTAACCGATCGCTTCGACGGCGGCTATCAGCTCCGCCACCTCGACCGCCGGGTCCTCACGGGTGACGTGCGCGGTCGCGGTCGCCAGGTTCACCGTCGCGGTCACTCCGGGCAGCTTGCCCAGCCTCCGCTCGACCCGCGCCACGCACGAGGCGCAGGTCATCCCGGTGATGGCCAGTTCTATCGACTGCTCGGCATCGGCCCGAGTGGTGGTCGTCACGGCAGCACTCCTCTCTCTCAGTCGCGTACGGCCGGTGCCACAACGGCGAAGCCCTGCCCGGCGGCGGGACGCCAGCTCAGCTCGCCCCCGTACAGACGGCGCAGCACAGCAGGCGGCTCGTGGTAGCAGAACACGGATGTCTCGGCGCCGACGATCGCCGGGGTGTCGATGAACAGCGGCAACTCGGCCAGGAAGTAACGCACCGCCCGCTCCACCTGCTCCTCGTCCGGCGCCTGCCCTGCGGGCAGCTTCCCCGCCAGCACCCACCCGGTCGCCTCCCGGCAGGCGTCCCGAAAGGCTACGTCCTCGCCGTACCGGCGCAGCCCGCCCGCATGGAGACGGCCGAACACCGCATTGGCCTCCAGCTCAGCCCAACCCAGCACCCGCGCCTCCGTGTTGTCCGTCACACCGAGCGAACCCAGCGCGATGGCGATCTTGTTGCGGGTGTACTGGCCCTGCCTGCGAGCCTTCCACGCCGCCTTCCCCGGGGCGTATCCCAGCGCCTCGAAGGTGAACGCACTCGGCACGTCGGGCACGAAGAAGTCCACCCGCTCGAACCGGTCGAGCCCCCACGCCGCCAGCTCGCGGATCCGGGCCGTGGAGAAGTAGCTGTTGAACGGGGAGATCCCGAAGCAGACGTGCTCGGCCCGCTCGACCGCCTCGGCGCACCGGCCGCTCAGCGGAGTCACCGACATCGCCGCCGTACGGCCGCCGCTGTCGCCTTGGTCTGTGCTCATGCCCCGGACGCTAAAACCTTGCCCATAGGGCAAGGTCAAGCGCACACTGAAACCCTTCGCACGAACGGAGCCCCACCATGCTCACCGTCGGCCGCGTCGCCGCCCAGACCGGACTGAGCCCCAAGGCCGTCCGCCTCTACGAGGCCAACGGCCTCATCGACCCACCCGAGCGCACCGCCGCCGGCTACCGCACCTACACCGACGACGCCGTCCCCGTCCTCGGCTTCATCCGCCAGGCCCAGGCCCTCGGCCTCAGCCTCAAAGAGATCAAGGACATCCTCGACCTCCAGCGCAGTGGCGAACAGCCCTGCGCCCTCGTCACCGACCTCCTCGACAAGCACCTCGCCGACATCGACCGCCGCATCGCCGACCTCGAAGCCCTCCGTACGACCCTCCGGCACGCCCGCGCCCAGGCCGACCAGGCGGCCGACCGCGGCGAGGGTGCAGTGGTCTGCCGCATCATCGAGAACGCCGCCGACTGACCGCCGCCGCTTGCTCACCCCGAGGAGCGGCGTGGCATGTGGTGTCGTCGCAGGGCTCGCAGCAGTAGGGGCAGGCCGACGGCTGCGGGCAGGAACCAGAACGTCAGTGGGGGCAGCAGGTTCCACAGGGGCAGCCGGGGGCCGTTGTCGACGTAGAACGCGGTCAGCATGGCGACGTACGAGAGCGCCATGCCGGTGATGTGGCGCGGCCGCCAGCCCTGATGGCGGAGGCGCCGGGCGCGCCAGCCGTACCCGGCCGAGGCGAACGCGAGGGCGCCAAGCATCAGCAGGTCAGCGGTGTGTGGCCGAGCCGTCGTGATGAACGTGGCCGAGGCAGTGAGAACGGCCAGCGCGCCGAGATAGGCGCGCCCGCTGCGCGGATGACGGCCGGGGCGCTTCGGCGCAAGCATCGCCGTCGCGCCGGCGGTGACCGCGGTCAGCCCGGCCGCGATGTGGATGACGATGACGATCCGCAGCAGCACCGCACCCCCATGCGTAGCCAATCTACCTATAGCCTGAAGCGTAGCATTGCTACCTATGAAGGAGGCGCAGCTCCTCAAGGGCCATCTCGACCCCCTGCTTCTCGCCACGCTGGAGGCGGGGCCGCGGCACGGTTATGCCGTGATCGAGGCACTGAGGGAGGGCAGTGGCGGGAAATTCGACCTGCCCACCGGCACGGTCTACCCGGCTCTGCACCGTCTTGAGGATGCCGGACTGATCAGCGGTGTGTGGTCGGTCGTCGACGGTCGCCGCCGCCGCACCTACTCCCTCACCGAGGCCGGCCAGAAGAGCCTGCACACCGAACGCACTACGTGGCGGGAGTTCGCCGCGACCGTCACCGCGCTGCTGGAGCCCCCGCCGTGTCCGGCCACCCGCTGATCGACGACTACCTCGCCCGGCTGGGCCGCTTTCTGCCCGCCGATGTGGTCGACGAACTCGCCGACGGCCTGGCCGAGACCTATCGCCGCCACTTGGGCATCAGCGGCGACTCTCGGACTGCCGCCCGCGCCGCGCTCGCCGAATTCGGTGGCGTGACTGAGGTCGTCACTGCCTTCACCCTTCAGTCGCCCGGCTGCCGCACGGCGCGGACGCTCCTCGCCACAGGGCCTGTGGCCGCCGCGTCCTGGGCCGTCGTGCTGATCACCGGCCGCGCCTGGATCTGGCCGATCGCTGTCCCGGCTCGGCTGGCACTCGGCGTACTCCTGTGCGCCGTTGTCGCCGCGCTGTTCACCGCCGCCGTAGGCCGTACCAACTACACAAGGACGCGGACAGCCGTCATCACGGGAGGTGTCGGCCTGGTGGTCCTCGACGCGGCCGTCCTCGTCAGCGCCGCACTGGCCGCCCCGGCGGTCACCTGGCCGCTGGTCCTCGCGGCCGTGATCAGCCTCGCCCGGATCGGCTTCACCCTGCGAGCCCTCCCCGGCATCATCGCCGCCTGAGGCCGCGCCGAGGCCCCCTGCCGCCCGCAAGCGCGCCTCTCTCCACCTGCGGGCGAACCGCTGCCCCACGCCGTCGCACACCCCGAAAATACCCCCCCAGGTATCTCTGTTACGGTGGATTCAAATACCCCCGGGGGTAAATGTGTGACGAGGGAGAGTGCCGTGTTCTTTGCCGACATCCTGGAGACCGAAGGTCTGGGCAACCGGAGCTATCTGGCGGGCGGGGCCGGAACGGCGGTCGTGGTGGATCCGCCGCGGGACATCGACCGGGTGATCGCCGTCGCGGCGCGGCGCGGGGTCCGGATCGTGGCGGTCGCCGAGACGCACGTGCACAACGACTACGTGAGCGGCGGTCTGGAGCTGGCCCGTCTGACCGGTGCCCGCTATCTGGTGCCGGCCGGGGCGTCAGTGGCGTACGCGCGGGTGCCGGTGGCCGACGGGGACGTGGAGGACGTCGACGAGGGCCTGGTGCTGCGGGCCGTTGCCACGCCAGGGCACACCCCGCACCACACCTCCTACGTGCTGGAGAAGGACGGGCGGGCGGTCGCCGCCTTCACCGGCGGGTCGCTGCTGATCGGCAGCGTCGGCCGGCCGGACCTGGTGGAGCCGCGGCTGACCGAGCAGCTGGCCCGTGCCCAGCACGCCTCCGCGCACCGGCTCGCCACGGAGCTGGACGACGAGGTGGCGGTCATGCCGACCCACGGATTCGGCAGCTTCTGCTCCTCCACCCAGGCCGGCGGCGAGCACAGCACCATCGGTGCGGAGAGAGCGTCCAACCCGGCGCTGGCCCAGGATGTGGAGACGTTCATCAAGGAGCTGCTGGCCGGTCTGGACGATGTACCGGCCTACTACGCGCACATGGGCCCGGCCAACGCCGCCGGTCCCACCCCGGTGGACCTGACCGCGCCGCAGCGCACCGACGCCGGCGAGATCGCGCGCCGCCTCGCGGCGGGCGAGTGGGTCGTCGACCTGCGCAACCGGGTCGCGTTCGCCGAGGGCCACGTGGCCGGCTCCGTCAACTTCGAGGTCGAGGGGCAGCTGGCGACCTATCTGGCGTGGATGATCCCGTGGGGCAAGCCAGTGACCCTGCTGGCGGGGAGTGCCGAGGAGATCTCCCGCGCTCAGCGGGAGCTGGCCCGGGTGGGCATCGACCGCCCGACTGCAGCCGCGGTCGGCTCCCCGGCCGACTGGGTCATCGGGCAGGAGCAGCTGACCTCGTTCCCGCGGGCGACATTCGCCGACCTGGCCGCCGCGCGCGAGCGGGGCGAGGACGTGGTGGTCCTGGACGTGCGCCGCGACGGAGAACGCGCGGGTGGCTGGATCGAGGGCAGCGTGCACATCCCCATCCACCAGATCCACCAGCGCCTGGATGAGGTGCCCGCCGGGACGGTGTGGGTGCACTGCGCGGGCGGGATGCGCGCGGCGATCGCCTCTTCCGTCCTCGACGCCGCCGGCCGTGACGTGGTGGCCGTCGACGACGGCTGCGCGGCCGCCGCCGATGCCGGTCTCACGCTCGTGACGCCCGCGCAGCACTGACCCGCACCACCTGGTCTGCCGGGCCGCCGACGGTTCCGGCAGACCAGGAGCACCCCAGGAGACACAGCCATGCTCTTGCCCCAAGGCGACCCCGGCCGCATCACCCCTGCACAGGCCCACCGCATGCTCCAGGAAGGTACGGCCGTGCTCCTCGATGTCCGTGAGGCGGACGAATACCAGGCCGGTCACGCGCCCGGTGCGCTGCATGTGCCGCTGTCGCGGCTGGCGGACGGCGCGGACGTGCCCGGCGGCCAGGACGGGCGCAGCCTGGTGCTGATCTGCCGCTCGGGCAACCGCTCCCAGCACGCCGCACGCCTGCTGGCCGAGAGGGGCGTGGCGTCGGTCGATGTCACCGGCGGCATGCGCGCCTGGGTCGGACAGGGCCTGCCCGTCCAGGACGCGCACGGGCAGGCGGGCACCGTCACATGAGCGCGCTCATCCTCGCCCTGCTCGCCGGGGCGCTGGTCGGCCTGGCGCTCGGCTCGCTCGGGGCGGGCGGCAGCATCGTCACCGTCCCCGCCCTGATCTGCCTCCTCGGTTTCACGCCGGCCGAGGCGACCACCGCCAGCCTGATCATCGTGATCGTCACCTCGGCCACCGCGCTGCTGGCGCACGCGCGCGCCGGAAAGGTGCGCTGGCGGGCCGGGCTGCTGTTCGCCGCGGCCGGACTGCTGCCCGCCGCCGCGGCCGGCGCCGTGTCCGCGCACATCCCCGCCACCGTCCTGACCCTGGCCTTCGCGGTGCTCGCCGTGCTGGCGGGCTTGCGCATGCTGCGCCGCCGCACGCCGCCGCAGACCGGGACGGTGTCGGCGCCCCACGCGGTGGGCGCCGGGGCCGGCCTGGGTGCGGTGACCGGGTTCCTCGGGGTCGGCGGCGGATTCCTCGCCGTCCCGGCCCTGGTGGCCGTGCTCGCCGTACCGATGAGCGCGGCCGTGGGCACCAGCCTGCTGGTCATCATCGCCAACGCGCTGGTCGCCCTCGCCGCCCGGGCGGCCACCGCCACCACCCTGGACTGGGCGCTGATCATGCCGTTCATCGCGACCGCGGTCCTGGGCGCCTGGGACGGCAAGCGGCTGAGCGCAAAGGTCTCACCTGCCACGCTGCAACGCGTCTTCGGCAGCCTGCTGCTGGCCGTCGCCGCGGCCATGGGGATCGGCACACTGCTGTGAAACGCCCACGGAGCCTGCTGCGGACGCCCGCAGCCCGGACGCCCACCGCAGTGCCCCGCGGGACTTCAGGCCAGCGACAGGAAAAGCTTCTCCAGCCGGGCCCGCATCTGCACCGAGTCCCGCACCTGAGGGTCATCGCTGGTCATGCACTGCTGCAGCCCGGTCGCGATGAGCGAGAACCCGGCCCGGTCCAGGGCACGCGAGACGGCGGCCAGCTGCGTGATCACGTCCTCGCAGTCCCGCCCCTCCTCGATCATCTTGATCACCCCGGCGAGCTGGCCCTGGGCCCGCCGCAGCCGGTTCAGCGCCGACTTCAGCTCATCGGCGCTCATGTCCAGTTCCACACATCCTCCTCCACATACCCCCACGGGTATCTTAGCGTGGAGGGGAACCACCCATCGAAAGGCATTGTTCCGTGACCACCCCCACCGCCCTGACCCCGGACCAGGCCGCCAGCCGCCTCGGTGAGTTCACCGTCGTCGACGTGCGCACCCCCGCCGAGTACGCCACCGGCCACCTGCCCGGCGCCCACAACGTCCCCCTGGACCGCCTGGACGAGGCCGGGGGCGCGCTGAAGGCCGCCGCGGCCCGTACGCCCCTGCTGGTGGTGTGCGCCTCCGGGGCCCGCTCCGCCAAGGGCTGCGCCCAGCTGGCCGCCCAGGGTATCGAGGCGGCCACTTTGGACGGCGGCACCAGCGCCTGGGCCGCAGCCGGATACGACGTCGACCGCCCGGCCGGGGCCCGCGCCACCTGGCCCATGGACCGCCAAGTCCGCCTCGCCGCCGGTTCCCTGGTCGTCATCGGCTTCCTCGCAGGCCTGGCCTGGCAGCCCGCTCACTGGCTGTCCGGAGCCGTCGGCGCCGGACTGGTCTTCTCCGGCGTGACCAACACCTGCGGCATGGCCGCCGCCCTGTCCAAGCTCCCCCACAACCGGCCCCCCAAGAACGCCCTCTCTTTCCAGGAGACTCTGCTGCGCCTGGCGGCCTGATCCAGGGCGCCCCTTTGCGAAACACGCTGCTCCCCCGCCCTGCCTTGGCGGGGCAGCAGCGTGTTCGGGCCTCGCTGTCAGGCCAAGCGTTCCGGCAGGACGCTGAGCTGGGAGGACGGCCTGGTGCGGATCACGGTGCTGACGGTTCCGGCGTGCCCGAACGCCCCGCCAGCCATGAAGCGGGTCAGGCGGAGCTGGTCTACCAGTCTGGAGACCTCGAACCGTCCCGGCTCCCCGCTGCGAGTGGAGGCCGCCCGCGGCCAAGAAGTGCTCCGCCCCCTCGTCCGGGTGCTCGTCCTGCCTGCGCTGTGGCCGACGGCCGTGTTCGCGCTGGCAGGGGCCGCGCAGCGTGCTGCGGCTGGGCCGGACCGTCCTGACCTACCGCGGCTGTGTGCGCTGGTCCGCGGCAACCACCCTTGCCGTCGCCGGGCTGCTGATCGGCGGCGGGGGGCCTGGTCGCAGGCCTTGTCACCGGCCCGTTGGCCTTGTGGCTTCGCCTTCGCGTCGGCCGCAGCCAGCCGGTCAGCCCGGTGCTGGAGCGGCGGTGCCGCTCGGACAGTCCCGGCACCTGCTCGACGAACGTCTTGCGCAACAGCTCTTCCGGTCACAGAAGTACCGGCGGACCTGCAGCCGGACTATGACCCGGCGAGACCCCAACGGCCTTTCCCCTAGGGCACGTTGGTACGTGCTGTGTCTGCGCCTCATCTGTTCCGGCAGTCCGGGCACCGGCCCGGACTGCCGGTGGACACCACGTCCACCACAAGGACGTCGGAGGAATCGCTGACGCGCTCCACTCGCACATCGATCCCCGGAAACAGCACAGCCTCGACCGTCTTGCCCGCCATGCCGGGACATACTCTGCCGAAACGATGCCTCGCTCACTTCGCTGACCGGGATCGGGACAGCCGCCGCCGACAAACATGCCTGACCGGCTACAGCGCGCCGGCCGCCGCCGCGCGGTCACGGATGGTTCGCAGGCTGACGCGTACTCCGTTCTCGTCTTCGATGTGCCATTCGTTCATGCCCTGGCAGGTCTTGGTGCCACGGGCGACGGCCCCGGCCTCGTCGGCCCGGCCGTAGGGTGTGCCTCCGGTCGCAGCGAGGATGATGCCGCCGTTCGCGTCGATGGTGGCCCAGTGCTCGGTGGCGCGGTAGGTGAGCACGATCCGGGTACCGGCTGTCAGAACTTGGGCGTCGATCATCCTGGCCACGTCGGTGCGTCGACCAGAAGCCGCTCTGCGCCGCGGAGGGGCCTGGCGCGGACGGGCGACCGGCTGGCCGGCGTCGCGTTCCGGAGGTGCAACGGCAGCAGAGACGGGCAACCCCAGGCGTTCGGGTTTCCAGATGGATTCGAACAGGCGCAGATACAGCTCCTGCCGGGTCTCGATGACCGTGGTCATGGTCTCTCTCGGCCCGAAGGCCCGCATGTGCTTGTCGAGTTGGTGTGCCTTGATGAAGTCACGCAGCTCAGGGTTGCGGTGATCGTATTCAGGGGCCATGACGCCCAGGAGGACGTTACTGCGGGCGTAGAGGCGGTTCTTGTCGCGGAAGGGGAGGTCATTGATGCTGGAGTTCTCTCGGCCCCTCAGCAGGCCGAGGCCACCGAGTTGGTTGCGGCGGCTGCGGAAGACGACCGGGTCAGGGATGTCACCGGCGACGCGATGGTGGTGGTTGGCCCACAGGTGTTCTATGTGGAACTGGTCGCGGTCGAGGTAGGCGAGGATGTCGAAGGGCTTTTTGCAGGCCTCGTCGGCGTAAGCGGTGGCGCGGGCGAGGAGATAGCGGATCTGATGGGCGTTGTTGCCTCGCAGGCCCAGGGTGATGGCTTCGCGCATCGGGTTCCCGTTGTGCTGGGCGAGGTCGCCCAGTGTGGAGGCGACGTCGGCGACGGTACGGCAGCCGCGCAGGAGGGGGACGAGTTCGGTGTGGACCAGGGCGTCGGCGTCGGCGGACTGGACGGGCAGGTCCTGCAGGATCCGCAGGGCGTACCAGCGGTCGATGTAGGAGGCGACAAGGCGGCCCTTGTCCTTGGCGTCGGTGGGCCGGTCGTCGGGGGCGATGGCAGCGAGCACGGCGACGGACTGGACGCCGAGGCCGTTGCGCTCGTTGAACAGCACCGTCTCCAGGCGGTCGCCGTCCATCTTCAGGGTGCGGGTGGCGGCGAGGACGGGCCTGTACAGACGGGCCGTCTTCAACAGATTCTGCACGAAGTTGAGGAAGTGGTCGGGGCGTCCCGGGGTCAAGCCGAGGTACTCCGCGTTGTGGCGTACCCACACGTTGAGGTTGGTGGTGATCTGGCGGCGGTCCTCGTCGCAGTCCTCGCGCGCGCAGCGGGCAAGGAGGTATGCCTTGATGAAGCGGGATGCCGCCTGGGGGTCATCGCGGTCGGTGGAGAGTTCCCGCAGCATCTCCTGCCACTGGGTATTCAGCTGATCTTCAGCGGAGCCGACGTTGGACAGCAGATGGCTCTTGAGGAGGTCGACGGTGGTGAGGCGGGCGCCGCGGTCATTCATCGTCTCGAACATGCGGTAGCCGTGGTCGGGGCCTGCCGCGCGGATGCCCACCAGGACCACGCGTGTCAGGAGCCATTCGGTGAAGGGGTGGAGCTTCTCGGCGTCGAGTTCCTCGGCGAGCTGGGATTCGATCTGCTGGCCGCGTGCCCACAGGTTGCGGCGGGAGAGGGAGTCCCCCGCGCCGGCCTCGTATTTGCGGCCCTCGCTGATGGCTTGCAGGACGGGGTCGTGGTCGGTGATGCCGACGCTGAAGTGCTTCCCGTCGGTCGTGATGACACGGTTGAGTTGGTCGACCGTGTGGGTATCACCGGCTTCCTGGGCCGACAGTCTCCGCTGCAAAAAGAGCAGGTGCAAAGTGACGAAGCGCTGCTGACCGTCGACGAGGAAGCGGCGCTTTTTCGACGGCTCGTGGTAGACGAAGGGGCCGAGGAAGTACTGCGGCGCGGTGTGGGGGCGGCGCCGGTACGCGGAGTCGCCCAACCAGTGCTTGAACGAATCGCACAAGTCCCGCAGCAGGGTGCGGACTTCTTCGCTACCCCAGGTGTAGTCACGCTGGTAGTAGTCGATCTCGTACGTCACGTCACGGAACAGCTCATTCAGGTTGAATCCCTGAGCTTGAGATTTATCCTCCGCTCTCGGTCGGCTCGTTGAGTTGACCGGGGGTTTCGCCGTTCGGCGGACAGCGGAACGGCCTCGGGGTGATCATGTG
>NZ_JBHWKX010000115.1:0-15028 GCF_042730885.1 Streptomyces sp. NPDC059909
CCCGTGGCCGTCCCGTCGTAGGGGGCAGCCGGGAGCGCGACAAGGTGTAGACGACCGAGTCAACAGGCTCGGTCGTTTACGGCCGAGAAGTTGACGCGCCCCGATCCCGCCGGACTTCAACGCGGACGCAGGCCGGGCCGCGCACTCGGCGAGCACCGCTGCGGCCTGCCCGGCGAAGGCGGTGGCCGCGGCGGTGGCCTCGCGCTCCACGTCGGCCGTGGTGAGCGCCACGAGCGGAGGGTCGGAGGGCGCCGGGTCGAAGGGCGCGTGCCAGTCGGGGCCCCGGAGCGCCCGCGTGACCTCGGCGGGCACCCTCGCGGGCTCGGGCGGCCATTCCCGGCCCACGAGCAACGCCCGCTCCAGCAGCCAGCGTTCGGCGGCGCTGTCCGACGTGCGGGAGGAGCTGTACATGATGAGAGGCTGATCCGGCGGGGCCGAGCCTCGTTCCAGCAGCTCGCGGGCGCCCGGCGGTGCCGAGTCGATCAGCGCCCGCAGTCTGTCCGCATCGGCGTGGTGATCCAGTACGGCGTCGATGCGCTGCTGCTTCGTTGTGCCCGGTGCCAGGCCGAGAGCCCTCACGATCCTGCGGAGCTCCTCGGACGACCGGGCGGGCAGCAGTTCGTCGAGCCCGGGACCGAGGCCGAGGGGCGCTTCCCAGCCCCGGCGCAGAGCGGGCGCCAGGTGCGGCTCACCGGTGGGTCCCGGCCAGACCAGCGCGTGATCGGCGAGGGCGTGCAGAACGGGCTCGAGCTCGCCCGCGTCCGCATCGAGCAGGCGGTCCAGCTCTGTACGGGCCACGGGGGCCGGCAGGGCCGCGAGCGCCTCGGCGACCTGCAGACAGGGCAGCGGCAGCCGGGTCAGGGCCTGTACGACCGAGCCCGGCCGCTGCAACCGATCGGCCAGCTCACCGAGGGTGCGCGGCTCCGGCGCCCGCGTACTGTCGGGTCGTGCGTCCAGCACACGGCGCAGCCGGTCGGTGTCGAGGGTGCGGAGCCAACGCATCAGCGTCGAGGCACGGGAACTACCGATGGGAATCACCTGTGGTGCGGTGGTGGCGTACGGGGTCAGTCCTGGGTCGCGTACGCGACGAAGCCAGTCCACGCGGCGGGGGAGAGGGCGAGCTGGGGGCCCTGCGCGTCCTTGGAGTCGCGGACGTGGACGGTGGTGGAGGAGAGGGCGACTTCGACGCAACTGTCGCCGTCGCCGCCGCTGTAGCTGCTTTTGAACCAGACCAGTTGTGTGGTGCTCATAGCACTCCTCGCATCCGCCGCAGCAGGCTCACGGAGTCGTCCAGTGAGAGAGCCTGTGAACGCATCCTGGCATACCGCATCTGGAGCACGCTGATCTCTTTCGGGTCGGAGATGAACTGGCCGCCGCGCTGCCCCTCGCAGTACCCGAGCCACTTGTTGTCCGGGGTCTCCAGCAGTTGCATGGGACCGTCAAGCCCCGCGTGGTGCTCCCGCACTTGCGGCATGACCTGGATCTCGATGTTCCTCAGCTCGTTGAGGTCGAGGATGTGGTCGACGAGGTCCCTGGTGACCTGCGTCCCGCCCGTGCGCCGCAGGAGCAGGTGCTCTTCGAGGATGAAGCTGTACGCGGTGTTCGGTCGCTCCCGCAGTAACCGCTGCCGTTCCAGCCGCGCCGCCAGCTGGGCCTCGATCTGCTCGTCCCCCAGCGGTGGAAGCTGATTGACGAAGAGTGTCCGCGCGTACGCCTCCGTCTGCAAC
Organism: Streptomyces sp. NPDC059909; assembly: GCF_042730885.1. NCBI lineage: Bacteria > Bacillati > Actinomycetota > Actinomycetes > Kitasatosporales > Streptomycetaceae > Streptomyces > Streptomyces sp. NPDC059909. The sequence continues at coordinate 1,728 of NZ_JBHWKX010000115.1, forward strand.
AGGCCCGGAATCAACCGGCATTCGTACGTGCAGAGGCTGAGCGCGACCGCCTCCAGCCTCGCCCAGCGCCGGAACCATGCCGCCAGTCCCGGCTGCCGCGACAGATGCAGCGCCGCCTTTCGCAGCGCCCCCGTGTTGCCCAGGGCGGCCTCCGCGAGCTCCACGAACTCGTCGTCCGGCATGCGGCGCCCCAGCTCGACCGACGCCACCGTGTGCTTGGAGAACCGCACCAGCGGCGCGAACTGCTCCCGGCTGAGCCCTGCGTGCTCGCGCAGCGCCTGAACCACCGCGCCGAACGTCCTCAGACTGTCCGAGGATTCCGGCTCCACACCGTCCGTCATGTCGGCCACCTTCCGCACTCCTGCCCCGCTGCCACTCTCAACCGGCTCATCGTCACGGCCGGTTACGCGTACTGTCCACTCCGCGTGCGCGTACGCTGACGCAGCGTACGCGGCGCCTGCCTGGAGAAAGGGCCTGCCCGCAGGCCACATTGGGGCCATGACGTCCCCCAGCACCCATCAACAGCCGGTCAGCGTACGTGTGTTCAGGCAGCGATTCAGCTCGACCCCGCGCGGCGCGCGGCTCGCCCGGCATCTCGCGCTCCATCAGCTGGACAGCTGGGGCATCCCGCACGGGACCGAGGCGTCCGACATCCTCGCCGTGCTCGTCGCCGAGCTGGCGGCGAACGCCGTGACCCACGGCCGCGTACCGGGCCGGGACTTCGAGCTGCGGATCGTCCGCACTCCCGGAAGCGTCCGCATCGAGGTCTCCGACACCCGCGGTGAGCGCCGTCCGCCGGGGCCCGGGGATGTCGCCCTGCCGTCTCCGGTCGCGGAGAGCGGCCGGGGGCTGGTGCTCGTGGCCGCGCTCGCCGACCGGTGGGCGGTGCTCGACCGCGTACCCGTCGGGAAGACGGTCCGCGCGGAACTGGACCTGCCGTGCCAGGGCCTGTTCCCCCGTTCCGGTCCTGAAGCGGGGGGCAGGGGCTGAACACGACCCTCCGAGTAACCGGGCACCACCCGTCAGTCGACCGCGCGCCGCGGGGCCGGCGCGGAGGCCGGCTCCCTCCGCGGCGTGGGAGACGGCGCGAAGGCCAGCGAGGACAGGAAGGACAGGGACCTCAGCGAGGACAGGGAAGTCCGCGCGGGCAAGAGGGGTAGGCCCCGCATCAGCCGTACCACCGCGGTCCCGTAGGCGATGCCGAAGACCAGCGAGACGAGCAGGGCCAGGTGCTTCGAGAATCCGTCGATGAGCGGGTAGATCTGCCAGTGCGTCAGATAGATGTACATCGAGCTGGTTGCCGTGAGACCGGCGACCTGGTTGACGCGCTCCCGGCTGGGCAGTGTGGGCACCCACACCAGCAGCGTGAACCCGGCGACGACGATCGCCTCGCGCCAGGGCTCGCCGGGGAAGAACCCCGGCACGGTGGCGATCGCGGCCGCCGTGACCAGCAGCCGCTGCGGCACCGTGCGGGACTTCGCCGCCGCCCAGCCGAGCGCGAACAGCCAGAAGACGGTGACCGCGTCCGTCATCTGGGAGCGCTGCGGGAGGCCGACGAGTTCGTATCGGGTGAGCAGGCCGAGGCCCGCGAGCGCCACGGGAAGGCCGTACGGGAAGCGCCGCTCGGCCCGGTCCACGGCGGGGACGCACAGGACGGCGACGACGGCGATCAGGATGTAGACCAGGGCCTCGATGAACCAGGTGTGGATGCCCGACCCCATGTCCTGCGGCCTCAGGGCGTTGTGCAGGAGGAAGAGATTGTCCCATGTGTAGTCGTCGCTGATGAGGAGGGCGAAGCCGATCCAGGCCATGCTGGGCAGGGCGATGCGGGTGATGCTGCGGCGGACGCGGCGGACGCGTTCGCGCCGTCCGGCGTCGGTGAGGTGGAAGCGGGCGAAGTTGTACCCGGCGACCGCGAGCAGCAGATGGGCTCCGCCCCTGATCGTGAAGACGCCGATGTGCGAGCCGACGACGCAGAAGATCGCGGCGGCGCGCAGGGCGACACCGGTCTCCAATGTGCGTCTTCGGGATCGGGAGGACCGGGAGCGGGACCGTGCGGCGGGGGGCTTCTGCTCGGGCGGCCTCAGCAGTTCGCGGATCGACGTCGTGTGCCAGTTGTGCGGCAGATGACCGAGCCGGTCCTCCAGGTGGATGGACATCTCCACGTACGACAGCGAATCGCCCCCGAGGCCGACGAAGGTGCTGTCCTCCGTCACGTCCGTCCGGTCGAGGATCTGCGCGTACAGCTCGCACAGGGCCTCAGCGGCGTCGTCGGTGGAGGGGGTGTTCGCGATGCCGTCGCGGTCGGGGTGGTGGGCGAGCGCGCGTACCGCCCGGTAGTCGGGCTTGCCGGTGGGCAGGCGGGGCAGCTCGTCCACGACCTGGACGTGGACTGCGCCTGTCGGCAGGCCGCACTCGTCCGCGACCAGCCGTCGTATGCGCCGTTCGTCGAAGGCGCCGGGGTCGCCTGAGTCGCCTGAGTCGCCGGGGTCGCGCGAGTCGCCCGTGTCGCCCGTGTCGCCCGACGCGACGGCCGCGACGGCGAGGGCGTCGTCGTCGCCGGTGCACAGAGCCGCGACCCCGTGCCGTTCGAGCATCGCTTCGACGCGCTGCGGGTCGATCCGCAGGCCGAGGATCTTCACGAACCGGCTGCGGCGCCCGACGATCTCGTAGAGCCCCTCGGGGGTGCGTCGTGCGATGTCACCGGTGCGCAGTTCGTCGATGGTCCGGCCGAGCGAGAGGTCGTCCGGGGTGCGGGCGTAGCCCAGCATGACGTTCGGCCCGGAGTACACGAGCTCCCCGGTGTCCGCGCCGGGGTGGTCCTCGACCGGTTCGAGGCGGAACGAGCCGCCGGGGACCGGCACGCCGATCGACGCGGGGTGCGCGGCCGCGAGATCGGGCGGCAGATAGGCCATGCGGGCGGTCGCCTCGGTCTGGCCGTACATGACGAACAGGTCCCAGCCGCGGCGTTCGCCCAGTGCGGCGTAGCGCGCCACACGGTCGGGCGCCAGCCGGCCGCCGGCCTGGGTCACGTACCGCAGATGCGGCAGGTCCAGGTCGGCGAAGCCGACCCGGTCGAGCAGGTCGAAGGTGTACGGGACGCCGGCGAGGGAGGTGCCACGGGCCCGGCGGAAGAGGTCCCAGAAGCAGGAGTCCGCCACCGACAGCCCGGTGAGGACGAGGCCCGCGCCGCGCAGCAGATGGCTGTGGACGACGGAGAGTCCGTAGCAGTAGTGCATCGGCAGGGTCGTCGCGGCCCGGTCGGTGTCGCGGATGCCGAGATACGTGGCGATCGCCTCGGCGTTCGCCTGGAGGTTGTCGTGCGAGAGCCGGACCAGCTTCGGCGACCCGGTCGAACCGGACGTGCTGAGCAGCAGGGCGAGGTCCGGGTGCAGGTCGTGGGCGGAGACCGCGCGCCGCTCCTCGATCTCCCACTCTCCGGCCGCCGGCCGTACGACGACATCGGGGTCGTACGCCGCGATCAGCGACTCCACGGCCTCCGGGTGGTCGCCGGGGACGAGGAGCAAGGGATGTCCCATCGACAGCGCGGCCAGATGGAGGACCAGGGCCTCGGCGGTGTTGGCGCCGGGCAGGAGCACGAGCCGCCGCTCGGTGCCCAGGCGCAGCGCGGCGTCGGCGACCCGAGCAACGAGCTCGCGGTAGGAGATCTCGCCATCGGCGGTGATGAGGGCGGCGCGGTCGCCATGCGTCGCGAGGCGATGGGCGAGGAGCAGTGTTCTGCCGCCGGCGGGCGGTGCGGGGTGGAGCGTCACGGGCGTATCGTAGGTAAGCCTTCCCTTATCGGGAAGGGGGTCGGTCGTCGTTCGCCGAGGCGGCGGGGGCGGGAGATTCCCCCGGCGTCCGTCAACTGCCGTGACCAGTACGGGTGATGAGGCCCGGAGGGTCTGGTGGCCCGTTCACGCCTCGCCCCCCGTGTCCAAGCCGTTACCGATGACCCTATTGACTCTTAGGTGAGCTTTACCTTACCAATGCTCTGATTCGTTGGTTCTCTCCCCGGCACCGGTCGCGCCCCACGCGGCATCGCCCCGCGTGACGGCGGTGAGCACGTCAGGAAGGCTTCACCCTCATGCGACGCCCGTTGGCCCGCAGTCTCGCCGCCGCCGCGGCAGCCCTGTTCCTGCCTGCCCTCGCCGGCTGCAGCGACGAGCCCGCTGGGCTCGTCATCTACTCCGGCCGGAACGAGAACCTCGTCGGGCCCCTCATCGAGAAGCTGGAGGAGCACCTCGGCACCACCGTCGAGGTCCGCTACGGCGACAGCGCCGAACTCTCGGCACAGCTCCTCGAGGAGGGCGACAAGACCGAGGCGGGCCTCTTCCTGTCGCAGGACGCGGGCGCGCTCGGCGCGTTGTCCAAGGAGGGCCGGCTCGCGCCGCTGCCGCAGACGACTCTCGACAAGGTCGCACCGACCTACCGCAGCGCCGCCGGTGACTGGGTCGGCGTCAGCGGGCGCGTCCGCGTCATCGCGTACAACTCCGAGAAGGTGACCACGCCCCCGGACAGCGTGCACGACCTGGTGAAGCCCGAGTGGAAGGGCAAGATCGGCTACAACCCGACCAACGCCTCCTTCCAGGCGTTCGTCACCGGCATGCGCGTCCTGGAGGGTGACGACGCCACCCGCGCCTGGCTGGAGGGCCTGAAGGCCAACAAACCGAAGGCGTACGAGAGCAACCTCAACGTCCTCGACGCCGTCGACTCCGGCGAGGTGCCCCTCGGCCTGCTCAACCACTACTACTGGTACGAGAAGGCGGCCGAGAAGGGCGCGGACAAGCTCAAGGCCAAGGTGCACTACCTGCCCAAGGGCGACCCGGGCGGCCTGGTCAACGTCGCCGGGGTGGGCCTGATGAAGGGCGCCGACAAGCAGCAGAGCGCGTACGCACAGAAGGCCGCCGACTTCCTGCTGTCCGCCGAGTCGCAGCGCTACTTCGCCGAGGAGACCAAGGAGTACCCGCTGGCCGCGGGCGTCAAGCAGGCCGAAGGCGTGCCACCGCTGGACTCCCTCCAGCCGCCGAAGATCGACCTGGGCCAACTCGACTCGTTGAAGGCGACACTGGCCATGCTCCAGGACGTCGGAATGGTCTGACCGTGACCACACCGGAATCCCCCATCCGGACGCGTCACGACACCCGCCCGTCCCGCCCGGCAGGCGCCCCCGCGCCCGCCGGGCGGTCGCGCGCCGCGGTCCGGCCCTCCTGGCCGCTGCTCCTCCCCGCCTGCGTGGCAGCGGCGCTCGCCGTGCTGCCGCTCGGCTACCTGGCCGTACGGGCACTGGAGCGCGGCCCCGCCTTCGCGTTGGACGTCGTCGCCGACGAGCGGACCGGGCTGCTCCTCCTGCGCAGCCTCGGACTCGCCGTCGTCGTCGTCGCGGCCTGCCTGGTGCTCGGCGTGTCCCTGGCCTGGCTGACCGTGCGCACGGCGCTCCCCGGCGCCCGCGCCTGGTCGGTACTCGTGACGCTGCCGCTGGCCGTGCCCAGCTATGTCGCGGCGTTCTCCTGGCTGTCCGCCGCGCCCTGGCTCGCCGGGTTCACCGGGGCCGCACTGGCGATGACCCTGGTCAGCTTTCCGTACGTGTACCTGCCCGTAGCCGCCGCGCTGCGCGGCATCGATCCCGCGGAGGAGGAGGTGTCCCGCTCGCTCGGCCACGGCCCGCTGCGCACGTTCCTGCGCGTCACGCTCCCCCAGTTGCGACCGGCCGCCGCCGGTGGCGGGCTGCTGGTCGCGCTCTATGTACTGTCGGACTTCGGTGCCGTGTCACTGATGCGATATGACACCTTTACCCGCGGCATCTACACCTCGTACCGGGCGAGTTTCGACCGCACCCCGGCCGCCGCGCTCAGCGCCGTACTCGTGATCATGACCGTGGCGCTGGTGGCGGCGGAGGCCCGCACCCGGGGCCGCGCCGGACACGCCAGGACCGGCAGGGGCACCGCACGCCCGGCGGTGCCCGTCGCGCTCGGCCGGCTGCGGCTGCCCGCGCTCGCCTGGTGCGGGACCGTCGTCGTCGTGGCCGTCGGCTTCCCGCTGGCCGTGCTCGGCTACTGGCTGGCCGTCGGCTCGTCGGCGACCTGGGAGCCCGCGCTGCTCACCGACACGGCGCTCACCACGCTGGGTGTGGCCGCGGCGGGCGCCGCGCTCACCACCTTGCTCGCCCTGCCGGTCGGTGTGATCGCGGCCCGCCACCGCGGCCGGACCGCGCAACTGCTGGAGCAGGCCGCGTACGCGGGGCACGCCCTGCCCGGCATCACCGTCGCCCTCGCGCTGGTGTTCTTCGCGGTCCGCTACGCCCGCCCGCTCTACCAGGAACTCCCGCTGCTTGTCTGCGCGTACGCGGTGCTGTTCCTGCCGGTCGCCGTGGCCGCCATCCGGGCGGCCGTCCTCCAGGCTCCGCCCGTGCTGGAGGACGTCGCCCGCTCGCTCGGCCGTTCACCGCTGGGGGTGCTGCGCGAGGTCACCGTGCCGCTCGCCGCGCCCGGTGTCGCCGCCGGAGCCGCCTTGACCTTCGTGGTCTGCATGAAGGAACTGCCCGCGACCCTGCTGCTGCGGCCCACCGGAATGGACACCTTGGCCACCCGCCTGTGGACGGAGACCGGCGCCGGATCGTACGCCGCCGCGGCCCCCTACGCCGCCGCACTGATCCTTCTGGCCGCCGTCCCGTCCTACCTCCTCGGAAGGCACAGAACATGACCGACCTTCACCTCACGGGAGTGGCCAAGGCATACGGCCCCGGCGCCACGGTACTCGACGGACTCGACCTCACCGTCCCGGCCGGCTCGCTGGCCGCCGTCCTCGGCCCCTCGGGCTGCGGCAAGACCACTTTGCTGCGCATCGTCGCCGGCTTTCTGCGCGCCGACGCGGGCAGCGTCACGCTCGGTGGACGCACCCTCAGCGCCCCTGGCGTGCATCTGCCGCCGGAGCGCCGCCGCATCGCCATCGTGCCCCAGGAAGGTGCCCTCTTCCCGCACCTCAGCGTGGCCCGCAACGTGGCGTTCGGCCTGACCGGCCTGGACCGGCACGGGCGCGGGCGCCGCGTCGACGAGATGCTGAAGCTGGTCGGGCTCGGCGGCTACGGCGACCGTATGCCGCACGAACTCTCCGGCGGACAGCAGCAGCGCGTCGCCCTCGCCCGCGCCCTGGCCCCGGAGCCCCAGCTCGTCCTGCTCGACGAGCCGTTCAACGCCCTGGACAGCGCCCTGCGGGCCGGCGTACGCGACGATGTGCGCGCCGCCCTCCGGGCCACCGGCGCCACCGCTGTCCTGGTCACCCACGACCAGCAGGAGGCCCTGTCCACGGCGGACCTCGTCGCGGTCGTCCGGGACGGCCGCGTGGCGCAGTGCGCCGCCCCCCAGGAGCTGTACCACCGCCCCGCCGATCCCTGGGTGGCCGCGTTCGTCGGCGACGCGGTCCTTGTCACCGGCGCCGCGGACAACGGCACAGCGACGACCCCCCTCGGCCGCATCGCCCTGGCGGGCCCGCCCGGCGGACTCCGCGAGGGCCGGGTGCTGCTCCGTCCGGAACAGCTGCAGCTGACCGACCCCGCCTCGGCGGACGTCCGGGGCACGGTGACCGACGTCCGCTTCTACGGCCACGACGCCATGGTCACCGTCGCCGTCGACGGCGTGGACGGGCCGATCGGCGTCCGGGTCCCCGGTCCGGTGCCTGTGCGCGCGGGCGGGCAGACCGGTATCCGCGTGACGGGAGAGGCGACGCTCCACCCGGCGACCGGTTGAGGGGGCGATTGGCCGGCGGTGTCGTCGGTTGAGGGGGTGACTCCCTGGGGGGCGGCCGCTCCTTGACGTGGCCGACCGGCCGGCGCGGGCGTTGCCTGCGGGGCGGGCCCCGATGGTCCGAGCGCTTGCGGGCGGATCGGTCAAACGTCGAGGCCGCGCTGACGCGGCAGCCGTGCCACCGCCCACTTCGCCTCCTGGGCCAGCGGCCCGAGAGCCCTGCGCCCAGGCTCGGCGATCTCCTTGAGCAGCGCCTTGCCGTGGGCGATGGCCTCGCGGGCCAGTGCCGCGTCGCCCGACTCTGCCGCGGCGAGAGCGAGCTGGAGGTACTCCTCGGTGATCACTCCGCCGAACCGGCGCCGTCGCCGCCAGTCCGGCACGGCGTCCTGGTCCTTGGCGGCGGGCGGCGGTTCGATCCCGAGGTCCAACTGGAGCTGATCGGGATCGTGATCGTGACCGGGGGCGCTCGCCGGGGCCGGCTCCAGGGCGACGACGACGCGTTCCAGCGCACGGCAGGCTCCCGGGAGGTTGCCGGCGCACCTCTCGTACGTGGCCAGCTCGAGGCCCGCCGATGCCCGGTCCCATGCCGTGTCCTGCAGTGATGTGACGTTGTACTGCGCTCGCGCGGCCTGGGCGAAGTCGCCGAGCAGTGCCAGCTCCCGGGCGATGCCGCTCAACCGGCGCGCATCGGGACCCGTGTCGTCCAGCATCCGGATCAGGGCGACCCGGGCGTGTTCGGTACGGCCCTGGAGGCGGGCCAGGGTCACCCACGTCAACTGCGGTGCGGCGGACAGGTCCTCGCCGTAGTGCTTCGCGCCGTGCTCGCGCGCCCACTCGGCGCGAGCCTCCGGCTCTTTCGAGAGCCACAGCGGCGCCCCGCACAGCAGCACGGCGTCCTCGGCCAGTCCATGGCGGCCCACCAGCACGGCCGCGAGGCGCAGTTCGTCGCCGTGCCCCGCGTCGGCGACCTCCCGCTCCAGCAGGTGCCGCAGGAGCGGGAGATCGCCGTCCTGGCGGTCGTACTGGGCTGCGCGCAGCACGGTCGCCCGCCGCGCCGCGTCCCCGGCCACCGGTCACTATTTACTTGTACACAAGATAAGTGTGGTCGAGGTGCTTGCTTACCAGGGATGTGAGACGATGCTGGGACTACGCACCGGCCGGCGACCGAAGGAAGGAACCAGTCCGTGAGCAGCCCAGACGCCTCCGCCCCCGCCCTGGCCGAAGCCCCGGAGCCCTCGTTGCTCCTGGACGACCAGTTCTGCTTCACCCTGTACGCCGCCTCACGAGCCGTCACCAGCGTGTACCGGCCCCTGCTCGACGCCGTCGGCCTGACCTACCCCCAGTACCTGGTCATGCTCGTGCTGTGGCAACACGGCACCACGCCCGTCAAGGATGTGGTGACCGCCCTGCATCTCGACTACGGGACGCTCACGCCCCTGCTCAAGCGCCTGGAGGCCAACGGCCTGCTCAAGCGGCAACGACGCGCCGACGACGAACGGGTCGTCGAAGTAGCGCTCACGGAGCAGGGTGCGGCGCTGCGCGAGCGCATCCGCACCGTCCCTCCGGCGATCGGCGACGCCATGGGGCTCACGCCCGAAGAGATCACGACCGCGCAGAACCTGCTGCGCCGGCTGACGGCCAACGTGAGCCTGGCCACCGCCGCACCGGAAACGGCGCGGCCGACGCCGTAGGGCGCATCGCCCCCGGCCGCCGAGGCCCCGCCGTAGGTGCGAGCGGTCGCTGCCCTACGCCGGCTGCAGCAGGTCCCAGCGGTTGCCGTACAGGTCCTCGAAGACGGCGACCGTGCCGTACGGCTCGTGTCGGGGCGCCTCCAGGAAGCGCACCCCCGCGGCCGTCATCCGGGCGTGGTCGCGGGCGAAGTCGTCGGTGTGGAGGAAGAAGCCGACCCGGCCGCCGGTCTGCGCGCCGACGCTCGCCAGCTGCTCGTCGCCGTTCGCGCGGGCGAGGAGCAGATCCGTACCGGCCGTGACCGCCTTGCCGCCCGGGCGGACGACGACCCAGCGCGAGCCGTCCCCGCGGTCCGTGTCCTCGACCAGCGTGAAGCCGAGGGCGTCCCGGTAGAAGGCGATGGCCTCGTCGTAGTCACGTACGACCAGCGTGATCAGGGCGATACGGGGCAGGGGCGCGGGCGTGGACATCGGTTCTCCTCGGTGGGGGCGCACCAGTATCGCCGACGGGTGCCGCCGCGAGCCCGGCACAATGCCCGGCATGGACCCGTCGATCGAGCAGCTCACCGACCGCGCCCGGCGCCTCGCCCGCCCCGGTGCCCGCCGTATCCTCGGCATCGCAGGGCCGCCCGGGGCCGGAAAGTCGACGCTCGCCGAGGAGCTCGTGGCGCGGCTGGGCGGGCTCGCCGTGCTCGTACCCATGGACGGGTTCCACCTGGCCCAGGCCGAACTGGAGCGGCTCGGCCGGGCCGCCCGCAAGGGCGCGCCGGACACCTTCGACGCCGCCGGTTACGCCGCCCTGCTCGCCCGGCTGCGCGCCCCCGAGGCGGGCACGACCGTGTACGCGCCCGCCTTCGACCGCGGCCTGGAGCAGCCGGTGGCCGGCAGCATCCCCGTGGCCCCGGACCTGCCGCTCGTCATCACCGAGGGCAACTACCTCCTGCACGACGAGGGCCACTGGGCCCGGATCCGCGCCCTCCTCGACGAGGCGTGGTACCTCGACCTGCACGACGTACGACGCGTGCCCCGCCTCATCGACCGGCACGCCCGCTTCGGCAAGGAACGCCCTTACGCCGAGCGCTGGGTCAGGGACTCCGACGAGGCCAACGCCCGCCTTGTCGCGCACAGCCGGCACCGGGCCCATCTGACGGTGCGAATGGACTGATCAGGCACTGTCCCGGGGATCAGGGATCCCGCCGGGTGGTGCCTCAGGGGGACTTGGTGTCCAGGTTGGTGGCCGGGACGTGACCCATCCGGCCGCCGCTGGTAGTCCTCGATGGCCTGGTGGATCTCCTGGCCGGTGTTCATGACGAACGGCCCGTACCGGGCGACCGGTTCGTTCAGCCAGACCCGGGCTACCTGGACCCGGCCACGGAGACCAGCCCTGCCTGGACCCGCCCACGCAGACCGGCCCACGCCCGGGTGACATTCGTTGGACGGGCCCGGTCCTAGCAGGTGTTGCGGGTCATGACGTTGTTGACGGTGGGTTCGGGGCGGTCGGCGGGGCGGGATCGGTTGTGGACGGTCTGGCGCGGACGATGGCTTGGTCTCCTCGTGGACCGAACAGGTGCAGGATCTCCACGGTGCTCGTGTCCGCGGGGCCGAACCAGTGGGGCTCGGTGGTGTCGAACTCGGCCACTTCGCCGGGCCGCAGCGTGAAGTCCTGCGCCCCGAGGATGAGGCGTAGCCGACCGGCGAGGACGTAGAGCCATTCGTAGCCCTCGTGGGTGACCAGTTCCGGCTGGCGGGGTGCCAGTACCTGCTTGAAGACCTGGACTCGGCCCGGGTACTGCGTGAGGGGCACGAGGACGCTGCCGCGCTCCTTGTGCACGGGCCGGAGGTGCACCCGAGGGTCACCGCTGGCCGGCGCCGCCACCAGTTGGTCGAGTGCGACGTGGTGCGCCCGTGCCAGCGGGATGAGCAGGTCCAGAGTCGGGCGCCGCTTGCCCGATTCCACCCGGGACAGTGTGCTGACGGAGATCCCGGTCGTGGCTGCGAGTGCCTCGAGCGTGAGTCCCCGTTCCCGGCGCAGCCTGCGCAGCCGGGGCCCGATGCCGTCGAGAATCTGCTCCAGCTCCGCATCCTTGGATCCTGTGTTCATGGATCAAGTTTTGCAGTGTTCGCAAAATTGATGGGCTGTGGTCGTCGTCCGCTCCGATCCTTGCCGGGCAGTGTTCCCGGACGTGAGAGGTGGACCTTGACCGCGACGACTCACCCTGTTCAGCCCATGCTGAGTGCGCGCAGGCGCTGGACGGTACTGGCCGTCTGCTGCCTGAGCATGTTCCTGGTGGGCCTGGACACCACCATCGTCAATGTGGGTCTGCCGGCCATCGGGCGCGGCCTGGATGTCGACACGCGCGGTCTCGAATGGATCGTGGACGCCTACACCCTCGTCCTGGCCAGTCTCCTGATCTCCTCCGGCGCACTGGCGGATCGCTTCGGACGCCGCCGGGTGTTCCAGTGCGGGCTGGCCGTGTTCGGCGGGGCCTCACTGGTCTGCGCGCTCGCCCCGTCGGCGGGCGTACTCATCGCGGCCCGCGCTCTGCAGGGCATCGGCGCCTCGATGCTCAGCCCCGTGGCGCTCGCGATCGTGGTGAACGCGATGCCGGACCCGAAGGAACGGGCGCAGGCGATCGGCATCTGGGCGTCGGTGTTCGGGCTGAGCATGGCCGCCGGTCCCGTGACGGGCGGCGCGCTGCTCGCGGGGCTCGGCTGGCGGGCGCTGTTCTGGATCAACGCACCGGTCATCGCGGCCGCTCTGCTGCTCAGTGCGGTGTTCGTGCCGGAGTCCCGGGCACAGCGGGCCCGGCGGCTCGACCTGCCCGGCCAGGTCCTGCTGACCATGGTCCTCGCAGTCGTGGTCGGCGTCCTGATCGAAGGGCCGCGCATCGGCTGGACGTCGCCTGCGGCGCTGGCGGGATACGCATGGGCTGCCGTGGCGACAGCCGGATTCGTGTGGGTCGAGTCCCGCCGACGTGAGCCGCTGATGGATCTGCGGCTCTTCGGGCGCCCGGTCTTCAGCGGTGCCGTCGTGGGCGCGGTGGCGGTCTTCGTCGCCCTGAACATGACACTGCTGCTGAACACCCTCTACCTGCAGCACACCCGGGAATGGACGCCGCTGGCCGCCGGCGTGGCGACCTTGCCCTTGGCCGTCGGAGCGACCGTCTGCGCCCCCTGGTCCGGCCGCATGGTCGGCCGCACGGGACCGCGGCTGCCGCTGCTCCTTGCCGGCGGTTTCATCACGGTCGGCGGGCTCTGCCTGGTTCGGCTCACCCCGCACACGAGCGTGCTCCTGCTTCTGGCCGCATACTCGCTCATCGGCATCGGGTTCGGCTTCGCCAACGCCCCGATCACCAACACCGCGGTCAATGGACTGCCACCCGCCCGTGCCGGCGTGGCCGGGGCGATCACCTCCACCGCACGGCAACTTGGCTCCGCCCTCGGCATCGCTCTCGCCGGCGGCCTGGTCACGGCCACCAGCCCGACGGGGCTCGCACACGCGTCCCGCCCGGGCTGGATCCTGGTCGCCACCTGTGGCGTACTGCTCTTCCTCGTCGCCCACGCATCACGGCCGAAGGAGGCCACCACGGGCCCCGCCTCCCCACAAGCGCGGTGAGCCACGTGACTCACCGCAACGCACCCTTGTCCGTTGAAGGGCGCCGCCGCCTCGTCGAGCGCTGCCGAACTCGCCCCATTGCGAACCCATACGGCCGTTGAGAACAGGCCCCCGGCAGCTCGACTACGTCGGGGCGTCACCGACGTCATGGCCTCGTACATCTAGGCCCGTACTTCGCGGGTCACCGTTTCAGGTCTGTGGCCAGCGGGTTTGCCCGATGTCGGTGTCGAGGAGATCGAGGAGGTGGAGTTGGAC
>NZ_JBHWKX010000116.1:0-14983 GCF_042730885.1 Streptomyces sp. NPDC059909
AGCCTGTAACCCCCGGATGGAACGAGGATCCTTGGGCAATTCCCCAGGCTTCGCACCCCGCGATTACTCGCAACGCACGCTGGGGCGGGAACGAGTCCTGCGCACTGACTCGGGTCTTACACCTTCGACATCAGTCGAACCTCCTTGGTGATTCCCACTCTTCTCAAGCGACTTCGTGTCGCACGATCTGGTTCAGCCACGAGGAGCCGACGGGAGTGAAATGGAAGTGGACTTGCGGGTTCTTGACCAGCCACTCCTTGACCTCGGGTGTGGTGTGCGTCGAGAGGTTGTCCAGGACGACATGGATGTCCTTCCCCGCGTGCGGTTTGACAGCCTTCTTCAAGAAGGCCAGGAAATCCTTGCCGTTCCGGGTCGGTCTGCACTCGCCGAGCACTTCACCGGTGGTCACGTTCAGGGCGGCGAACAGGTTCGTGGTGCCGTGCCGGACGTAGTCGGCGGTGCGCTGCTCGCTCGCCGCGAAGGCGACCGGCAGCACCGGCTGGGTCCGGTCCAGAGCCTGGATCTGCGTCTTCTCGTCGATCGAGAGGACCACCGCGCCGCCCGGCGTGGCCAGATACAGGCCGATCACATCGGCCACTTTCTCCGCGAACGCGGGGTCTTTGGAAATCTTGAAGGTACCCAACCGGTGCGGCTTCAGGCCCTCCTCCCGCCAGACGCGCGCAATGTAGTGCCAGGACACGGTGATGTTCTCGGCCCGCTCCAGATACTTCGCCAACTCCCGCGTGGACCAGTGCGAAAGCCCCGTGCCGTCCGGCGGCGTCATGCGCGTCAGCGCAATCACCCGGGCCCGGACCCGCGCCGGCACCTGTTCCCGCGCGCCACCGGGACGCTCACCTTCCAGCCCGGCCAGGCCCTGCTCGGCATAGCGGATCTTCCAGCGGTCCACAGTCGGCAGCGACACCCCGAGCAGCTCGGCAATGTCCTTGCGCCGACGCCCCTCACTCGACCACAGCACGATCCGACCCCGCGTTGCTATGTCCGCAGGAACGTCCCGACTGTTCACCAACTCCCGCAACTCGGCGGCCTGTTCCACGGAGAGCTCCACACCAAGAGACTCTGCCACACAAGATCAAGTAACGCTGACGGAATCACGAGACACTAGGTTCTCGCCCTCGCCCGCCGCACCCGCTGCCATGTCGCGACCGACAGACGGACGAGCAAAACACCGCCGTCGCCCTCGCCGCCGGCATCAGCGGACCACCGCACCCACGGCACAACCGAGGCCCATCATCGCGGTCGTCCGTGACCACAACCGGCCGTCTTTGCCCATGAAACATTATTTCTTCCTCAGCATCGGCGCCGGAGGCACGGCCGACGGCGCGAAACCCTCGGCGGACCGGCGGCTCTCCCAACTCGGCCGTACCATCCTGCGCATGAGCCAGGACAATGCCTGGAATGATGCCGGTGAGCTCGCTGGTCAGCGTGGTACTGAGGGCCGTCCACGGGCCAGGCATATCGGTCTCGGCCGGAACGAACCCCTCCAGCGTCCCGGACCCGCCTCAGCCCACGTCAGGGCACACAAAAAGCACCACCGGCGCGCGCCACGGATTTACCACGCCCGAGTCTTATCCGTAGACATCAAGTCGGTGGATTCGGACTAAGAAGAATGGGCCTGCTTCGGCAGTGCACCCACCACTGGATGCCGCTCATGTCGAAAAGTCCAGTGCGCGTACTGCGGTCGCCGAAGTCGCGACAGAATGACCACCTCTCCGACAATGCGAACATCAAGCCCCCGCCGGATTCACCCCGCTGGGCTAATTCATGCCCACCCGCGCACGTCCTCATTCAGCATGTCGTCATCGCCCTCAATTGGCGTGTCGGGCAAAACCGCCATGATCACCCCTGTTACTCTGCGGGTCGCAGGGAATGTCCACAAAGTATTCTACGCGCCAGTTGGCGGACACGATTTGCCTTAGTGGAATGCGGGCGTAGCCCGGTCGAGAGGATATGGACCATGCACGACTTTTCTCGTCGCGGCCTGCTCAAGGCGACGGCGGCCGCAGGTGCCGGCGCGGTCGCCGTCCCGGGTATTGCGGTCGCAGGCGCCACGGTCGCGAGCGCCGCGAGCAAAAGGCCCGGGGGCCCGAAATGTGAGCCGGCGGAGCTGACCGGCCGCATCGTCCGCCCCCAAGACTCCAACTACACAGACGCGCGCCTCGGCTGGGACCAGCTCTTCTCTCACTATCCGCTGGCCATCGTCTTCGCCCAGAACACCCAGGACGTGGTCAACGCCCTCACGTGGGCGCGGCAGAACGACGTCGCGCTGCGGGTGCGGAGCGGCCGCCACGCCCTTGAGGGTTGGTCGAACGTGGACAACGGCCTCGTGATCGACATCAGCGAGCTGAAGTCGGTCGACATCGACGCCGACTCGCGTATCGCGACAGTCGGCTCCGGGCTCAGCCAGCTGGAAGCGGTGACCACGCTCGCGAAGCAGGACTTCGCGGTGACCACCGGAACGGAGGGCAGCGTAGGCCTGTCCGGTGCGACGCTCGGCGGCGGCTTCGGCTTCCTCACCCGCTGGCTCGGCATGGCCTGCGACAGCCTTGTGGGGGCCGAGATCGTCGTCCCGTCGGGTGACGACTGCGGCAAGGTGATCCAGGCGGATCGGCACCACAACTCGGACCTGCTCTGGGCGCTCCGCGGGGCGGGGAACGGCAACTTCGGGATCGTCACGTCACTGACCTACAAACTGGCTCCGCTGAAGAGCGTCGCTTATCTGCAGGCGACGTGGACGGGCATCGGTGACCTCGCTGCCATCTTCGAGGCGTATCAGCGTACGGCACCGTTCACCGACGACCGCCTCGGTACCCAGCTCGAGATCCACAGAAACCAGATTTTCCTGTTCGGGGTTCTCGCCGAAGGATCGCCGGAAGAGGCGAAGCAGTTGCTGGACCCGATCCTGTCGATCGACAGCCCCGACGTCACTGTTCAGGTCGGTAACTGGGGCGACGTATACGCGGGATTCCAGATTCCGATCGAGCTCGAACCCGCCAACTGGAAGTTCTTCTCGCAGTTCGCCAGAAAGCCGTTCCCGAGTGAGGCGATCGACGTGGTCGCCTCGTTCATTCAGAACGCCCCGACGGATGACAGCAACTTCTTCGTGCAGGCCTTCGGCGGGGCGGTCAGGAAGAGCCCCCGCGGCGGCACCGCGTTCCCGCATCGCGACGCGCTCTTCTACTCCGAGCCCGGCGTCGGCTGGGGGAAGCGCAGTGACGAGCCGGGCGTCTGCGACCCACTCACCCCCCAGGCCCAGACCTGGATCGCCGAGTTCAGCCAGGCGCTGCGGCGCTACGTGAACGGCGCCTACGTCAACGTGCCGAACATCGGGCAGCAGGATTGGGAGACCGCCTACTGGCGAGACAACTTCGACCGGCTGCGCGAGATCAAGGCGAAGTACGACCCGCACAACGTCTTCCAGTACGAGCAGAGCGTCCCGCCCGCGACAGATGGTGACCGGCATTCACACTCGGGACCCCGACAGGCACTGTTCTGACCTGAGCCACCGAAGGACAGCCACGATGGCGGGTGCGCCGACTGAGCACCCGCCACGTGTGTTTCCAGCAACCCCGCGCCTGCCTCAGCCCCGGGCTCTTGGCCCGGGGCCAAGTCTGTTGCCGCCCCGTTCGAGGTCGTCCGCGCGTGGTGGTTCGGGTGCTCGGGAAAGGTTCGAGGGGTCAGGGGATGCGGATGCCGGCGAGGAGCTGCTGATGCATCTGGTTCAGGGCCTTCGCGTCTGCCGTGGGACCGGCAGTCACCATCTGAAGTTGATGTCCCGCCGCCAGGCTGAGGCGTCGACGGCCACCCTCGCATCCGCCTGAAAGTCCAACGCGCTGCCGCTGCCGTTCGGAACAGCAACCATCCACGCCCAACCGAACGGCAAGCGGGATCACTACTGCCCTTCATGTCCCCGTGACCTGCGAGAAGAGGATGTGACACAGCTTCTCAACATTTCTCAACTCCTCTGTCGGTCCAGGGCGTTGTCGCTGATGCCGCCTTCGCAGAGTTTCGCCGCCGGCTCGCCTGCAAAACCGTGTGGAACGGCGGTCGGCTCGAAGTCGCCGACCGCTGGTTCCCCAGCAGCAAGACGCGTTCCGGATGCCAGGCGGTGAAACCCAAACTGCCTCTTGGGGTACGGACGTACGTGTGCGAACACTGCGGACTCGTCCTCGACCGGGACGAGAACGCAGCACTCAACCTCGCCGCTCTGGTGAAGCGGCACGTCGCCGGGAGTGGCCCGGAGACGGTAGACGGACGTGGAGCCGACCGTAAGACCCCGCCTCGCGGGGCAGGTGGCCGTGAAGCGTCTACCCCGCATCGATCCTCCCGGGATCAAGCGAGACGGGGACCTTCGCCCGGTCACGGGTGAATCACCGAGATTCGTTGAAACTCAGTGAACGGAAGCAGCCAGAGGTCGACATACACACACGGAGAGGAGTCCATACCTCGCCTTGTGGAAGGACGTAGTAGACAGTGCCTGTGTCGGGTTCGATGCCGAACGACCATTGCAGGCCATTGATCCGGCATCGGCTCTCGGTTCCGCCACGCCCGGACGGGGAAGGGCATCGCCACCGTGGCAGCCGTTGTCCCGGTCGATGCGGGACGCCGGATGCCCGGCGTCGCTCGCATCGGGGTCCGTCACCGGGTGGCGTCCCGGTGTGGAAGCTGCTGGGCGGTGTCCTTGCTGGTGCAGGCCTGCTGCTCCCGGCAGTCGATCCTCTCGCTGATCTTCTCGGCGGCGGTGCGCAGACTGTCCAGTTCGGCGGGGTCGAGAACGTCGAAGACGAGGTCGCGTACCCGGGCCACGTGTCCTGGGGCGGCCTCGACGAGATGGGCGTAACCGGCGTCGGTCAGGATCGCGTGGGTGTAGCGGCCATTGGTGGGGTCGGGTTCGCGGCGGACCAAACCCCGGCGCTCCAGCCTGCTGATCATGTGGGAGAGACGGGACTGCTCGGAGTTGGCGAGGACGGCCAGGTCGCTCATGCGCATGCGGTGTCCCGGCTGGTCGGACAGTCCGGCGAGGACGTAGTACTCGAGGTAACGGAGGTCCGCGTCCTGCTGCAGCTGCGCTTCCAGGGCGGCGGGCAGCCTGTGCATCATCCGGCCGAATTGCTGCCATGTCTCCAGCTCCGCCGGGGTCAGCCAGCGGCGCTGATCGTTCGGGTGCGGAGGCTGTTCAGGCATGCCCGGAGTCTATCTGGCATGAACGTTCACGAGTCCCAGTCCGCACTTGAATTTTCATATGTCGTTGCCCTAGGGTGTGACATGAAAGTTCAAGTGAAAGGGCGTCCTGCGTGACCGCCGAGGGTTTTCCGCCGGGCGAGTACCTCATCGACTCGCGCGTGCGGGCCGTCGCCGATGCGACCAGCTTCAGCAGCGGTAGCGCGGCGCGCGATCGGCAGGTGCTGCTCGCGGACGTTCCTGGACACCGGCAGTCACCCGGGCGTCACCTTCACTTCCACCGGTGCCCGGTGTGACGCCAACGGCACGTGGAGGCTGAACGGCCTCCTGGCGGCCCGTGGCGTCCGGGCGCCGGTCGTGTTCACCGTGACGCGGGCTCGGATGCTCGATGAAGACCTCGAGTTGACCGCTCGGCGACGGTGGACCGTTAAGCACACAACATCACCGCCATGAAGGCATGGCAGGCCGGTACCTGTGGCTCAGCGCCGCGATCCGCGCCCGCCGCGCATCCGCCGGCTCGGCCTCGCACCGGCCGGCCTATCAAGGAGAAGACCGCATGAGTGACCTGAAGATCGCCGTCATCCTCGGCAGCACCCGACCCGGCCGCAACGGCAAGGTTGTCGCGGACTGGGTGGTGGACCGGTCCGGCGCCCGCACCGGCGTCGAGTACGAGCTGGTCGACCTCGCCGACTACCCGCTGCCCCACCTGGACGAGGCCATCCCACCGGCCATGGGTCAGTACCAGGGTGAGCACACCAAGGCATGGGCGGCCAAGATCGCCGAGTTCGACGGATACATCTTCGTGACCCCCGAGTACAACCACTCCACCTCCGGCGTACTCAAGAACGCGATCGACTACCTGTACGGCGAGTGGAACAACAAGGCCGCCGCCTTCGTCTCCTACGGCTCCCTCGGCGGCGCTCGGGCCATCGAGCACCTGCGGGCCGTGGCCAGCGAACTGCAGCTGGCTCACGTGCGCCAGCAGCTGTCCTTCTCGCTGTTCACCGACTTCGAGAACTTCTCCGTCTTCAAGCCGGGCGAGCAGCACGACGCTGCCGCGACCACCCTGTTCGACCAGCTGGAGTCCTGGGCCCGCGCCCTCAAGACGGTCCGGGTCTGACGCCCTCGCCCGTCGGAAGGCGGGCGACGGGAAGACCGTCCATCTGAGGCGAGTCCCGGAACGGACTGCGGTCAGGTTCCGGGACCGCACCCGAGAGCCCCACGATCTGCGGAAACGTCTGAACCTGGAGAAATGGCCTGTGGCAGCCGAGAAGGCGCAGGCCAGCGGGCATGCCGTTGCTCACCCCGTTCCAACCCCGTGTATTCCGTGCGCCGCGTCGGACGGCGAGTTCGAGTCTGCCGTGCCGACTGCCCTCAGCGTTCGCATGTCGACCTCCCGTACACCCGAACCGCATCAGCCTGTGAGAGAGGAACAGAGACCGTGACGAGTGAACTGACAGAGGAGGATGCGGAAGCGTATATGCACGGTGTGTGTTTCAAGACCGGCCCGCCCGAGCGGACCGGTGTGGAGACGGAGTGGCTGCTCCAGGACTGCCGCGACCCTGAACTGCCGGTATCCGTCGACCGGTTGAACGCGGCCCTCGCGCCGGCCGAAGTCGCGGGCGCCCTGCCCGGGGCAGCAGGATCACCCGTGAGCCGGGTGGGCAGGTGGAGTTGAGCTCTCCTGCGGCCCTGTCCCTCACCGCGTGCGTCGAGGCGATGGCCGCGGATCTAACCGTACTGCGCGAGGCGGTCGAGAGGGCCGGCCTGATACTGGTCGGCCGGGGTCTCGACCCGTACCGCGAACCGCCTCGCATACTCGACCATCCCCGCTACCGGGCCATGGAGAGGTTCTTCGACCGCGAGGGCCCCTCGGGCCGCGTCATGATGCGGCGTACCGCCTCCGTCCAGATCAACCTGGACGGCGGGGATGAGTCCAACAGTTTCTCCGGCTATCGCTACCGGTGGGAACTCGCCCACCGTGTCGGCCCCGTCCTCGTAGCCGCCTTCGCCAACTCCCCGATCATGGACGGCCGGCCCAGCGGATGGCTGTCCACGCGCCAGGCCGTCTGGTCCCGGATGGACGCCAGCCGCACCCACCAGCCCCGCTACCACGCCGACCCCCGCGTCGCCTGGACCCGCTACGCGCTCGACGCGAAGGTGATGTGCATACCGGGCGACGACAACGGCGACTGGTCCGCGCCCCCGGATCTGACCTTCCGCGACTGGCTGCGCGGCACACCAGGACTGCGGCGGCCGACCCAGGCCGACCTGGACTACCACCTCAGCACCCTGTTCCCGCCCGTCAGACCGCGCGGCTGGCTCGAACTGCGGATGACCGACGCACAGAACGGCGACGACTGGATCGTGCCGACTGTGCTGGCCGCGACCCTGCTCAACGACCCCGCTGCCGCCGATGCCGCCTACGCGGCAACGGAGCCGCTCTGCCAGGACATACGGCCCGTCCCCTCCGACGACATCTGGCAGCGGGCGGCTCGCATCGGCCCGGCCGACCCGGACCTCGCCAAGGCGGCCCGCGCCTGCTTCGCCGCGGCCGACAGCGCCCTGGCGCGCCCCGGGGCCTCTGCGGTCCTGCGGCAGGCGCTGGCCGATTTCGCCGAGCGCTACCCAGAACGTGGCCGATGCCCCGCCCATGACCAACCGGACGCGCTCCGCCGCACCTGACCCTCCGAAAAGGCATGCCGTGACGAACTCTCACACCGACTCCAGTACGGCCCGAAACGGGGCCACATCCCACCCCACTGCCGCACCATCCCAAGACGCACCCGCTTCCCCGGCCGAGGGGACAGCCGTACGACCGGCCGGGACCCCGTCCGCCGCCGCTCGCACCGCGCTGGAGACCGCCCGACGCCGGACCCTGAGCCTCACCGACCCGCTCACCGACAACGACCTCACCGCCCAGCACTCACGGCTGATGTCCCCCCTGGTATGGGACCTCGCCCACATCGCCAACCAGGAAGACCTGTGGCTGGTGCGCACCGCCGGCCGTCGCCCCGGACTGCGCCCCGACCTCGACCCGCTCTACGACGCCTTCCAGCACCCCCGTGCCGACCGCCCGGCCCTGCCCCTGCTCGACCCGGCCGCCGCCCGCGACTACTTGGACGCGGTCCGCACCGAGATCTGGGACGTGCTGGCAGGTGTGGACACCTCACCCGACAACCCCGATCCGCTGCTTGCCGACGGCTTCGTGTTCGGCATGCTCGCTCAGCACGAACAGCAGCACGACGAGACCATGCTCGCCACTCTCCAACTGCGTAAGGGCGCACCCGTCCTGCACGCGTCCGCACCGCCCCGCGCAGCCGCCGACGCCGCCCGGCTGCCCCGCGAAGTGCTGATCCCCGGCGGCCCGTTCACCATGGGAACCAGCACCGAGCCGTGGGCCCTGGACAACGAACGCCCGCACCACACCGTGGACGTCCCCGCCTTCTGGCTGGACACAGTGCCCGTCACCAACGCCGCCTACCAGGAGTTCATCGCGGCCGACGGTTACCGCGACGCCCAGTGGTGGACGCCCGAGGGCTGGCAGCACGTCCAGGAGACCGAGCTCGAGGCGCCCTTGTTCTGGCACCGGGAGCACGGGCGGTGGCTGCGCCGCCGGTTCGGGATGATCGAGGAAGTCCCCGCCGACGAACCCGTACTGCACGTGTGCTGGTACGAGGCCGACGCGTACGCCCGCTGGGCGGGGAGGCGGCTGCCGACCGAGGCGGAGTGGGAGAAGGCGGCACGGCACGACCCCGCGACGGGCCGCTCCCAACGCTATCCCTGGGGCGACGCGGAGCCCGGCCCCGAGCACGCCAACCTCGGGCAGCGACACCTCCAGCCGGCCCCAGCCGGCAGCTACCCGGCCGGGGCCGCACCCAGCGGCGCCCGGCAGCTGATCGGCGACGTCTGGGAGTGGACGACCTCGGACTTCACCCCCTACCCCCACTTCACCGCCTTCCCCTACAAGGAGTACTCCGAGGCCTTCTTCGGCCCCGAGTACAAGGTGCTGCGCGGCGGCGCCTTCTCCGTCGACCCGGTCGCCTGCCGGGGCACCTTCCGCAACTGGGACTACCCGATCCGGCGGCAGATCTTCGCCGGCTTCCGCACCGCCCGAGACACGTCCGAGAACGGACGCGCCTGATGTGCCGCCACCTCGCCTACGTAGGCCCGCCCGTCACACTGGCGCGACTGCTCACCGAGCCCCCGCACAGCCTCTACGAGCAGTCCTGGCAGCCGGCCAGACAGCGCCACGGGACGGTCAACGCCGACGGATTCGGCGTCGGATGGTACCCGGACGAGCCTGACACCACCTCCGGGGGTGACGCCGGGTTCCCCCGGCCCGCCCGCTACCGGCGGGCGGTGCCCATCTGGGCCGACGCGAACCTCCCCGAGCTGACAGGGACAATCCGCAGCCACGCGGTGCTGGCCGCCGTCCGCTCGGCCACCGAGGGCACCACCCAGGACGAGACGGCAGCCGCGCCCTTCCGCGACGGCCGCTGGCTGTTCAGCCACAACGGCGCCGTCCCCGACTGGACACGACTGCCCACCGACCTCACCCCCGCCGAGATGCTGGCCCTGGACGCACACAGCGACTCGGCCCTGCTGTGGGCCATGATCGTGCGACGCCTGCGGCAGGGCGAACCACCCGCCGGCGCCCTGGCTGCGGTGGTCCGTCAGGTCGCCGAGGCCAGGCCCACCGCCCGGCTGAACTTCCTGCTCACGGACGGCCACACCATCGCCGCCACCGCCTGGGGCGACACCCTGTGGTACCGCACCGGACCCGCCACGGCGCTCGTCGCCTCCGAGCCCGACGACACACCCGGTGACTGGCGGGAAGTCCCCGACCGCTCCCTGCTGCTGGCCACCACGGCCGGCGTCCGGATCCTCCCACTGCACACCCCACGCCCACACCACAAGGAACCACAGCTGATGACCGACGGCGGTTTCACCCTCGCCGACCGGCTGCCCGCCGACTACTTCACGACGACGCTCCATGCCGACGTGCGCGACGGCCTGGGCAGTGCGCCGCGCACGCTGCCGCCCAAGTGGTTCTACGACAAGCGCGGCAGCGAGCTGTTCGAGCAGATCACCCGGCTGCCGGAGTACTACCCCACTCGGGCCGAACAGGAAATTCTCACCCGCCGCGCCCCGGAGATCGCCGCACTGACCCGGGCCACCACCCTGATCGAGCTGGGCTCCGGCTCCTCCCGCAAGACCAGGCTGCTGCTCGATGCCCTCACCGCCACCGGCACACTGCGCCGCTACGCGCCCCTGGACGTCAGCGCCCCCGCCCTGGAAGAGGCAGGCCGCGCGATCAGCCGCGACTACCCGGGGCTTACTGTCTCCGCCACCGTGGCCGACTTCGAAACCGACCTCGCCCTGTCCGACGAGCCCGGCCCGCGCCTGCTGGCATTCCTCGGCAGCACCATCGGCAACTTCGACGCCGAGCAGCGCGGCGCCTTCTACCGCACCCTGTCCCACACACTCAGCAGCGACGACGTACTTCTCCTCGGCACCGACCTGGTCAAAGACCCCGAGATCCTCATCCGTGCCTATGACGACGCGGCCGGCGTCACCGCCGACTTCAACAAGAACGTGCTGCACGTCCTAAACCGCGAGCTCGGCGCCGACTTCGACCCCGACCTCTTCGATCACATCGCCCTGTGGAACCCCGAATTCGAGCGCATCGAGATGAGGCTGCGCACCCGCACCGCCCAGACCGTCAAGATCCCCGACCTCGATCTCACCCTCGACTTGGCCGCGGGCGAGGACCTGCGCACCGAACTGTCGTGCAAGTTCCGCCGCGACGCTCTCACCGCCGAACTCAAGGAGGGCGGCTTCACCGTCCGCCACTGGTGGACCGACCCGGCCGCCCGCTTCGCCCTCGTCATGGCAGTGCCGAACTTGAAGCGTCTCTGATCAGCTAAGCGATCCCATGCAAGACGTGGTGTCTGGCGTGGGTTGTGCCCACCGTGGAGGGGTGGCCTGGGCGTGGAGGTGGAATCCCGCGCCCAGTGCTGCTCCGCGTGGCCGGTGTCGGCTGGTGGGTGTGCTGATCGTCGTCACGTCCTGGTGCCGGTGGGCTGCGCGGGGCAGTCGGATATCGGTGTCGTTGCACGCCGGCACTGGCGCACCCGATGTTCGACTCTGGCCGTGTAGGCGTCAGGAGAGCAGGTCGATCTTCTGTCCAATGTCATGCTGTTCTGCCTGCTGGTAGGCGACCCACGCCAGAGCAAGGTCTTGCCAGGGAAGTCCGACAGGCGCGTAGACGGAGCGGTCCGTCGCGCTGGTACGTCCTGGATGGTCGCCACGCAGAACCTCGCTGAGTGTGGCCTGAGCAGCCGAGGCTGCAAGGCTGGCGGCCGACAGAGCGCCCATGGTCGCGGCGAGTTCTCGGTCGTCCACGACCAGGAGTGCAGATTCCAGCAAGTCGGCAGAGAGTTCCTGTTTGCCGGGTTCGTCGGCTCCCAGGCTTGTGACGTGCTGCCCTGGCCGCGTATCCGCCAGCCGGAGCAGCGGTGAGCGTGACCAGGTGGCGAGCAGGACGACGTCAGCGGCCGCGGTGACCTGTGTGGCAGATGTCAGGAGGCGGCCGTTGTGGCGTGAGGCGAAGGCGTTGGCGCGATCCGGATCTGAGTCGTAAACGACGATCTCGCGATGCCGTCGCAGGGTACTCAGGCCACGCACCATGAGCTCGTGTCGAGGTTCAGGGTCATCTGTCCAGATAGGTACACGGTCACGTGTACAGGCGGCCGTACGCCACAGCGGAGGGGCCGCCCGATAGCCAGCCGCTTCTCACGGGTTGGGGGGCGCAGTCCAGAGTGGCCGCGCAGCGGCCATCGCGTCAGCGACGCCCGAAGGGCGCTCTTGACGGCGGTCACCGACCCGCACAATCAGCAGTCGGGCGGCCCCGGCCCGCCCACCAGGGTGGACACATGAGCTTGTACGCGGCTGGTCACGTGAGGTTGTACGCCGACAAGCTCGGCCTGTGCGCCTGCGCCGATCACTCCGAGTACTGAGCCGTCCGTAGGTGCGGGGCCGGCGAGAAGGTGGGTTCCCAGGGCCGCAGCCAGTCCAGTGCGCCATGCGGTGATGGTGGCGGAATCCATCAGCGCGAGGAGCTCACCGTTGTGGCCGCTGTGAAGGCAGACAACTCCGCGCAGAGCTGGTCGGGCTCCCGGGAATTTGGCGTTGACCTTCATCGTGTACGCCTCGATGCCAGGCAGTACACCAGGGATCAGAGCCGTGGCCGTTCCGGGAAATGGCAGGTCAGTACGTATCCGTTGCCCGGCTATCGGGGAGACGGCTGCGCGGAAGCCGTCGCGCAGCGCAGCTATGCAAGACACCGGCTCCAGCACGGCCTGCAAGTCACTTCGAGTCAGTAGGCGGGTCATTCGCTCATGATCTCTCAGGGCTCCATCGGTTTGCGCTCAGGCGCTGGCCTGGTTGCAGGCTCCGTGAGTTCGTCGTTCCGGCAGCACGGATGTGGGGCTCGCGCTGCCAGCAGGACTGCTCGCGGTGATCATTTCGCGGTTCCGCGGAACCGGGCCGTGGATCGGCACCGCGGCGGTCCGCAGACGGGCCATCCGTTCCCGGTGGCGCAGCCACCACTACAACGGACACTGGCCGCACCGATCCCGGCAACAGCTACCGCCCAGCGCGACCGAGCAGCCCGCAATCGTGCACGACCTCGACGAGCGAAGCCTGCTCCGCACCAGGGTTTTCCGGCGGCATCAACGAGGATCGGATACGCCGCGTGACCTGCAACGACGACTCTTCGAGCCCCAGGCTGGGGAGCGTCAGCCCAGCCCCAGCCGGGGTATCTCCCGTCCCGGGGAGCGGTCCATCACCATCAGCAGGCCGGCCTCGCGAGTCCTGTCGTAGGCGGCCTCGTCTATGACGCCCAGCTGGAACCAGACCGCCTTGGCGCCGATCGCCACAGCCTGGTCGGCGACGCCTCCGGCGAGGGCGGAGTTGACGAACACGTCCACCACATCCACCGGGAAAGGGATCTCCGCCAGCGAAGCGTAGCCCTGCTCACCGTGCACCGTCTCGGCCTTTGGGTGCACGGGCACCACCCTCTTGCCGATGCGCTGCAGCTTCTCGGCCACGCGGTAAGCGGCCCGTTCGGGGTTGTCGGACAGGCCCACCACGGCCCAGGTGTCTCCGGCAGTGGTGAGAATCTGCCTTACTGTCGCGTCATCGCCATAAATCATCATGCCCGGCACCGCCGTGCGGTGGTGAGTTCCGCACCAGTTACCGCCAACCGCATGATCATGGGGAGCGCCGGGTCTGTGGAC
The DNA here is from genome assembly GCF_042730885.1 of Streptomyces sp. NPDC059909. NCBI lineage: Bacteria > Bacillati > Actinomycetota > Actinomycetes > Kitasatosporales > Streptomycetaceae > Streptomyces > Streptomyces sp. NPDC059909. Next base: position 13,503 of record NZ_JBHWKX010000116.1, read on the forward strand.
TTCGTCAGTCGCATGAGTAGACGTTAGCCGGTTTGAATACTGTATGCAATAGTCGTCAACGGGAGCAGCAGGGGAAGATCCTCATCCGCCAGGAGCGCCGCCCGCACCAACTCGGAGTGCGCCGCTCCGCGGTACGGAGCTCGGCTACCCGACGGCCACCGAGTACGAGGTCCCACCCGGGTGCGCGCACACTCATACGACGGCGGCCTTGCCCCCGCCCGCGACGTACCGAACCGCACCTCCCTCCAATCTGTGGGCTTGATCCATCCCAAGGTCCGCATGTAGTCGAACTCGACTCGCCTCACCCCCGAGACGGTCGGCGGCCTGGTCGGGACCGAGCGGGGTGGCGGCGATCAGGACGGCCAGGTCTTCGGCGCGCAGCTGCCAGACCAACCCGTACGAGTCCTGGTGGCGGCGGGCGTATTCGACCGCCACGCTCGTCTTCCCGACGCTGCCGAGGCCGTGCAGCACGAGCAGACGAGGACTCGGCGTCCCTTCCGGGCCCCGCGCCGGAGCCAGCCGCTGGCCCATCGTGGTGAGCAGCAGGTCCCGGCCGATCAGTCCGGGTACCCTCGGATCGAGTCCGAACGGCCGGGTGGGTACGGCCTGCTGATGGATGATCGTCCGCTGGTCGACCTGCAGATCGCCGCCGACGTACACGGCGGTGAGCTCCACTGAACGGGACTCCGCCGGGTGTGCTGAGCCCTCCGTCCCAGCGGCCGGTTCGGGCAGGCCGACCGCGACCAGCATGGTGCCGCCCTCGCCCAGGCCGGCCAGGCGCTCGCGCAGACGCAGCGCCGAGGACCAGCCGGTCACATCGAAGGCATACTCGGCCACGCCGGGGACGCCATGGTGGGCTACGGAGCTGCCGAGCGCGTAGAGAAGCGTGTCGTACGCGAGCTCGCCGTCGCCGTCCTTGCCGGTCACGGCGACAGTCCTGCGCTCGGGGCCGACGCCGGTGACGCGCGCCAGGCGCAGCCGCGCCCCGGTGCCCGCGAATACGTCGGCGAGCTTGCGGAACGCGAGGTCCTGGCCGATCGCGAGCTGGTGGAGCCGCATCCGCTCAACGAAGTCGGGCACGGCGTTGACGACGGTGATCTCGGTGTCGGCGGGGGAGAGCCGGCGGGCCAGGTTTCCAGCGGCGAAGGCCCCGGCGTATCCGGCGCCGAGTACGACGATGCGGTGCTTTATGGCGTTGCTCCTGTCTCGTTCGCGTGCCTTTTGAACGGGACGGCGTCCCGATTGCTGACAGGAGCCGGGTGTGACGCGGGTCGCCGAACTAAGACGAGACGGCTGAGCCTCAGACAGGCGCTTGGGCCTGCCTTGGGCAGTCGAAACGGGGCGATGGCCAACTACGGATCGAGATGGCCAACTATCGGTTGTGACTGAGTGGTGTGCATCGTGAAGTAGCAGGTCACGGGCCTGGTGTGATTCCGTGCCCGGGTGCTCGTGCTGGTCGCGCGCGGCAGTCTGCCGTGTAG
>NZ_JBHWKX010000117.1:0-14950 GCF_042730885.1 Streptomyces sp. NPDC059909
ACGCGGGCGACCAGCGCACCCAAAACCGTTCGGGATGCGCGCAGTGACTGGCAGTGGGTCCAAGACACACTCCTGCTCACTGATTAGGAACGGTTTGCCGCCAGGACGTCCCTGCACCACGGCGGGGACGGCGAGCGAATCCAGCGCCCGGTACACGGCTGGCCGGACCCGCTGCGGGGCCAGCGGCCGCCGGCTGCGGGCGCGGGCCGCAGTGGGTTGGGCGAGGTCGTCGAGGAGGTCGCGGCGGGCGGTGTAGGGAAGCTGCACGGTCGGTTCGCCGAGGTAGAGCATCAGCCGGACGGGCAGGTCTTCGAGGGCGTGGGTGACCGCCTCGGGGTGGTGCAGGCCCATCCGTTGCTGCAACCGCTCCATCGACGGCCGCCCCACGCCGTCGAGGGTGATGATCTCTCCGTCGAGGACCGCCTGTGGTCCGGGCAGCAGGCCGGACAGCGCCTTGAGTTCGGGGTACTGGGCGGTGACGTCCATCCCGGCCTGGGACAGAAGCCGCAGGCTTGCGTGCCCGGGCAGATGGGCGATGACCCGGGCACCGTTGAAGAGCGTTTCGTAGGCGTACTCAGCCTAGGTCTCCGGCCTGGGCGGCGGGCCGATCACCGCGAGCATCGGCAGCAGTGCACCATGAGCGCCTCGGGAGGGGTCCACGCTCATGGTTCCAGCCTGCGCCCGGCGGCCTGCTGCGGCCACCCACTCCTCCTGTCTGGTCGACACGTCTGTGAGCAGCGGATGCCGTGACTGCGGCGATCGTCAACGCGACCGGGACACGCCGCTTGGCGGTATGTCCCGGAATGTGTTCTTGGTCGGTTGGTGGTTTGCTGCTCGGTAGCGGCGGCCGGGCTTCTCGGCGCGCCGTACATCGTGTGCATCCGTCAGGCTCAAGGAGGAGTTCCGCATGTCCGTCTACACCCCCCAGCAGATCAGCCAGCCGCAGACCCAGCAGCCGTACAACCAGCAGCAGCTGTTCGGCCAGCAGCAGCCCTGGGGCCAGATCGGCCAGCCGCAGCAGCAGATCGCGCAGGTGGTCCAGCAGTCGATCCAGCAGGCTTGCCAGCAGGCGAGCCAGCAGGTGGCGCAGCGCCTGCAGCAGACGCTGCAGCAGCTGCAGCAGGTCCAGCAGCAGCTGCAGCAGCAGGGCTTGGCTCACCAGGCGCACCCGTACCTGGCTGTCGCGCTGCACCACACCCTGCTCCAGGGCGTGCGGAGCGCTGTGGAGCAGTCCGTGCAGCAGGCTCTGCCTATTGCGATCCTGACGCTGGTGCAGCAGAGCCAGCAGGGCCAGCAGCAGTTCGGCCAGTTCCCGGGCATGCAGCCGCAGGGCCAGTTCGGCCAGTTCCCTGGCCAGGGGATGTTCGGGCAGCAGCCGCAGTACGGGCAGCTGTCGCCTCTGGGCATGTGAGACACCCGGCCGGGTAGCGCTCGTTCTCCCTCCCGTGTGGGAAGGCGGGCCTGCCCGGCCGGATGCCGCGGCGGGGCGAGGCAAAGGCGCGGCGGGTTCGCTGGCCGGGGAGCTCATGGACGCCCGCTTCCCGGCCAGCCACTGAAGATCCGGGGCGTACGACGACGCTTTACGTTGAGATGGCGGTTGGCTGAATGCGTGAGCAGGGCGGCAACGGTATGAAGCCGGGCAACGGCAAGGGCGGGAAGACCCCGCGTGCGCAGGGCGCGGCGGGTGAGGCCGGGCAGCCGGCGGCGGCTGCAGGCGGGGCAGGCGAGCCGACCGGACGGATGGGCGGGGAGGCGCAGGCGCTGGGGTACCAGGGTCGGGGTGTGCGGGCGGGGTGGGGCCGCTATCTGGTGGCGCCCCGGCCGTTGGGGCTGCTTGCCGGTGGGGTGCCGCCGATTGAGGCCTCGGCGCTGTTCAAGCTGCTGGAGGAGGACCCCGATGTGGAACCCGTGGCACAGGTGCGGCCGTCCCGTTCCCGCGGGTTGGGGGCGATCGCGGAGCCGCATCCGGCCTGCCCCCCGGTCGCGGTCGTGAAGATGCCCCAGGAGCGGGCCCGCGCCCTGGCCGGGAACCCGCAGGTGGTCGTGGAGATCGACCAGCCGCTGTCCTACACCCCGACCCCGTCGGTGGGCCTGGGGCCGGTGCCGGTACTGGACCCGATGCTGGCGGTCACCCTGGAGGAGCCCGAACATCTCACCCTGCGGGTGGTGGGCAGTGACGGGGACGCGGTGGCCGGCGCGCACGTGTGGGCCATCGGCACCGGCGGCCCGGTCCACGGAGTCACCGGCCCGGACGGACGCGTCACCATGACCCTGGCCGCAGACACCCCCGAAACGCTCCAGGCGCTCTACGTCCGCCCGGTGGCCGACTACTGGCCGGCCCGCACCGGCACCCCCCAACCCGCCGACAACGGCGAGGCTGTAGTTACGGTGCAGGCCCTGTCGGACACCTTCGAGGGCTTCCCCGGCAAGGCGCTCACCGGCTGGGATGCACAGGCAATGCGGCTCAACCAGATCCCGCCGACCTACCGCGGCCACGGCATCAAGATCGCGCTGCTCGATTCGGGGGTGAACACCGCCCACCCCGATTTGAAGGACACCGTCCAGCACGGGCACGACTTCACCGGCGCCGGCAACGGCACCTGGGGCCTCGATGTGACCGGGCACGGCACGTGGTGCGCCGGCATCATCGCCGCGGCGGACAACAACGCCGGCATCGCCGGGATCGCGGCGGAGGCCGAGGTGCATGCGCTGAAGCTGTTCCCCGGCGGGCACCTCAGCGACCTGCTCGAAGCGGTCGACCACTGCATCACCCACGACATCGACATCGCCCAGATCAGCCTCGCCTATCCCGTACAGTCCCAGCTGGCCGCCTGGAAACTCGCCGATGCGCACGCCGCCGGCACCACGGTCATCGCCCCGGCGGGAGACACCGCCGGCCCCCTCACTCAGCTGGCTACCCTGCCGGGGGTGCTGGCGGTGGGGGCAATCGCGCACACCGGCACCTATCCCGTGAGCAGCCCGCTCACCTGGGTGCAGCCGCCGTGGCCCGGCCCCTACCCGGCCCCGTTCACCCCCACCGGTCCGGGAGTGGACCTGGTCGCGCCCGGCGCGGCGGTCATCACCACCAGCCTGGGTGACGGCTATGCCGCGGTGGACGGCACGGCGATCGCCGCCGCCCACGTCACCGGACTGGCGGCGCTGCTGCTCGCCCACCACGACCATCTGCGCACCCAGGCGGTGCCGCGGACCGCGGGCCGCGCCGACCTGCTGTACCTGCTGCTGCGCACCGCCTGCCAGCCCCTGCCCGGCGCCGACCCCCGCCTGGGCGCGGGGATCGCGGACGCCCCCACCGCGCTCGGCATCCCCGCGAGCTGGCAGCAGGCCGAGCAATACACGCCGGCCGGTCCGCACCAGCGGGGCTGACGGCACGACACATTCACAGACCTCCGCCCCCTTGCCGCCCTGCCGCCATCGGGCGGTGGGGGGTGGAGACGGCGGCCGGGCCCGCATCAGCCGAACAGGTCGCGCACCCTGACCGTGCGCACCCTCAGCCACCGGGCCCGGCGCGCCGGCAGCAGGGCGTCGCCGTAGTATCCGCCGTAGAAACAAATGGTCACGGCGGCGTCGGTGACCGACCGCGAGGCCCACGCAACGACCTCGCCGCCCCAAATCGCTGGTCGCGGTGACGGCCGCATCGAACCGCAGCAGGCCGACAAAAAACCGGCAGAGTAGCTGCCGAGTCCAGAAGTGACGTGCCGCTATCTGTCGGATTGGGCCGGCACCAAGAGCGATGGGGCCTGACCGTCGGTGCCGACGAGGCGGCCGTGCTGACCCAGTTCGCCGAGGCCTGCCTGACCACAATCGTCGTCTACGAGCCCGCACCCTGAGCGAGACGCTCCTCCGTGAAAAGACGCGCGGTCTGCGAGGGAACGCACCCAGACGCGCGCGGCCGCCTCGGCGTCGATGAGGGCCTGGGCCCCTCTCAGGCCGTGAAGCGGCTCTGGATGTCCGGGCGCTCGGCGAGGTGCGGGGGATAGCCAGGGCCGAAGCGCGGGTGAGTGTCATCGGCTGTCATCGGTTCCTTGCAACAGGCGCAAACGACCTCGGCGTCGCTCTGGTGACCGCAGCGGTCGTGGTGGAAGACCACCGGCGGTCCCTGCTCGCCGCTGAGCCAGCGGTTGCCCCAGGTGTTCAAGGCAGCCAACACGCCGAAGAAATCGCGCCCCTTCTCCGTGAGCACGTAGTCGTAGCGCACTGGCTCGTGCTGGTAGGCCTTCTTCTCCATGAGGCCCTCATCGACCAGGCGGCGGAGACGGTCGGTCAAGGTGTTGCGAGCGATGCCGAGCTCCTGCTGGAACGCGTCGAACCGCTTGATCCCGTAGAAGGCCTCCCGCAGGACCAGCGGCGTCCACCAGTCCCCGAGCATGTCCATGGTGCGCGCGACTGAGCACGGCCAGTTCGCGAAAGAGGTCCGCCTCATGACCTCAGCATATAGGTCTCACCATAGGACTCAGCGTTTCGGACCTGTGGGTCCGCAAGCCGAGCGGTAGGTAGCCGTTGGTGGTTGCCGCCGCGGCGACGCGCAACGGTGGTCGTGCTTCCGGTACCCGCGTCGGTGGTCATCCAGCGTGCCCCAGGCCGGGGATGCGAGTACCGGACCGGACCTTGTGCCGCTTGTTGATGCTGATCAGCACGGCGGTGAGTGGTTCCAGCTTCCGGGCCAGCCGAAGCGCGCCGGCGTCGATGCCATTGCGATCGGTGATCGAGCGTCAGAGCGATGGCGACGGTCTTTGCCGGGCACGTCGTCGCTGCAGACCAGGACGTCTTCGTAGCCGAGCAGTTGTTCCATCTCGCTCCAGAGACTGAGGGCGGACAGGTGGTGAACGCACCCATTGGTCGGGCGCCGGGCACCTTCCGCTGCGTCTTCTCGGTAGTGCTGCCATCGCCGACGTTCAGGCCGTAGAGCCCCCGCTTGTTGAAGCCAGCGGGTTCACCAGATGAGCACTACCTTGCCTGCCAGTTGGGCGCGCAGCGACGCCACCAGATCGGCATGGCCGTCGTACGGCATCGTGAGCAGCACTGCGTCGGCAGAGCCGGCCGCGGTGGCGTTGTCCGCTCGGCTGATCTGGGACAACGTGGCCGACCCGCCTGGCGATGTCGGTCGCCGTCTGCTCTACCGGTTCCGGCGATCGCGACCCGATGACGACCGTGTGACCGGCCTTGGCGAATCGGTAGGCCGGGCCCCTGCCCTGGGGGCCTGTGCCACCGACGCCGGCGATCTTGTAGCTGGTCAATCTGCTCCTTGAGCATGGGGACGACAAGGGGAGAAACCGGGTTGCGGCAGGAGGCGGCACTGCGGGTTCGCCGCTGTGATGCCGAAGGTGCTGAAGGAGAGCAACCCACGATGCGCCAGGTCCTGGGCACCGGCCGCCGCCGTGCCGCGTCCGGTCCGGCTCGGCCGCCGGCCTGACGGGCGGCGTCTTCGAGCGCTCGGGTTACCGGCCCGGCTCGCGCTCCATGGCGCGGACCAGGTCGAGGGCCCGGCCGAGGGTGGTGAGCCGGGCGTCCAGCGTCTCGCCGGCGGGGTAGAAGCGAACGGTGTCGACGCCGGCGTTGCGCCACACCCGCAGCCGGTCCCGCACCATGTCCTCGGTGCCGATGAGCGTGGTGCCCAGGACCATCTCGTCGGTGACCAGTTCGGCCGCGCCGTCCCGGTCGCCGGCCTGCCAGCGCTCGCGGACCTCGGCGGCGACGTCGGCCCAGCCCTGGCGGCTGTATGCGTTGTTGTAGAAGTTGGTGCTCGCGGAGCCCATGCCGCCCAGGCTGAAGGCCAGTTCCTTCTTCCGGCCGGCCACCATCGCCCGCAGTGCGTCCTCGTCCTCGGCGAAGGCCACCTCGGCGCCCTGGCAAATGTCGAAGTCTGCGCGTGAGCGGCCGGAAGCGGTGAGGCCCGCGTCCAGGTGGTCGAAGTAGGCTTCTTTGGCGCCCTCGGGCACGAAGCTGGTGCCGAGCCAGCCGTCGGCGATCTCGCCGGTCAGTTGCAGCATCTTCGGTGAGAGGGTCGCCAGGTAGATCGGGATGTCGTGCTCGGCGCGCATCGACAGGCGCATGGGCTTGGCATCCCCACCGGGCAGCGGGATCTGGAACTCCCGCCCGGCGTAGAGGACCTTCTCACCCGCGGCGGCCTGCCGCACGATCTCGACGGTCTCCCGCATCCGTGACAACGGCCGGTGGAAGGGTACGCCGTGCAGTCCTTCGATCACCTGCGGGCCGGATGGGCCGAGTCCCAGCAGGAAGCGCCCCTGGGAGATCTGCGACAGGGTGATCGCCGCTCGGGCGATGGCCATCGGCGTGCGGGTGGCGAGTTGGATGATCCCGGAGCCGAGCAGCATGCGCTCCGTCCGGGCGGCGAGATACCCCAGCGGCGACGGTGCCTCGGAGCCCCAAGCCTCCGCTACCCAGCAGATGTTCAGGCCCAGCTTCTCCGCCTCGATGACGAAGTCCACCGTCTCCGGCCAGCTGCCCCCGGATGCCTCGATCGTGGTCGAAGTACGCATCACACACTCGCCTTTCCGGACTCTTCCGCAAGCTTCTTGATCGCTGTGAGTGTGGCGCTGATGTTGGTCTCGAACTCCCGCATCCGCACGAAGACGATTTTCTGTTCCTTCTCCGGCATGCGGTCGATGGCGACGGAAAGACCGGAGCGGCCCGGTCCCAGCTGCATCCACTGCCGCAACAGCGTCCCGCCGTCCTTGGGTTCGAGGGTGAATCGCCAGATCGCCGCGGGTTGCTTGGGGTCCTCAACCGCCCAGGCGAACACCCAGGGCGGCTCGTACTCCACAACGTGGGAGGTGGTGGCCCACTCACCCAGCGCCTCGTGCCTGCTCCGGCCCACGAAGCGGGCCCCCGGCGCGGGTCGTGTTCCCCCGTCCAGCCACTCCACCGACTGCAACTCCGCGCTCAGGCGCGGCATCAGCTCGATGTCGGACACCAGCCCCCATACTTGTTCCGGCGGGGCGGCGATCCAGATCGGCACCTCGACCGTCGGCTTGTCCGCGTAGCGCGCGCCCGTCCACTCCATGGCTCGGCGGCCTCCTCATTCAGTAGTGAAGATCCTCGTATAGAAGGGTCTGAACGGTAAAGTTGTGTAGATAGACTTATGGGTCAAGCGTGGGCTGCGGCGCTACCGGGAGACTGCCGCAGCCCGCGAACCACGCAGGCGCAGGCCGCCCGCCGCGATGTGACAGCCCGTTAGGCCGATGTCAGGACAGATATGCCGATCCGAGGAGACGGTCGGCGAGTACGTCGAGCCGGTGGGCCGGCGAGCCCAGAAGTGAGCGCCGCGCACGGGCGCGCCTGAGCAGTACGTGGGATCGGTGCTCCCAGGTGAAGCCGATGCCCCCGTGGGTCTGCAGAGCGTCGGCCGTTACCGCCTCGACCGCGTCGGCCGCCGCCGCGAGTGCGGTACGTGCCGCGACGTCGGCGTCGGCACGCTCGCCGTCGACGGCGTGGGCCGCCCCCTGGACGAGCATCCAGGCGGCGTCGAGCTGGACGGACCGGTCCGCGAGTACGTGTTTGATGGCCTGGAACGATCCGATCGGCCGGCCGAACTGCCGACGCTGCCCGGCATACTCAACGGCACCTTCCAGCGCGCGTCGCCCAGTGCCGATGAGCTCGGCTGCCAGTACGGTGAGCAGGCGGGCGACCGTGTGCGCGCCGAGCGGTCCGAGCGGTACGGCGGGCGCGCCGGTCAGCCGCAGGGTCGCCATCGGCTCGGTGACGTCCAGCGACTCCACGGAGGTCCGCGCGGTGGTCGGTTCGGCGAGTTCCACGAGGACCGGCCGCGCCAGGGCGCTGCCCTCGTCGGCGAAGGCCAGCAGCAGTTCGGCGTCGAGGCCGAACGGCACCGCTGCCAGCAAGCCGTTCACCGCCGCGCCGTTCAGCGTCAGCGAGCCCGCCCGCCGGCTGGGCACCATGTCGGCGGGGAAGGTCTCCCAGCCCGGTACGGCGACGGTGGAGCCGTCCACGACGCCGGCCAGCGCGGCCCGCGTGCCGGGACTGTCGGCGTGCTCGGCCAGCACTGCGGCGACGGTCGCGGTGGCGGCGAACGGGAGGGTTGGCAGGGCCGACCCCACCCGCTCGGCCAGGACACGCAGATCCGCAACACAGCCACCCGAGCCGCCCAGTCTCTCGGGCACGCCCAGACCAAGCAGTCCGAGTTCGGCGAGCGAGGCCCGTAGCTCACGGTTGAGGGTCTGGGGGATGGCGCCCCAAGGCGGAGGAAGGGTGTTCCTGCGGGCGTGGGCGGCGAGCAACCGTTCTACGGTTCGGCCCAGTTCGAGCTGTTCGTCGGTTGGCGCGAAGCGCATCGGGGTCCTCCTCGCGTCGGGGGGAAATCCACGGCGCCCAGCATTGACTAGTGAGTCTATCTACGCAACTGTTCTGCTCATTCGCTTACCGAAGACACCAGGAGGTCTTGGTGGAACCGCAGGGCAGCGAGCCGGCCGAGCGCTTCCGCGCTTCGGTGCAGGCATTCGTGGCGGACCTGGTCCCGCCGGACTGGCGGGGCATCGGCGCCCTCGACCCGATCGAGCGCGAGACGTTTCAGGAGAAGACGCGGGCCGCGCTCGCCGAGCGCGGCTGGGTTGCCCCGGCATGGCCTCGGGAGTACGGCGGCGCCGGCCTCGGACCGGCGCCGTCGTGATTGAGGAGCTGACCGCAGCCGGCATTCCTTCCGGCTCGGACAACGACGAGTTCGGCATCGCCATGCTGGGCAGCACCATGCTGCGCTGGAGCGACCCGACCCTGCTGCGCCGGTTTCTGCCAAGGATTGCCTCCGGGGAGTATGTCTTCGCGCAGGGCTTCTCCGAGCCAGGCTCCGGCTCGGACCTGGCCTCGCTCTCCCTGCGGGCCGAACCGTACGGCGACCAGTGGGTACTGAACGGGCAGAAGCTGTGGTCCTCCGGCGCACACAAGGCGAACTGGACGTTCGTCCTGGCCCGGACCAACCCCGACGCCCCGGCGCATCGCGGCATCAGCATGCTCCTGGTCCCCTTGGACCAACCCGGCATCGACATCCGCCCGATCCGCAACCTCACCGGCGAGGCGGACTTCAACGAGATCTTCTTCGACAACGCGACGACCGAACTCGACCTGGTCGTGGGAGAGGTCGACCGCGGCTGGACGGTTGCGATGACGCTGCTGGGCTTCGAGCGCGGCGACCGCGCTCAAGGCGCCGATCCGCTTCCGCAACGAGCTGGACCGGCTGATCGAACTGGTCCGCGAGCGCGGGCTGCACCGCGACCCCGGCATCCGCCGCCGGATCGCCTGGTGCCATGTCCAAGTCGAGCAACTGCGCTGCCATGGGCTGCGCACCGCCGCCACACTGATCGCCGGAGAGGAACCTGGCCCCGCCGCCGCCGTGTTCAAGCTGCTCTGGAGCGAGTACCACCAGCGGGCCACCGAGCTGGCCGTGGACGTCCTTGGCCTGGACGCGCTGACCCCGACCGGGTCGGCCCTCGCCGAACTGGTTCCACACCGACGACCCCGGCGCGCCGAACTCGTCCGCGTCCTGGATCAGCGTCTACCTCAACGCCCGCGCCGGCACGAACTACGCCGGCTCCTCCCAGATCCAACGCGGCATCGTCGGGGAGCTGGTGCTCGGCCTGTCGAAGGAGCCCCGACCTGCGCCCGCTGCCCAGCGGTTGCTGTCCGCGTTCAGCGGCATCTCGCCCACTTCCGGCCCCGCCGCCACCTGATGACAGCCCCCGAACACCGAGCCGAGATGACCAACCACTTCGCGATCTGGGACCAGGTCACCGGCGCTGTCGGCCGGCCCACCACGGCCTGAGCACAGGCCGGGATCGCAAGCCCACCATGCCCCGACGCGCCGTCAGACACCCACACACCCAACAACGTGACAGCGCCGTCAGCCGGGCTCAACGCTCACCATGTCGACATCTGCGATGGGGATCTCATGCCCATTGGTGTCGGAGATGAGACCAACGTGCACGGAGTGCCCGGACGAGCGTTGGCGGCGTAGGACGGCGGGTCCGGACGGATGTGGGCAGTGGCGGTCCCCCCACTGTTGCAAGGCGGCAAGAATGACGAGTAGCTCCTCGCCCGCTGGGGTGAGGTGGTAGCTGACGCGGGTTCTGCTACCAGGCTCCTGGTAGGTCTGCTGTCGCAGGACACCGGCGTCCACGAGCTTCTTCAAGCGGGTGGTGAGGAGGTTCGATGCGACTCCCAGCACCGACTGGATTTCGGCGAAACGGTGCCTGCCGCTGAAGATCTCGCGGATGGTCAGCAGGCTCCAGCGCTCGCCAAGCACCTGCAAACTGCGTTGTATGGAGCACCGCGGTTCGTCGGATGCCACATCTTCCTTCTTTCCTGCCGGCCGGACCCTGGGGCAGAGGCTGTCTGGGGTCCGGCCGGCACTGGTCACACGATCTCGGATAGGTGCCGTCCCAGCTGCAGTTCCAGGTCGCCGCATGGGGTATCCATGCCGAGCTTCGCGAGCTGGGTGAGGTCCAGGCCAGGTGGCTGAGAGGAGTGCAGCCGAAGAAGTGGCTGAGGCCGGAGGTCTGTGCGACGGCGGCCAGCGCAGCTGCCTGGCCGACGACGCGCCCGCCTCGGTATCAGCCGACGCTGCCATCCTGCACGGCATCCCGTGATCACAACGGATAGGACTGGAACGCTCCGGGTGCTGTGTCGCAGGCGTCCGTCTCAGTTGCTCGCTGCGACCTGCTTGCCGAGGTCCAGTTCGATGCCGTCCGGCTTCTGCAGGCCAAGCTCGAAGAGGCGCCGTACGCGGGGTTCGTTCTCCGGCCGTCCTGCCGTGCGGAAATAGACAGAGAGGGCGGATCCGAACTCTTCGTCCGGAATCGGGGTGCTCGCGTCGATGAGGGCCTTGGTCTCGGCTACGGCGACCTTGTCGAACCCTGCGATGCGGCGGGCGAAGGCATCGACGAAATCATCCAGCTCGCCTTCGGGAAGGACGCGGTTGACGTAGCCGTACTCGGCCGCCAACTCCGCCGGGAAGTCATCCGCCCCGAGCAGGATCTCCATCGCGCGGCCTCGGCCCACCAGTCTGCCCAGTCGCCCCGTCGGGTTGCCGCCGGGCACGGCCCCGACGCCGACCTCGAACTGCCCCAGGATGGCCTGGGGTCCGGCGAAACGGATGTCCGTGGCCAGCGTGAACTCACTTCCCGCCCCCCGGGCCCGCCCCTTGATCGCGGAGATCGTGACGGCCGGGACCTTGCTCAGGCGGATGAGGTTGTCCGAGTACGGATGGAGCCCTGTGGGGCCGGGCTTCATGGCGGCCACACGCGCTCCGTCCGCCAGGAAGTCGAAGTGCGCCATGAAGAAGTCGGGGTTGGCGCTCTGGAAGACAACCACCGTCAGGTCAGGCGCCTGCTCGATGCGGTCCACCAGAGCGGCAAGCTGCTCGATGGTATCCACGTCGATGAGGTTGATCGGGCCGTTGGAGAACGTCACCTTCCAGTAGGACGGCGACACTTCGTTCACATGAAACTGCTGTGCGTCTGTCATGGGCGGCAGGCTAGCTGACTGCAGCATTTAAATCCAGCACGATGGCGTTTTGAGCGCAGCGCCTTCGGCGCAGGCCTGGGCCCTGCCGACCGTGCCGCGCATACGCAGCCGGCCGGCGACGAAGTCGGCAGGCCGAATCCTCAGCCAGGCGGATCAGTGGGGCCGGGCCACCTTCCGTACCCGCCGCCACACCCGACGGTCGCAGCCGGTGCGGCCCGCGCCGGCGGACCCCAGCGGTGTCTGGAGGTGCAGCCGGAAGGGCTGTCAGGCGGGGGAGCGCAGCGGGTCCGCCCGGGAGCGCTGCGCTCTTCAACCCCCTTACGAGAGGCCTCACGGGTCGCACCCGACACCCCTTCAGCCGCCCGGCCGCGCACCGTGCGGACCCGGCCGCCGCAGCTGGCTGGCCCACCGGCTCCCGGAGTGCAGGACTTGGCTTGCAAAACTAAATCCAGTGCTGCATGCTTCTCCCGGCCCTGCCGATGGCGATCACGCGATCCCTCCTGAATGCAGGTCAAGCCCCCTGGCTGCCCAGGAAACCGCTTCTACCAGGTCCCCGCCTCACTGGAGGTCACCGTGAATCAGTCACCCGTTTCGCTGCCGCTTGCCACCGACGCCTATCTGGCCACACTGCGTGAGGAGGTGGCGGCGGTCGAGCAGCTGCTGCGCACCACCGACCCGGGCGTCCCGGTGCCCACCTGCGGCAGCTGGACCATGCACGACCTGGGCACGCATATGGGCCAGGTGTACCGCTCTGTGGCAGCCGTGCTGCATACCGGGGAGCTGCCCAGCGAGCAGTTCGCCCCGGCGGCCGGGGAGCAGATCGCCGACTGGTACGCCGAGGGTGCGGCCTCGCTGCTTGCCACCCTGGAGGAGGCCGACCCCACCACACCGACCTGGGCGTTCGGCCTCGAGGATGCGGTGGCGGCGCTCTGGTTCCGCCGCGTGGCCCAGGACACGGCCGTCCACCTGGTCGACGCCCAGCTGGCCACAAAGTCCCCGGTGCACGTCGATCCGCTGATCGCAGCCGACGGCGTGGACGAGGTGTTCACCCTGATGGTTCCCATGGTCTGGCGCGGCAGCGAGCCGAAGCCGCTGCCGGCGTCCGTAGCGCTGCGCACCACCGACACCGGGCACGGCTGGCTGATCCAGCCGGCCGACATCCCGCAGGTCCGGTCGGCGGACTCCGGGCCCGCTGCGGCCAGGGTGGAGGCCACCGCGGCCGAGCTGCTGCTCGCCCTGTGGAAGCGGCAGCCCGCCAACCCGGAGTGGATCAGCGGTGACATCGCCGCGGTCAACGCCCTGCTGACGGCCACGCTGACGCCCTGACCCTTCGTTACCCAGCCAAGCCGCGGATGGGGCGCACTGCACACCGGACGGCACACTCATCCGGGCCGAGCAGCAGCTTCACTCTCAATTCGCGGTTGCACTCCGATGACCCGCTTGCGCTCCCACCTTCGGTGTGACGCCTCTCCATGCAAACTGCACAACCTCAGGAGGTTTTTGCCGTGTCTGACATGCTCCCGCCGCACTCTCGGCGGAGATTTCTCTCCGCCTCGGCCGCCACGATAGCCGCGGCGACCGCCGGAACCCTCGGTCTGCTCCCCGCCCAGTCGGCTGTAGCAGCGGAAGCAGGATCCCGCCGCGGATGGCCGGCGGGCGGCCGTGTGAAGGGCCTCGGCAGCGTCTCGCGGGCGCCGCACCTCCCGGCAGGGTTCACCAAGACGTTCACCAGCCGGTTCATCACCGCCAATGGACTGCGCCAGCACGTGGTCATCGGAGGCGCCGGGCCGGCGCTGCTGCTCGTGCACGGCTGGCCCCAGACCTGGTACGCCTGGCGCCTGCTGATGCCCACGCTGGCCAAGGACTTCACGGTCATCGCCGTCGACCAGCGCGGCATCGGCCTGACCGACAAGCCCGAGGGCGGGTACGACACCCGCACCACCGCCAACGACCTGGCCGCGCTGATGGACGCACTCGGCCACCAGCGGTTCGCCGTGGCCGGCCACGACACCGGAATGCCGATCGCCTACGCCCTGGCCGCGGACCACCCCGACCGGATCGACCGCCTGGTCGTCGCCGAGGCTCCCCTCCCGGGCGTGAGCGACTCGCCGCCGCTGTTCGGCAACGCCTGGCTCAACGACAGGGTGTGGCACATCGGCTTCAACCGGCTCGCCGAAGTGAACGAGCAACTCGTCAGGGGACGCGAAGACATCTTCTTCGGCTACGAGTTCGACATCAACGCTGTGAAGAAACTGCCGGACTACGCCGTCAGGCACTACATCCGTACGCTTGCCTCCGACCGCGACGCCCTGCATGCCAGCTTCAACTTCTACCGCGCGTTCGACACCATCGTCGCCGAGAACACCGAACGCATGAAGCGCCGGCTGACCATGCCCGTCCTGGCGATCGGCGGAGCGGCAAGCCTCGGTGAGGGGGCGGCGATCACGATGAGGGCTGTCGCGGACGACGTGCAGAGCCTCGTCATCCCCGACTGCGGCCACTGGGTCGCCGAGGAGGCCCCCGAGGAAATGCTGGCGGCGCTGACCGCGTTCCTGGCCCCGTACCGCAACCGAGGGTGAGGCGCGCGGTCGCGGTCGGCACCGGCGCGTAGCCGGCCTCCCGGGATCACGCCCGGGGCGGCTCGTCGGCCGCCACTGCCATTGGCCGTCAGGTGTCGCACCGCCCACCGCAACACCGGGCTTCCTCGGCGCGTGCAGGATCAAGCCGGTGACGGCACTGAGGCCGCACCGACAATGGCGCGGCGTTGGCCGCGGCCCCGGTCGGCGCCCGCGTCCCGGGCACGGCAAGCGTCGATGGCGCGGATCGGGACGGTGCGGACCTCGCCGGCGGTGTCCGAGCAGCGCTCGGCCAGAGGCCCACGGTGGGACGACGGACCCGGCGGCCAAGGCGGTGAGCCTGGTCGCTGGTGCGCGCCGGGGGGCGGGTCGACTCCGTCGAAGACGCCGACCAGCTGCGCCACGCTGCACACCACCGCGCCGCCGGGCACTTCGGTGAACGGCGGGGGGAGAGAGTCGAGGGGCCACCTCCTTCCCTCGAGCGGTTCCTGGGGGCGCCCTGCCGGGCGGCAGGCGGGTCAGGACCGTGCCCGTGCCTCCTTGAACGCGGCGGTGAGCTCGTCCGTGGTGACGATGGCGTGGGCGTAGGTGGGGCCGTTCAGGTCGTGGGCGGCGTGCATCTTCTCGGGGGAAAGGGCGGCGGTGGCGTCGCGGACCAGGGTGACGTGGTAGCCGAGTTCCATGGCGTAGCGGGCGGTGGCCTCGATGCAGGTGTCCGCCAGCAGGCCGACGACGGCCACGTGGTTGATGCCGTGCTGCTTGAGCTGGTTGTGTCCTGAACGTGAAAGGGAGCTGGTTGTAGGACGGTTTCTGGGATCGATGCTGTGCGAGAGATGAAGGTCTGGCCCTTCAGAGCCGCCCTG
>NZ_JBHWKX010000118.1:0-14299 GCF_042730885.1 Streptomyces sp. NPDC059909
GGAACTGCGGGGTCGTTGCCCACGCAGACCGGAATGCCTCCCGCAACATCGCCCGCAAGGGCGAGGCTGTGTGGACTGCGGGGCGTGAGTCACGCTTCCCTGCCACCCCATAGGGGTGTCTGGACGGAGGAGCCCACCCGGCAGCCAGTTGGGCGCTACCTCCAAGCCCGGTCGTTTACGGCCGGGTCAAGTTGACGGATTCACGTACGCGGAGCGGCCGCCCGGGTCACGGCGTGCATCGCAGCTCCTCCAAGGTCGCGGCCTACCGGAGAGTTCGGAGCGGGGCGGGCGCTTCGAGCCCGTCCAGCAACAGCTGCACATGACGGTGTGTGAGAGACCGTGCGGACTCCACCTCACGGCCGCACACCCAGTCAGCGCCCGAGACAACGATCATCTCGCGCCAGGCAGCCAAGACCCAACCCCGGGAATCGAGCAGCAGAGTCATCCCAGCGGCCAAACCACACCTTTCCTGTCTGCGGCAACGACCTTTCGAGCGACACAGCACAACCTCAGGAGGACTTGGGGTCCAGGTTGATGGCCGGGACGTGCCCCATCCGGCCGCGCTGGTAGTCCTCGACGGCCTGGTGGATCTCCTGGTCGGTGTTCATGACGAACGGCCCGTACCGGGCGACCGGCTCGTTCAGCGGCCGGCCGCCGAGGAGCAGGACCTCGAGCCGGCCCGTTCGGCCGTGCTGGCGCGGCCCGGCGTCGACGGTGACGGCGTCCCCGGGGCCGAAAATGGCGAGCTGTCCTTCCTTGAGCGGGCGCTTCTCGGTACCGACGGTGCCGGAGCCCTGCAGGACGTAGACCATCGCGCTCTGACTGCGGTCCCAGCCGGTGTGCAGCTGCGAGTCGGGCAGCAGGCTGGCGTGCGCGTAGGTGATGGGCGTGTATGTCATGCCCGGCCCTTCGTAGCCCCCCAGCTTGCCGGCGATCAGGCGCACGAGCACTCCGCCGTCGTGCGAGGTCAGCAGCTGGAGCTCGTTGGCCTGGATGTCCTGGTAACGCGGCTGGACCCACTTGAGGGCACGCGGGAGGTTCACCCACAGCTGGACGCCGTGCGACAGGCCGCCTCTGGCGAACATCTCCTCGCTCGGGGCCTCGTCGTGCAGGATGCCGGAGCCGGCGGTCATCCACTGGGTGGCGCCATCGGCGATGACTCCACCGCCGCCGTTGGAGTCGTGGTGAACGAGGGTGCCATCGATGACGTAGGTGACGGTCTCGAAGCCCCGGTGAGGGTGCCAGGGGGCGCCTTTGATCTCGTGGGGCTGGTAGATCGTTTCGCCGAAATGGTCCATGAGCAGGAACGGATCCGCCACCTGCATGCTCATGCTCGGGAACGGCCGGCGCACCATGATGCCGGCTCCCTCCCGCTGTTGGTGCGCGGTGACGACATCCCCCACCCGCCGGTCCGCGACGGTGCCGACGGGCTGTGGCAGGCGGGGCAGGACGAGCAGGTCCTCCACTGTCACGGCAGGCATGGGCGGCTCCTTCATTCGGTGTGTGGGCGGCAATGTGTCCTGTGCCGCTCGAAAAAGTCGTGGCCGCAGGTCAAGCGGCGTATCTGTACTCATTGATGAGGCCATCGAGGATCGGGGCATGCAGCGTTCTGTCGCTGCTGACGTGATGGCCACGGCGGGGTGTTCCTGAAGCGCTGGGCCGTACTTGGTTGCGGCCCTGGTGGGGGCGGTGCTCGTTGTGGTGGACCTGGGAGGCCGCTGGAGCGGCACCGGCACCCTCGGCTGAAACCGCGCCGTGAACCACTCCATGGTCGCGTTCCCCGAACCGGCTCCCTCGCCGGCCACCACCCAAGAAGATCACCGACAGCAACCCGTGCCGGTGGCCCGGCCAACACAAGGCCATACCGCGACGCGAACACTCAAGTTGACGGCCTGCATCGAACGCGTTCTACGCCGCGCTGCTGCCGGCCACGGGCACCGGCATGACGCTGCCGGTGAACTCCTTCGACGGCAAAGGCAGCGACATGGTCGCCGAACGCCGGCCGGCTCGACCCTCACACGAAATCGAGTGCCCTCCGGACCCCGGGGCGGTTCACCGCTGTATTGACCCCCACACGACGTTCCATTCGCGCACATCCGCGGTCGCGACGCCGGAGCGGATGACGGGGCTTTCTTGATAGATGTTCCGTGCTTGTTCGAGGGAGTCGCAGCGCAGGATGGCCATACCGCCGGCGCCGTCGTTGAAGGGGCCCGAGAGCATGAGGGTGCCTTCGTTGTGCAGTTTGGCCAGGAATGCCTGTTGCGCCTCACTCACCTCCTTGCCCGGTATTCCGTCTGCGAATGCGAGCGTCACGACGAATGGCTTCATGGCATCCTCCTGATCCGGGAGTCCACCCGAGTGGGTGGTTCTGTTGGTCTGTGCCATCCGGTCGGTGTGGTGGCGTGCCACCACACCGACCGAAGGAATCGATCAGTGGTTTCGTGCCGCGGGGAAGTGCGGAGCGAGCCACTCGACGACGGACTGCAGGGCCTTCTGCCGTGCCGGGAGGGGCGTGGCGAAATGCGCGGCCTCGAAGAACTGCATCGTCTTGTCCTCGGCCGGGCTGGCGTCGAACTGCGCCTGGCTGGTGTCGGGGAAGCCGAGGCTGTCCGACGTCAGACTGATCAGGAACAGCGGCTCGTGAATCGACTTCAGCGACTCGATGAGCGTGGCCCGCGTCGACAGACCCGACCAGGTGCTCAACCACGCGCGCGGCGTGACCAGCCGGCCGAACCCTCCAGGCGCGTAATTGACCTGGTCCGGCCGGGGTCCGAGGATCGAACCGGGCGTCCGGGTGGACTTCCAGGCGTGCAGGCCCAGATCCAGGAACGCCGGGTCGGCCTCGGTCCGGTGGACGGTCATGTAGTTGCCGACCACCGCGCGGCGGGTGATGTAGGTGCGCTCCTCCAGCGGCAGGTCGGCGAACCCGGGCGCCTGCATCTGCTGCCGGTAGCGCTGCTGATCGGCGATCAGCGCCCTGGCCCGGGCGTCGAGCCGGGCCACACGGTCCCGCTGCGCCGCCCGGTACCGCTCCAGGAATTCCATGGAGTACTTGCTCGGCTCCGGGGGCTCGCGGAAGCCGTTCGCCGGGTTGTACATGTCCAGCTCGGGATCCACCGCCAGCGGATCGTTCTCGTCGATCACTGACGGGTCGATGCTGGTCAGCATGAACGCTCCCTGGCCGGGATGTGCTGCCAGCAGGACGATACCGTCCGCGCTGGGCATGTCGACCGCGTTGAGGTCCAGCGGCTCCCCGGCCGCGGTGTCCCTCAGCCTTCCCAGCGGTGCCGTGGTCGCCTGCTGCTGGTAGAACGCCAGAAGCGATCCACCGCCGCTGTTGCCGAGCAGCACGATCTTCTCGAAGCCCCGCTCGTTCTTCAGATGGCTCAGCCCGGCCGCGAGATCGAGCAGCACCCGCTCGTGCTCGCAGTCGACATCGTTGTTCAGGCTCCGCGTCTGGTGGGCGTAGAAGGCGTACCCGGCCTCCAGGATTGCCGGAGCGGCATAGTGTCGGCTCATGTCGCCTCGGGGATGCGACACCACCACCACCGTGCGCTCACCGCCGCGCGCGTAGAGGAAGCCGCGGGAGACCACACCGTCGGAGGCGGCAACCGGGATGACCGTCGTCTCGGTCCCCGCCGGCAGCACGTCGAAATCGATGAGACCGACGGCGTTGGCGCTGATCGACTTCTGCTCAGTCACTGACCGTCCCCCTGCGTCTCCTGTCGGACCTGGCTGTAGTGCTCCCAACGCCTCGCGGCCTGGACCTCCGGCGTGGGAAGCAGCGGTCGCACCGTGTCCACGAAGACGATCTCCATGTCGGTGCGGTTGATCTTCTTCTTGCGAATGTTCTCCATGACCGCGTGCGGGAGGCCGTGGTGCAGGCCCCGCGGGATGACGGAGATGCTGGCCGGGGCGATCTCCAGACTGAGAGCCGTCCCTCTGTGGAAGAACGACAACTCGTCGTAGTCCACGTTGCGATGGTACGGCGGGAAGGGTTCCGCGTCCGGAGCCGACTCAAGCGGACGGGGGAGCAGGGCGCCCACCATGAAGCTGGGCGTGGCGAAAATGGCGGAGCCGGACGGCATGATGTGGATGCGGTCGCTCATGATCGGCCGGTAGTCCCGGATGTTGAGCTTGAAGGGAAACAGGTCGCCCTTCCAGCCCTCGACGTCGATCGGGTCGAAGTCGTAGAACGCCGAGGTGTACTCGCCCAGGGACTTGATCCGCACCGGCCACTCGCCGTCCTCGTTGCGGCCGTCACCCAACTCGTCCAGCTCCGGGGTGGGCACATACAGCAGGGCCGGATCGAACGGAGCGCGCCGACCGAGCGGGCCGACGTCCGCGAAGCCGAGCTCCTCGACCGACTCGACGATCAGGAAGTAGTTCACCGGACCGGCCGGGCGGATCCGGTACGTCGTGCCCTTCGGCACCAGGACGTAGTCACCGGGCTCATAGGGGATCGGGCCGAACTCCGTGTAGAAGGTGCCGGTGCCCTCGTGCACGAAGTACAGCTCGTCCCCGTCGGCGTTACGCGCCGAATAGGTCATGTCCGCGCTGCGCCGGCTCACCCAGATGGACACGTCGGGGTTGTGGAACAGCCGCAGCGGGCCACCATCGGCGCGCGTCAGGTCGGTGGGCTCCAGCAGTAGCCCGTCGAAGTCGAGGTTGTCCGCGTTGGCCTCGACACGCTTCCAGTTGGTCGGCTCGTTGCGCCGGTACAGGTGTGCGTCACGGCCTTCGAAGCCGTGCCGCGTGATCATGTCCTCGTGCAGGTCGGGCAGCGCCTGCCGGCCCGCCCCCGCCTGCCGCAGCACCTTGCCCCTGCTGTGGTGAATCCACGACCGCATCGGCCTGAGTTCCATCGGACCGTCTCCTTCGCTCGGTGCGACTACTTGCTGTGACAATGCACGCCACGCACCGAGCGGTGGCACCCCGTGGGGATACCCCGTACTCGCAGGGAGAGGCTGCTGCTCCGTCGGCGCCCTAGCGTGTCGCTGAGCGATGCGAACCGCGCGAACTTCGTGCGTGAGCGGACGAGGCGAGGGGCCGTGACGCTCGGCCGGGCCTGCGTCGGACCGCGGGGATCGCCGGGATCGCCGGGATTTCGTGCCAGGAATCCGTGATGCATACCGAACCGGATGTACGCACTGCGTCGTCCGGCGAGCGGCGCCAAGCGTGCGTCGAAGATGCAGACGTCTGTGACCGAACCACATGTGTGACGAAAGGTGAAATCAATGAGTTCCTACCGCGTGGGCCTGTTGGTGCCGAGTTCCAACACAACGATGGAGACCGAAGTTCCTGAGGTACTGCGTCGGGTGGCGGCCACGACTGGTGACCGGTTCACCTTCCACTCCAGCCGGATGCGGATGAAGACCGTCACGGAAAGCGAGCTCGCCGCGATGAATGCGGACGCCGATCGCGCGGCGGTCGAGCTGGCTGACGCGTCCGTGGACGTGATGGCCTACGCATGCCTGGTCGCCATCATGGCCCAGGGCCGCGGCGCGCACCGTGACATCGAGAACCGGCTCACCAAGACGTCGGCAGACGCGGGTGCATCCGTGGACGTCGTCTCGAGCGCGGGGGCCCTCGTTGCCGGGCTGCACCACATCGGTGCCCGCAAGGTTTCCCTCGTTACCCCGTACCTCAAGCCTCTCACCGCACGCGTAGTCGACTACATCGAGGGAGAAGGCATCGAGGTCCAGGACGCCATCAGTCTGGAGGTGGACGACAACCTGGCCGTCGGACGCCTCGACCAGGGACAGCTGCCGGAGATCGCACGCCGGCTCGACACCCGCGGGGCCGACGCAGTGGTGCTGAGCGCTTGCGTGCAGATGCCGTCCCTGGAGGCGATTCCCGCCGCCGAAGCCGTCGTCGACCTGCCGGTCGTCACCGCCTCGACCGCCACGTCCTGGCAGGTGCTGTCCGCACTCGGGGCCTACGCCCCGGTTCCCGGAACTGGCGCACTGTTCCGAGGCTGAGGTCGGGGAGGCATCTCCAAAGAAGCCTCGACCCTCGAAGCCATGACGTGAGAACCGCCTCGACGAACGAATGGCTCTTACGGCCGCACATGCGGGAGAGCCCGCACACCGTACGCGAGCGCGTCGCTTCTCGTATGTGAACAACCTGCCGAACGTCTACCTGTTGTCATAAGGAGCCCGTCATGACGGCTGGAAATGCTACGGAGCTGCGCAACGGCGCGCCGGGGCGCCTCGGAGACCCTGAACGGTCGCTCAAGACCGATCCCCGGGTCCATCCGGGTGTCATAGCGGCGCTGGCCCCGTTCGGGCTCGACGGGTCGGCGACAGCGCCACCGGTGAGTCCCCGTTCCACGCGTGCGGAACTGCTGGAATTCGCGGCCGGCGCCGAGTCGGCCTTCGAGCCGGTCTTCGAGGCGCTGATGGCCGGACTGCCCGAGGTCGAGGGCGTCGCATCCGAGACGCACACCGTCACGGGAGCGGACGGCCACGAGATCAAGCTCTACGTGTCCCGCCCGGAGGACGTGGAGGGCCCGCTGCCGTGCATCTACCACATTCACGGCGGCGGCATGGTCATCATGGGGGCCACGAGCGCCGTCTACAACCGCTGGCGGCAGGAACTTGCCGCTACCGGCCTGGTCGTGATCGGCGTCGAGTTCCGCAATGGTGCGGGCAAGCTCGGCCCGCATCCCTACCCAGCCGGGCTGGAGGACTGTGCCACTGGTGTGAAGTGGGTCGCGGCGCATGCCGCCGAGTTGGGTGTGTCGAACATCGTGGTCTCGGGCGACTCAGGCGGCGCCAACCTCGCTCTCGCGCTGGCCATCAAGGCCAATCGGGAGGGCTTCCTCTCCGCGATCTCCGGGGTGTACGCGCAGTGCCCGTACGTCTACGGCAAGTGGGCCCATGACAGCGAGGAGCTGCCATCCGTGGCCGAGAACGACGGGTACTTCAACCACCGCGACATGATGCAGGTACTCGCCGAGATCTACGACCCAGGTTCGGCACACATCGACGAAGCGACCTGCTGGCCCTCTCGGGCCACGACAGCCGACCTGGAGGGGCTTCCGCCGCACGTGATCTCAGTCAACGAGGTCGATCCGCTGCGTGACGAGGGCCTCGACTACTACCGCAAGCTGCTCGCGGCAGGCGTCCCGACGATCAGCTGGATGAACATGGGACTGTGTCACATCGGCGAGGTCCTCTTCCGCGCCACGATGCCCGATGTCTACGCCGCGACCGTCCGCAGCATCAACAACTTCGCTCACTCCATGCGGTGACCTGCGTCACGACGGATGAGGAGCTCGACTTCTCGGCATCGGAGTCGAGGGCATTTCAACCAGCTATTAAGTCCAACTTGACCGAACAAGTCGCCGCGCGGCCGCCTCTGACGCCCTTGCGGGCGACTCATCACGGTCGGCATGCGTCTGACAACTAACGTTCCGTCTCCTCCATACCAATGAGGATGCGTTGCGTTCCCATGTCAATGGCATTTGAACATCACACAAGCGGATCACTGTACGTTCCTGCAGGCGAGGGTCTGGTCAAGTGGATGGCCGGAGATGAGTACACAGTCAAGGCCTCTGCGAACGAGACGAACGGATCACTCGGCTTCATTGTCGGCACCGTTCCCCCGGGCAACGGTCCGGTCGCGCACTCTCACACGCGCCACGACGAGGCATTCTTTATGCTCGATGGCGAGCTGGAGTTTCTCGACGGCGACAAGACTTTCGTGGCGTCGGCCGGTGACTTTGTCTTCGTTCCGCGCGGCGTGCGACACCGATTCAAGAACATCTCCTCCCGCGACGCAAAGTCGGCTTTCTTGTACACCCCGGGCGGTATAGAGCGCTCGATGATCGAGCATGGACACGACCCGGAGCCTGGGCAGCGGCCGAAGCTTTGGACGGCCGACGATTTCTCGCCGGGGTTGGTGGCGATGATGGAGGAGCTCGGCACCCTCGTCCTTCCCGAGCAGAATCCGTGGCGTTGTCAACTTGATGACAGTGGTCCCGGGTCAGGGCAGGTTGAGTCCCGCTGGGGGCCGTGATGGTGCTGCGGTCGGGCTGCGGTGGGCAGGCCGGTGACTGCGTTCCAGGTGGTGAATCGGCGGTCACTCGGCGCGGCAGGCAGGAGCGCTGAGCCTGGATCCACAGAGCCGCATTCGATGAGTGCGGCTCTGTGCTTTTCGTGCTGGATTCTGCGGTGTTTTCGCTGGTGGGCAAGAGTGGGCACCGGCCTCGATCTCTCATGACTAACCATCAGGAGTGCTGTGGCCTGGGGTGATGCGCAAGATGTCCTACACCCAACAGGTGCACGGACGAAAGCGGTCATCCTGCGCGTCACTGCAGGTGGGAGCCGCCCTAGGGCCAATACCGATGATTTAAGGTGCATTTGTGGCGTCTGCTGGTTGTTTTGGTGGGTGCGACCAGTGTGAATTCCGCAGTGGGTGGTTGCGAAGAGTTTCTAAGCCCTGCTGGAGGGCCTGATCGCGGGACAGGCCGCAGACAGCCCGCAGTTCATCCCCGTACTCAAGATGGGACGATGCGGAGAGGTGGAGGTGCGGAGAGCAGCGCTTTGATGGCGGACGTGGTCTTCTCGTCGCGCGGCAGCCACAACTGGAGCCAGTGGTCGGCCTCTCCGACGAGGAGAACCTCAAGACTGAAGTTGAGGATCCCGGCATCGGGGTGAGAGAGACGACTGCCGCCTGGTTGCCTGAATGCGACCGGGTGAGCGGCCCACCGCGACGCGAACTCGGGAACTCCACCCAGGTCGTCGACGAGGGTGCGGAACTCGGCGTCGGAACCCCAGTCCGGTTGTGCGGACCGCAGCCATCCCACCACCTCATCCGCTGTGGCTGCCCAAGCACTGTCGGCAAACACCTGGCGCGCCGTGGGGTTCAGGAAGTGGTAACGAATGAAGTTGGGCGGGTCCTCATCCAGCACACCCATCGGCCTGATCACCGCTTCGCACGCGCTGTTCCATGCCACAACGTTGTAGATCGGCCCGAGCAAGCACGCCGGCGTGGGATCAAGATGGTCCAGCAGCGCACGCACCGTGGGTCGTGCCTCATCGCTGACCGGGCGGGGAGCTGGGAAGAGCGCGGCGCTGTGCCGTTTCATGGCCAACATCGCAAGGTGCCGCTTCTCGTCATCTGAGAGCCGCAGCGCCTCGGCAAGCGCGGCGAGCACCGCAACAGACGGGTTGGTGTCCCGGCCCTGCTCCAGCCGTTCCAGGTACTCGATGCTCAAGCCGGCGAGCGTGGCGAGCTCCTCCCGTCGCAGTCCGGGGGTTCGCCGCCGACCGTACGACGGCAACCCGACCTGTTCGGGTTTCAGTTGCTCCCGGCGCGATCGCAGAAACGCCGCCAGCTCGCCTCGGTCGGTCATCCTCCCATCACGCCCCCTGGTCCGCACCGTAGGCTCTCCCTCCGGGTACCACGATCGTGCAGGCCGTGTGTCGACGGATGCACACGGCGGATTGTCGAACTGGACAGCTCAGCAACGATCCCAAGCCTGCTCGCTGAAATTTCCCACCTTGGGCAACTCGCTTCCGGAAATCGCTCCGGTCGGCGACGGCCGGCTCGAGTTGCATCTCGCGCTCCCGGTCTCGGAAATAGCCCGGCTCAAACCGAGCCGCGCCGCTCTTTCCCCTCCGCCAATCCACATGGCTCTCAAAGCGATCGATCCACTCGCTCGGCGTAACCGGTCGGCCTCCACGATAAGCCGCGCCAAAATCGTCAGACTGGAGGCGGAGGTTCAGCATTGCAGGCCACGGTCATCTTGGCTCATCTCCCTGGGTGGCACGGCTTGCCGTCCTATTGTTTGACGGCATAGGGTGGATGGATTCTTTGCCTTGCTTGGACCTTGGTTGATCCATATACGCCGAATTGTGAGTATCTCCGGGCTCAGCTCAGTATCCCGGAAAATGGTCGATCGCCGGCGATGGGGGCGGCAGTTCACGCGTTCCAGTGCAGGCGCGATCACATCGTTGAATTCCTGGTCGAGAACGGCCTTTACGAGCTTTTCTTTACTGGGGAAGCGTCGGTGGAGCGTGGCAATACCGAGCCCCGCCTCGGCCGTGATCTCTTCCATGGGGACGTTCAGGCCACCCCCGGCGGAACACTGTATGCGCAGCGTCGACGAGGCGGCGAACGGGTTGCGAGCCGCGTCGACCCGGAGTTTTGGCTGGTCAGCTTTGGTCACTCCGCCAGTATAGCAACTGATGTCAAGCTATCAGTTACCATGCCCCAGGGCATGTGATAGGCTCCAATCAGTTGTGCTGGGAGGGTGTGTGCTGGATAGTTCACGCGATCGTTTTCCCATGGTGAGGCAGATCGTAACGGTTAGTCCTGGCCTGGCCTACGTCACGCAGTGCCTCCTCATGATGTCGCGGTATTTCGCGTCGACGTCGATGGGGCGACCCGTGTGCGGACCTCGCGAATTGCACACCCATGAAGATCTCTGGGCTGCGCCCTGCGAGTCTCCTGCAGCCCACCGGGTGGGACTCGCTGATCGTTCTTCCTGGGCCTGAGGCTTGGGCCTGCCCAAGACATGTGGGCCCTTCGCAATTCATTACACGGGGCAGAACAAGGAAGGAAGTTCCTCACGTGAACGAAACCACCATGCGAGCCTATCGGATCCCTTCGCTCAATTCCCCGGCCGAATGGGCGCAGATACCTGTGCCCAGCCCTGGCTCCGGCGAGGTCCTGATCCAGATGGCGGCGGCCGGGCTGTGCCATACCGATCTAGAAATCATGGACAAGGGCGTGCAGTTCGTGCCGCACAAGGACCGTCCCTACACGCTCGGGCATGAGAACGTCGGTTACGTGGCCGCGCTCGGCCCAGGGGTCACGGACGTGGTCGTGGGCGAGGCGGTCGTAGTGAACTCGGGTATGACCTGTGGCACGTGTGAATATTGCCTGGCCGGCCAGGACAACTACTGCGACAATCCCCCCGGCTACTACGGCCTGAGTGACGACGGCGGCCTTGCCCCCTACCTTCTTGCGCGGCGCCGAGACCTCGTATCGATCGGTGACCTCGATCCGATCCAGGCCGCACCGCTGGGCGACGCCGGCGGGACCGCGTACGGCGCCGTCAACGCCGTCCTGCCCTACATCCGCCCGAACGGTTTCGTGGTCGTGGTCGGCATCGGCGGCCTCGGCTCGTTCGCCCTGCAGTTTCTGCGCCTGAAGACCTCGGCCACCATCATCGCGGTCGACCTGGCCGACAAGCTTGCCCACGCCAGTGGCCGAGGCGCCCACCACACCGTCACCAGCGACCCCTCGGCGGCAGCGACGATCAGGGAGCTCACCGGTGGTCACGGTGCCGACGCAATCATCGACTTCGTCGGTGTCGACGCCACGTTGCGGCTCGCCGGCGACGTAGTCCGTCCCACCGGCTGCATCAACTTCGTCGGTACGGGTGGCGGCACCCTGCCGTTCCGTTTCCAGAACCCGCCCCTGGGCGTGCACGTCGTGGCCACGGCCAGCTATTCAATGCGGGAACTGCAGGACCTGGTCAGGCTCGCTCAACGTGGCCTGCTCACCGTCGACGTCACCACGTACGCGTTCCAAGACCTGGAGGAGGCCTACCGCGCTCTGCGAGACCGTCGGATCGTGGGGCGCGCGGTCGTCACTTTCGACGGCAAACGCCCCGCAGCATGATCACTGGAGGACCTGAACCGCCCCGGATCGAATAGAGACTCGATTACATGAAAGTCCCCATGTCCCTGCGATGACGTCTTGCGGGCGTGAAAATTGAGAGCGGCGGCCGTCCGTCGACGTCGACCGAGCCTTGGGCCGGGAGCCCGCGTGAAAGTCTGATGCCGGAGTCGGCCTGAGGGGCCATGCACTGTTGCCGCGAGCACGCCGTTCAGACTCCCGCTCTCCCCTCCCGCTCCCGGGCGGCCGCTGCCCTGTCGGTCCCGGCGTGAAAGGGGTGGGTATGGAGGCTGCGGAGATCGAGACGGCGGAGGGGCTGGTGGAGAGGGTCGCTGCGATCGACGTGGCGAAGGCGTCGGGCATGGTGTGCATGCGACTGCCGCACCCGACCCGGGAAGGCCGCCACGTTCCAGGAGGTCTGGAACGTGGCGGCAACCACGAACGCAGTCCTTGAGCTGGGTGACCGGTTGCTGTGCCAGGGCGTGACCCGGGTGGTGATGGAGGCCACCGGGGCGTACTGGAAGGTGTTCTTCTTTCTGCTGGAGGCCCGAGGGCTGGAGTGCTGGCTGGTCAACGCCCGTCGTGAAGAACGTCCCCGGCCGGCCCAAGACCGACAAGCTGGACGCGATCTGGCTCGCCAAGCTGGCTGAGCGCGGGATGCTGCGGCCTTCGTTCGTCCCGCCCAAGCCGGTCCGGCAGCTTCGGGATCTCACCTGCACCCGCACGGTCCTGACCGAGGAGCGGACCCGGCACAAGCAGCGCGTCGAGAAGCTGCTGGAAGACGCTCAGGTCAAGCTGTCCACCGTGGCCACCGACATCTTCGGGGTGTCCGGGCGGGCCATGATGGAGGCAATGATTGTCGGCGAGCGCGATCCGGGTGTCCTGGCGCAGATGGCCAGGGGCAAGATGGCCGCGAAGAAGGACGCCCTAAGGCAGGCGCTCGCGGGGCAGTTCGAGGAGCACCACGCGTTCTTGTGCCGCACGCTGCTGGACACCATCGACCACCTGAGCGCCCAGATCGACAGGTTGTCCGCTCGGATTGCCGGTGCGATCGAGGATCTGCCAGGACCCGACCGCTCCGATGTTGACGATGGCGGTGGTGGCGCCACCCGCCCGGGGCCGGGACTGGTGGAGCGGTTAGACGCCATCCCGGGTGTCGGTCCAGCCACCGCACAGATCCTGCTAGCCGAACTCGGCCCGGACATGCGGGTGTTTCCCACCCCGGATCATCTCGCGTCGTGGGCGAAGCTGTGTCCACGCACGGTGCAGTCCGGAGCCCAGCAGTCCTTCGGCCGCACCGGCAAGGGCAACCCCTGGCTCAAGGGCGCCCTTGGCGAGGCGGCCATGGCCGCCTCCCGCAGCTGATACCTTCCTCGGCGCGCGCTACCGAAGAATCGTCAAACGCCGCGGCCATAAGAAGGCCCTGGTTGCCGTCGCCCGATCGATCCTGGGCATCATCTGGCACCTCATCAACAACCCTGACGCCGAATACCACGAGCTCGGCTCCGATCACCACCAGCGCTTGATCGACCCCGCTCGGCGCACCCGCGACCTGGTCCGTCAGCTGACCGCAATGGGCCACCAGGTCACCCTCGCCCCGGCCTCCTAACCGTCCCTCCCCGCCGACCCGTCATCCGGATGCCACCGCCCGGATGCTCCGGCACGCCTCCGAGATCCTGGATTTTCCGTTCAGGAACGCGGCAGCGGCCGGGGCCAGCCGCTTGCTGTCGTAGACCACGGAGACGTGGTGCACCGCTGCCTCGTCCGCGAGGCGGACCACGCGGGCGCCGTGGGGCAGGTGCCCTTCGGGGGTCGCGGTCAGGGGGGAGCTGGCTCGAAAGACCGATGTGCTCGGCACGACAGTGACGCCGACACCGCGGACGGCAAGCCCAATCATGTCGACAACCTGGCCGACCTCGAAGTACCGGCCCGCTTCCACGCCGGCGCGGGCGAAGGCCGCCTCGACCTGGCGGCGCAGACCGGTGCCCTGAGTGAACTGGATGAGCTGGTGGCTGTCCGGCAGTTCAG
This sequence comes from Streptomyces sp. NPDC059909, assembly GCF_042730885.1. Classification (NCBI taxonomy): domain Bacteria; kingdom Bacillati; phylum Actinomycetota; class Actinomycetes; order Kitasatosporales; family Streptomycetaceae; genus Streptomyces; species Streptomyces sp. NPDC059909. Next base: position 13,663 of record NZ_JBHWKX010000118.1, read on the forward strand.
CAAGGCCGACCACATCACGGCCGGCCAGGACATGGTCGCGCGGCACCACCAGGACGAGCGGATCACTGTCCAGGAGCCGGTGATCGAGGCCCTCGGGCACCTGCCTGGGACCGAGGCCCACCACGGCGACGTCGAGGTCGCCGGCCAGGACGGCAGCGACCATCTCGGGACTGGGAGTGTTGACCACGTGGAACTCGATGCCCGGGTGCCGGGCGTGGTAGTCGGCGAGCACCTCGGCCATGTCGACCGCGGAGGCGAGCATCTGGACGAGCCCCAGGCGCAGCCGCCCGCGCCGCAACCCCGCCAGGGCGTCGAGGGCGGCCTGGGCGTTGTCCACATCGGCCAGGATGCGCCGGGCCAGTGGCTCCAGCAGTTCACCGGCGGCGGTCAGTCGCATCGACCGGCTGGTGCGACTGAACAGTTGGGCACCGACGTCCTTCTCCAGACGGGCGATCTGCTGGCTCAGCGCGGATTGCGCGACATAGCAACCGGCCGCAGCCTGAGTGAAGCTGCGTGTCTCGGCGACGGCCAGGAAGTACTTTAGCATGATCTAGCGAGGAACCCCGGCTCTTTAGAGCCGGGAGGAATCGCTTCTCTGGATTGCTGTGACCCGCGCGTGAGCACGGGTCTGCACTGT
>NZ_JBHWKX010000119.1:0-14132 GCF_042730885.1 Streptomyces sp. NPDC059909
CATCCGCCAGAACCACCTCGACCGTCGGCCGACCCATACGCGCCATGAGCCCAGCCTACTTCTATAGCGGAATAAAGACTCATGACACTAGGGGCATATCGAGTCGTGATCATCGGGTGGTCCTGGTGAGGTCCTTGATCCAGATCATCGAGGCGCGCAGGTGGAGACCGGCGAGGTAGCTGTCGGGAGTCTTGTCGTATCGGGTGGCGATGCCTCGCCATGCTTTGAGCTTGTTGATCAGGCGTTCGACGGTGTTCCGCTCCTTGTAGAGATCGGCGTCGTGGCTGACGGGTCGGCCACCTCTGGAGCCCTTCTTCTTCCGGTTGGCGGCCTGGTCCTTCTTCTCCGGGATGACCGCCTTGATACGGCGTTTGCGCAGGTGGGCGCGGTTTCCGCGGGACGAGTACGCCTTGTCCCCGGCGACCGCGTCCGGCCGGATGCGGGGTCGGCCGACGGGCCCGCGTACCCGTACCTTCTTCAGGACGGGGATGAACTGCGGGCTGTCCGCTGCCTGGCCTGTGGTCAGGATGAACGCCAGCGGGCGGCACTTGCGGTCGGCGGCGAGGTGGACCTTGCTGGTCTGCCCGCCTCTGGAACGTCCGAGGAGGGCGGCCTTCAGCCGGAGTTTCCGCCGACGCCGGATGCGTCGTCGTTCTTCCAGCGCGGGATCACTTTCGGTCTCTTGCCCGTTTTGCTCGAAGTCCACCATCGGGCGGATCTGGAAGAGGTTCGACCTCAAACCACAATGCTCGTCACCATCGCTGAACGCGGCGTGCCAGCTTCCGGCCCCAGGTCTGGCTCGGAGCTTCTATGTATCGGTGGGTGAATACGCACAGCGGCAACAAAACTGCATAGAAAGCCGCTTCGAGTGCGAGATTGTCCCGCTGCCTCCGGCCGATCGTGCCGTCGGTCACCGCCAGCAGCACCGGATGCACCAGGTAGACCGAATAGCTGATCGTTCCCAGTCCGGCCAGCCAGCGCGGTACCCGCCGGCGGCGCAACGCCAGCCCGACACCGAAGGTGAGCACGGCCAGCAGAAAAGCCACGATCCAGCCGCGCCGCGTGAAATGGGACCCGTCGCCGTACTCGAACGCGCTTCCCACGGTGCAAGCGATCACTACGACGGCTGTGCAGGCCGCCCACTGCCAGGTGCTCTGACCGTGCTCGGCCCGGTAGACGGCGGTGCCGAAGAACATCACGGCGAGCACGGTCAGACCCTCCCACATGGGGACCGTGCCGTTGAACGGGACCAGGACGAGCGCCAGCACGCCGCCCAACACGCCCCCGAACACGCGAAGCACCGGTGACCCGGCGCTCGCACAGCAGATGGCAGCCACCATGACGACTGATGCGAGCGCGACCAGCGAGCCAGTGCCAACCGTGCCCGAGAGAGCGGAGACCGGCAACACGACTCCTGCCGTCACGCTTACGGCGGCGAGCACGACCAGGGTGACGGCGACCGCTGCGGATCGCTGGTGAAGGCGGACCGTGAATAGAGCAACGACCAGCAGATAGAAGGCCATCTCGTACGAGAGCGTCCACAGGACCATGAGGAAGTTGGGCGTCCCCAGCAGCTCTTGCAGGAAGGTGACATGGGCGGCGGCCACTGTGACAACGCTCTGCTGCCCGAAGTCAGCGCGGATCTCCGCGATGCCCAGCAGGCTGAGGACAAGGGCCGGGATGACAACAGCCGCCCACAGCGGGTACATACGAAATACCCGCCCGATCCAGAAAGTCCGCACACAACCCCGGCGCTCAAGCGACGCGGGAATGATGTAACCGCTCACCAGGAAGAACACCATGATGCCGTACCGGCTGGTGTTGAACTCCGGCATCAGCTCCCGCCGGAACTCCGGCATGAACGAGTACGACGAGTGGTCGAACACCACGACCAGTGCCGCGATGCCGCGCAACGCGTCTAACCAGCCCAACCGCGACGGGCCGACCGACGCGCCGGATTCAAGTGATCGTGACACCGCGGAGCGTAATCGCTCCAGCGGTGCAGGGACGAGAGCAGGAGATTCCATACCTATACTCACGTAACGTCCATCGCCGCTGTTCAACTACATGCCGATCATTCGCCGGTACGCCACGAATGGCACCAGCTCGCAGCCTTGATGCCGCCGTGGCGGTGTCGAACCAGAAGCTGCGCAGGTCCTCGAGGATCTCTTCGGAGACGCGGCCGGTCTCGGCGACCAATGCGGCGGTGAGCCAGTGGGCGGCGTAGGGGAGGAAACCTCCCGCGTGGGACAGAATGATCTTCAGGTTGGGGTAGCGGCGTGGGACGCCGTGCAGGACCAGGTTGGCCGCGGCGCGGGTGGTGTCGAGAAGGAAATCCACGGCGAACGGCGGCGGCCCGGGGAGGGGCGGGGCGGGCAGCTGCGAGGGATGGACGAACACGACGGCACGGCGCCGGTCCAGTTCGGCCAGGAGCGGGTCATGGCCGGGGTGTCCCCAGGTAGACACCGTCGGTGTTGGCGAGCAGCACGACGCCGTCGGCGGCCAGTTCGTCCAGGGCGTGGGTGGCGGCGGCCACGGCGGCATCCAGGTCGGGCAGCGGCACGGTGGCGAAGTACCCGAACCGGTCGGGGCGGTCCTTGACGAGGTCCGCGCCAAACTCGTTGACCTGCCGGGCGATGGCAGCCGCCTCGCACCGTCACCCAGCCAGGTGCCGGGGGTGGGCAGGGACAGCACTGCGGTTTCGGTGGCGTAGGTGTCCATCAGGGCGATGGCGTGCTGGGGGCTCCACTGCGGCAGTCCGCGGCCGCCGGGAGCGTGGATGCCCTTCGACTTCAGCCGGCGGGTGCGGGCCGGGGGTGGCGGATGCTGGTGGACGTCGATGCGGCTCATGGTGGTCCTCCCGGTGCCCAGTCGGCGGCTGGGCACCGGCCACGGGGTGGGTGCCTGCTAGCCGCCGGCCAGCAGGAGGAGATGGGCTGCGGCCAGGGCGCCCACGACGGCCGCGGGCAGGCAGCGGGCTGCCGGGTCGCCGCTGCGCAGGTGGACGACGACGGCTCCGGCCATGAGCAGGATCAGGCCCACTGAGGCGGCGGCACCGAGCGCGGTGACCCGCAGGCCGGCCAGCAGCCCGGCCGCGGCCGCCACCTCGAGAGCGCCCAGCAGGCGGTAGTGGGTGGTGGTCATGCCGACGTGGGCCGCGGCCTGGCGCATCGCGGGGACCGCCGCGAGCTTGGCCGACCCCAGCAGGAGGAAGACCGTGGCAAGGATGACGGCCAGGACGATGGTGGTGATGCTCATGGAGGTTCTCTCTGTGCGGAAGGGACGGCTCGCTGCCGTCCGGAAGCGGATCGCTGCGGCCCGGGTCAGGTGACGGGCTGGGCGGCGTACTGCCAGTCGAGGACGTACCGGTCGAGGGCTGCGGTGACCCTGTGCCGTACCGCCTGGTCGGCAGGTGCGGGCACCACGACGTGGACGCTTCCGTCGTGCGTGCGGCACACGATCTGGTCCGGGTCGCAGTCCGCGCCCTGGGCGGCCAGTTCGGCCAGGACCGCGCGGCGGGTGGCGTCCAGCCGCAGGCCGAGCTTGTAGGGCTTGCCGACGGCGGTGAGCGGGATGGCGTCGATCACGAGCACCTCCCGCGGGGCGGCGGCGCGCTCGCCGACCCGTTCGGTGGCCCAGGTGAGCAGCTCGGCGGGATCCACGCGGGCACCGGGGGTGAGGGTGACGTAGGCGACGGGCACCTCGCCGGCGTGCGGGTCGGGGCGGCCGACCGCCGCGGCGGCGGTGACCTCGGGGTGGGCGAGGAGGACGTCCTCGATACCGGCGGGCTCGATGTTGTGTCCCCCGCGGATGATCAGGTCCTTGGCGCGGCCGGCGAGATGGACGAAGCCGTCGGCGTCGATGCGGGCCAGATCGCCCGTGTCCAGCCAGCCCTCGCGGATCTTCCCGGCGGTCTCCAGCCGTGGCCCGTGGGCGGTGTGCTCGGCGACGTAGCCGGCGAAGACCGCGGGCCCGCTGACGGCGAGCACCCCGGTGGCGCCCGGCGGCAGGTCGTGCCACTCGCCGGTGTCCGGGTCGATGTGCACGGTCATGACCTGCTGGTAGGGCAGGCGCCGGCCGACGCTGCCGGGCCGGGTGTGACCGGGCACGCCGAGGGCGGAGGCGCAGGTCGCCTCGGTCAGCCCGTAGCCCTCGCACAGCGGGATGCCGGTGTGCTTCTCGAAGGCCTGCCGTACGGCGGGAGGCAGCGGGGAGGCGCCGACGGCGGCGAACCGCATGCCGGAGATGTCCGCGTCGACGGGGATGCCGGCGAGGACGGAGTACACGGTGGGCACCGCCGACATCGCGGCGATGCGGTAGTGCTCCACCAGCTTCCAGAACACCGGGAACAGGTCGGGGTCGCGGTAGCCCAGCGGTCCGGCCCACACCACCTGCTGGCCGCGCAGCAGCGGGCCGAGCAGGGTGACGATCAGGGCGTTGACGTGGAACAACGGCAGCGCGGCGAACATGACCGAGTCCTCGTCGAGGGGGATGCTCGCGGCCACCATCCACGCGTCGACGACTTCGTTGGTGTGTGTGCGCGGCGAGCTTGGGGGTCCCGGTGGTGCCGCCGGTGTGGAAGTAGGCGGCCAGGTCGTCGGCGGCCGGGGGCTCGATGTCCACCAGCCCATCGGCCCGATGGGAGGCGGCCAGCTCCGCGAGGTAGCCCACGCGCACGCCATCGACTGGTTCCAGAGCGGGAGCGAGGCCGTCGGCCATGGTGGGCGCCAGGGCCAGCAACGAGTCCAGGCGCAGGGAGGCGGCGACCTGCCGGGCCGTGGCCCACGCCTGCGCATCCAGCTGCGGACCGGCGGCTATGAGCACACGCGCGCCGCCGCGCCGCAACAGCTGCTCGACGTGCTCGGACGCCAGGCCCGGGTTCACCGGGGCGGCGATGCCCGCGGCCTGGGCGGCCAGCAGGGCGGCGGGCAACTCCGCGGTGTTCGGCGCGAGCAGGCCCACGGCGGCGCGGCGGGTGACGCCGAGCGAGCGCAGCAGGTTGGCGGTGCGATGCACCTGGTCGCGCAGCTGCGCGAAGGTCACGGTGGCGGGGCGCAGGAAACGCGCGGCCGTCAGGGCCGGGCGGTCGGGCCACAGGCGCGCGGCGCGGAGCAGTGCGTCGTAGGTGGTGGCGGGCAGGCCACGCTCATGCAGCGGGACGGCCTCGATGGCGGTCAGGTCCGCGGGGCTGTCACAATCGGGCCACAGCAGGTCGGTGGGTGTAAGTGTCACCGGTGCGCCTTTGCAGGGTGAGGGATGGGGGCAAGTGGCCGGCCCGGTACGGGGAAGCCGGGCCGGCCGGTCCCGGGCGGGGGTCCCGGGAGCGGTCAGCGGGCGCGCACCACCGTGCGCTGCTCGCCGAGGTCGAGTACGCCGTCGTCGGTCGCGATGCGGACCGTGACGACGTCGCCGTCCTTGAGGTAGTCGGGATTCGCCTCCTGGCGGGCAAAGAACTTCTGCCAGCGCTTGTGCGGTGGCAGCAGGGCGGCAAGCGTGGCCAGGAGCTTCCCCGGTGACTTCAGTGCAGTGCCGCCCGGTGTTCCGGTGAGCAGGACGTCACCGGGGTTCAGGGTCTGGAAGCGGGCCAGCAGGGTGAGCGCCCGCGCGGGTCGGACGATCATGTCGGTGGTGGTGCGGTCCTGCCGGGTGGCCCCGTTGACCTTCAGCGTGAGCCGGAGCTCCAGCAGGCGGGCCAGGTCGTCGGCGTCGACCAGGAGCAGCCGAGGGCCGAGGGGGGTGAAGGTCGGGTACGACTTGGACTCGTAGAACTGCGTCTTGGGCAGCTGCAGGTCGCGGGCGCTGACGTCGTCGGCGACGACCAGCGCAGCGACGTATTTCGCAAGGGTGGAATCGGTGACCTCGGTGCCGACCGGCAGGTCGGCACCCATCACCAGCCCGAGCTCGACCTCGTAGTCCAGGAAGCGCACGTGCGGCGGACGCACGATGTCCTGGTAGGGGCCGCTGACGGACCCTGAGGCCTTTCGGAAGAAGGCGGGCGGGACGGTGTCCGGGTCGAATCCGGAGTCAACCGCGTGGGAACGGTAGTTGACCATCTGCGCCACCACCCGGCAGGGGGTGGTGACGGGCGACAGCAGCTCTGTTTCTCCTGCGGACAGCCCAGCATCGGGGTCTGCCGCGGCGCGGGCAGCCGCCTCCTGCACGGCGGAGCGGGCGGCAAGCAGTCCGGCGGTGGTGTCCGCATCGGTGTCGACGCGGTGCAGCCGTCCTGTGCTGCTCTCCGCCCACCAGCCGTCTGCGGTGCGGACGATCTGGATACTCATCGGATCTCCTGAGTACTGGGCAGCGTCGACCGGGACCGCTCCCGCGAGCAATATCCGGTCAGAGTGATGAAAGCATCAGTTAAGATCGAGCAATCGTCAATGGGAATCAGCGCTGATGTAATAATCAACACTGATCTGCTGGGTAAGGTGTGGGGATGAGTACCGACGGACGGAGCAGGGCCAACAGCCAGACGCCCAACCGCCTGGACATGCGCAAGGCGCGCACCCGGGCCGCACTGGTCGCGGCCGCGCAGAGGCTCCTCGCCGAGCAGGGGCGGGCCGACGTGAGCATCCAGGAGATCACCGAGGCGGCGGACGTCGGCTTCGGCTCCTTCTACAACCACTTCACCAGCAAGGATGAGTTGTTCGACGCCGCCGTCGCACTCACCCTGGATGAACACGGGGCACTTCTGGACTCGGTCGTAGGAGACCTGAAGGACCCGGCAGAGGTCTTCTCCGCCAGCGTCCGCCTGACCGGCCGCCTGCAGCGCACCCATCCGCAGATTGCCAGGATCCTCGTGCGCACCGGCATGCCCTACCTGACCTCTGAGACCGGCCTGGCCTCCCAGGCGATGCGGGACCTGCAGGCCGCCGCCGGCAGCGGACGGCTGGACATCGACGATCCCCACACCGCCGTCGCCATGGCCGGCGGCGCCCTGCTCGGGGTGCTGTACCTCCTGGAGACCCGCCCCGACCTCGACGCCGAGCGCGTCACCGATCAACTGGCCGCCCGCCTGCTGTGCATGTTCGGCCTGACACGCGCCGAAGCACAGGAGATCGCCACCCGTCCCCTGCCTGCCCTACCGGCGACCTGACCCGGATGATCATTGACGCGAGAGGGACCGAGACCGACCGAGGAGAGGCCCCACCGTGGCCCGTTCCTGCAGACCAGCCCAACACCTCATCGAGACTGCAAAGCGCGGCAAGGCAACACACCGGAAGTTGACACAGCATCACCCCGAGGATCGCCCGTCGCGGCGCTGCCCACGGCCCAGGACTGGGAAAGACCCGCTGGGTCGTTGAACGCTGTTTCAACCGGCTCAAGGTCTTCCGCGGCATCGTGACCCGGTAGGAGAAGACCCGCCACTTCCTACGAAGCAGCGGTCACACTCGCGTCGTTCCTGCTCTGGGCAAGATCGAAGACGGACCCTAGGAGCAGCCCTCCGCCCCCGCGAGCGATCGAAGAACCATCGTCTTGGGTGGCCCGAAGGACGCATCGCCGACGACCAGCAGCTATAGATTGCCCCACTCCCCCGGTCACCGCCGGCGCTTCCCTCTCTTGGGAGCACTCCGGTCCTTGCCGTGTGACCCCCGCTGCACGCGGCCGACACGCGCCTTCGGCCTGCGCAGCGCCTGCTCGGCGACGGCTTGCAGTTCCGCGATGCCCTCCCGGTCCGGGTGGCCTGAGGCCAGAGCAGCCGCGAGAGCCTCCTCGGCCTGTGGGCCCTGGTCGCGCAGCGTCTCGATCACGCTGTCGGGACCGGCCGCTTCCAGGAGTTGCAGCAGGCTCTCGGCGACCATGAGCAGGGTCTCGGCCTCGGTCAGGTCCCCGGGGTCGAGGATGTCGCGGCGTACCAGAACGCTCAGTGCGGTGGGCGCCAGCGACGGATCCGTACGCAGGCTTCGCAGGAGGGTCTCGCCGTCGTCGAGCGCTTCGACGAGGACGTCCAGCATGGCTTCGGCGCGGGTGCGGAACGGCATGGCCCGTACCGCATCGGTGAGCCTCGCCACGGCTGTGTGCGGATCACGCGCTTCGAGCGGATCGCGCGCTGCGAGCGCATCGCCCGCTGCTCGTGGATCGCTGTGGGCCGCGATCCAGGTAGCGAGCTCCGCGCGGGCGGAGTCCGGGTCGTAGTGCTCGGCGAGGACACCGAGCAGACCGGCCGCGGGAGCCTGTGCGAGTTCGCCGACCAGCGGGGCGTCCCGGCCTTCGGCCAGCAGCCGCCGGCGTACGGATTCCGTTCCGAGCGCGGTGAGGCGGATCAACTCGACTGGCCCTGTGGTCAGTTCGGCCTTCAGCTCGCGGGCCCGAATGGCGGCCCCTTCGTCCGTGGCAGCAGCGCCGAGGAGCTGGGCGAGCTCGGGTGGCATCCCGGCGGGCGGCTCGGAGCTCCCCTCGTCCAGAGGCACGTCGAGGAAGACGGGGTCGGCCATGCCCTGGTCGCGTGCGATGGCGCCCAGGTCCTCCAGTGCCGCCAGCACCGTCCGCAGATCGCGGTCGGCGTCTTCGAACCATAGTGAGTGGCCGCCGAAGCCGCCCAGCTGGAACCCGTCTCGGTAGGCGAGGTGGACGGAGTCCCGCAACCGGGGCCAGGGCATGGGGTACGGCAGGCTGTAGAGGGTGGCCAGGACATCGGGCAGAACATCGTCGTAGGCGTCGAAGAGCATGGACTCCACGTGCCAGCCGCTGCGCGGGCCGATCAGCGGCCCGCGCAGCTCGAAGAACGCGTCGAAAGCGCGCCGCCACAGTGCGAGGGGATCCCGCAGCAAAGGCTCGGCCTTGGCCACGGCGTACAGCCGCCCCTTGGCGACCCGTACCAGCCTGGCCGCCTTCGCCCACTCCAGAACGAGGCCGAGGCGGGGCAGGTCCGCGGACGACCGGACCCCGGCCGTGGCATCGCCGGTGCCCAGCTGCTCGACGAGCTCGCGCGCATCGGCCAGGCGCAGCCTGCCGGTACCGGTCAGCGCCCGGCCGTCCCGCCCCGCCCACTCGGTCAGGCCGCGCAGCCACCCCAGCGCGGGCGACCGCTCGGCCTGCTCGCGCAGCACATCGTCGCCGGGCAGGGTGACGGGCAGCTGCGGCTCGGCCCTGTGCGCGGCTCCGGGGCCGCGCGTCATGTGCCGCTGGACAATGGTGTCCAGGACGTCGCGGTCGTAGGGCACCTCGCCACGCTGCGCCCGCTCCACGAAGTCGTGCATCGCCTGCTCGTCGTGAACGTCGACGCCCTGCTCTGCGGCGGTCGTGACCCAGAACTTCGCGATGCCCCAGCGACTGCGGTCGGCCATCGCGCCCGCATAGCGGGGCGCTGCGGCGTCGACGGCCGACAGGCCCTCGGCCAGAGAGGCACCCCGAGGATCCACGAGGTGGACCGCGTTCAGGTAGCGCAGCAGGGCGCGCAGCGTGGCCGGTGCATCGGCGAGTTCCTCACCGGGCAGTAGCGTCATCGTCCGCGGCAGCCACTCCAGCAGAAACTCATCGACATGCCGCGGGTCCCACAGCCCCAGTCTGCCGTCGGGTGTGCCGCGGTGGCGGTAGTCGAGCGCGGCTTCGACGACGAACGGATCTACGTCGAGGCCCTCCTCTCGCGCCCAACCTTGGAACCGGTCGACAAGCAGACTGCACGCCGCCTCGAACTCGTCCTCAGCCTCGGGGTCCTCGGGCTCGAAGAACATCCGCATCAGAAACTGGCCTTGCCTTTCGCCGTACGCTGTCCGTGCCCTCACACTATCGGCCCAGCGCCTCGGCGACGTCGTAGTTCGCGCTCGATCGACGAGAGGGGTGTGCTGCCTGGCGACCGACCGGACCGCCTGGAGCGCACGTACCGCCGGCGCGGGTACGGCCGGCGCGGCCACGATCGCAGACGAGCTCCCCATACCGGCAGTTGATGCGCTCGCGACGGGCACCTGCCCCGCCCGACCCGACTCGGCCTGAGCACGACGCTCGGAACCGGCCGTTCCCGCGTCCGTGTCTGAACTGGCAGCCGCGGTGATGGATGGAAGGCGACCGGGTACGCTCAACGGCCGTGAGTGAGTACCAGTACTACGAGTTCCTCGCCGTCGACCGCCCGCTGACGAGCGAGGAGCTCAATGTGGTGCGCGCCGTGTCCAGCCGGGCGCGAATCACCCCGACGAGCTTTGTGAACGAGTACAGCTTCGGCAACTTCCGCGGCGACGAACGCGGGCTGATGGAGCGCTTCTACGACGCCCACCTCTACCTCGCCAACTGGGGCAGCCGGCGCATCATGCTGCGTCTGCCCTCCGCTCAGCTGCCGATCAAGGCGGTCCAGCCATACCTCAGCGACGACTCCCTCGCAGCCTGGACCCGCAACGGCCACACCCTGCTGCACCTGTTCCAAGAACCCGACGAGGGTGGCGACTGGGACGAGAGCGACGACACGCCCCTCTCAGCGATCCTCGGCATCCGCAACGAACTCGCCTTCGGTGACCTGCGTCCCCTCTACCTCGCCTGGCTGGTCGGCCTCGCCGCCTGGGAGCTGCGCGAGGACGACGAGGAGGAGTTCCAGGCCGAGCACGAACCACCCGTCCCACCCGGTCTGGCCCAGTTGACCGGCCCTCAGCGAGCTCTGGCCGACTTCCTCAAACTCGATGCCGACCTGCTCGCCACGGCCGCCGAAACCAGCCTTCCCCTCACGCAGGTCTCCGACCGGGACGCCGAACTCGCGTCATGGATCGGCTCCCTGCCCACCGCTGAGAAGGACGCGTACCTGCTGCGGGCCGTCCAGAGCACCTCCCCTCTCCCCGGCCGCGAACTCCTGGCCCGCTTCACCACAGCCTCCGCCCAAGGCGCACCCACCTACGCCGAACGCCGCAGCGCCGCTCAACTGCTGGACGCGGCCCACATGCTCCGTACGCAACGCGCGCAGCGCCAGGCCTAGAAACGCCCGGACCTCGGCCCCCCGTGTTTGCCTCACCGGCGGGACGGCCGGACCAGGGAGGACGGGTCGCTTGCACGTCCCCCGAGTTCTTCCCGGATCATCTTCGCGATGGTCCGGTCCTCCTGTTCGGGATCAGCTCGGGAAGCTTCACGATGCTCTACTCGTACTGCCCGTCGTACTGCCCGCCGGGAGCCATTCCAGGAAGCAAGTACACGGCGGTACCGTCGCCTCGGCCGTGGTCCGGGAAGCCTCGGCGGGCAGTGCACCGCGTTTTTCCCCAGAAAAGAGCGAGCGATGCAGGTGTTCGACGTTGCCATTTCCCCTGGGGAGGGAAATGCGATACCTGCCCGGTGGATGACGCCATGGCGCCAACTTCAGAATCACCTGTCAAGGGGGTGACGATCTCGCATCGGATCGGTCGGCGCCAGACCGTACAGCGCCGTACGAAGCGGGTACGCAGGGTGAGCGGGGAGCAGTAGCGGCGGCCTACAAGTGCGATCAGCTCGCCCGACTGGGTTACCGTAACGCGAACCAAACTCAACATTGGCGCGCGAAAGCAGCAAACTCATTTCCAAAAGGTTGTACCCCGATCGTGCGCCGCACCGGCAACCGCTTCTCGGTCAACGCGATGTTCGCGATCAGCACCAAGGTGCGCATCCACTTCATGGTATTCACGCGGACTTTCGACGCGGGTGTCGTGTGCCGCTTCCCGGAGCGGCTCACTGCCACTTCGACGGCAAGGTCCACCTTGTGATGGACGGGCACTCCGCCGACCCTTCCCGTGCGGTCCGCGACTGGCCGGCCAAGCACGCCGACCGGCTCGAACTGCACTTCCTGCCGTCATACTCGCCAGACCTCAACCCCGACGAGCTGGTCAATGCCGATTTCAAGCGCAGTCCGCCCATGCGTGGCGGGCCCGCGACCAGGCCCAACTCACCGCAGAAACCCGCAGGTCTTCCGCCCGTGCCAGCGCTGGCCGCACATCGGCTTCGGCTGCTTCTACAGCCCACACCTCCGCTATACGATCGAATAAAACCTTGGAGTTTCGGATCAATAAATAGGAACCCGTCTATTGAGAAATCAATGAGGTATTTCCTACGGTGATCACTTCCAGATTCCGTTGAGGACGAGTGTCGCTCGCGCGATCGCCGATCCGGCAGAGGACTGGCGTAGGCTGGTGGGCATTATGGCAGTGGTGGAAGTCGTTCAGCTTTTGGTCTCGCCCGTGCACCGGTGTACGGGGCGGCCCTCCGACGGGCCATCCCCGGCACATGACGGCGAACTCGTCTCGCGTGCCGAGGTCCGGGCGAACCTCGGTATCGTGGGTGACCGCTACTTCGGCCGACCGGCCCATCGCGATGCCTCTGTCACGCTCATGGCCGCGGAGAACCTCCCCGTGGACATCAACCCGGCAGTCGATCTCCGGCTGACGCGTCGCAACGTCCTGCTCCGGGGGATCGACATCGACGCTCTCGTGGGTACGACCGTGTCACTCGACACCGGTGAGGGCCCGGTTCTACTGTCCGTGCGGCGCCCCGCCAGGCCCTGTGCCTGGATGGACACCTTCATCGGTCCGGGGGCGCACCGCGCTTTGCGTGACAAGGGCGGTGTGCGGTGTACGCCGCTGACGGACGGGTGGCTCACGCTGGGGCCGGCTGAGTTCAGGGTGCTGCCCTCCGTCCCGGGGTGAGGCGCCGATCACGGCCGACGCCGACCTCGTCGCCGATGGGGTTCCGCTGGACTTCAAAAGCGCCCGGTACACCCACGCTGCGCAAGGCCGAAGCATGGCAGTTGCTCGGATACCTCCCTGCTCGACACCGCCGACCGGTACCGGTGTGCGGCCGCGAGGGCCTGACCCGGCTGATTCAGCGGATTGGATCGATCTGACGCCCTGAAAGGAGAAAAGATGCCTTGACCTGCGAGGATGCGAGTGTTTACGTCGTATCCAGCACAAGAGTCAGGGCACCTTTCTGGTGAGCGAGCGTACAGGGTGGGATCGTCGGCTGCGTGTGCGGGCCGACGGCAGGGGGCTGGTCGGCCACGCCGGGACGGTACTGCTGCGTCGGTGCGCGGACAAGGTGGGGCTCACCGGTTCCCTCGCAGCCGCACTGCCGGTGGGTCTCGGGCGAGGCTTGCGCGACCGGGCGACGGTGGTGGTCCAGTTGGCGGTGGCCATCGTGCTCGGCGCGACGAATCTGAGCGACCGGCTTCACCCGCAGACCGCCCAGGGGACGCACCTGGGGCCGGGGCGGACGCACCCCCGTCGTGACCATCAGTGGCCGCCGCTCGGGACGGCTGTCTGTGGCCGGACTGATCGCGATGCGGCCCGGCTCGAGGACCCGGCTGTGCCACCGCCTGCGCACCCACCCTGCTGGGAAAGGCACACGCCGCAGCATGTGCGAGCGGGACTTCATCGCGCTCATCGACGGCGTCCACCAGCTGGTCAGGGCACCGATCGTGCTCGTGTGGGACCGGCTGAACACCCACGTCTCCCGCAGGATGCGCGACCTCGTCGCCGAGCGGGCGTGGCTGACGGTGTTCCTGCTGCCCGCCTACTCGCCCGAGCTGAATCCCGTCGAATGGGTATGGGCCACATCAAGCGCAGCCTGGCCAACCTCGCCGTTATGGCCCTCGACCAACTCGAAGTCCTCGTACGCAATCGGCTCAAGCGCCTGCAGTACAGACCCCACACCCTCGACGGCTTCATAGCAGGCACCGGCCTGCCCCTCAACGAACCACCCTCACCCTGACAAGCCGAAGTCAGTAAATCCGGTGGTCCCCTCGCTAGGAGCGCGTCTCAGTAACCGTCAGCTGGCCGGGAGGTCCTGATCGGCGGGATCGTTCACGGTCGCCCGGTCAGCGTCTGTGGGGCCGACGGGCGGGTCGGTCGGGCCGGGATTTCTGCCCGCTGAGGCCGGGGCGGCCCGGATGGTCAGCCGATCGCCGCGGCGAGGCCCGCGGTTCCGACGTGTCGGAAGATCTTGCGGAGGTTGTGGCAGGCGGCGAGCAGTCGCCATTCGCTGCGGGCTCCGTCCTGTCCGCGAAGGAGGAGTTGGCGGCCGTTGTGGCAGGTCATGATCTGTCCGAAGACGGGTTCGACGATGGCTTTGCGGCGGCTGTAGGCGGCCCGGCCGGGCTTCGTCCGCAGCTTGCGGGCCATCCGTTCCTTGAGCGTCGCGTTCGCCGGGATGCGTCCGCGGGGTGCGGGCGGGACCTGTTCGTCGTGGGCGAGGCG
>NZ_JBHWKX010000120.1:0-14078 GCF_042730885.1 Streptomyces sp. NPDC059909
ACGGGCACGCCACCTACAACGCTCCAGCCCCACCCCGGACACCACCCCGACGCAGAACCACCTCGACGAAGGACCTGCGAAAGACAGGACTAGGCTCGGTCACCGTGAACGACGTGAAGGACGAGAAGCAGAGCAAGTCCGCAGCCAAACCCGCCAAGAGCGAGCAGACCCGCACACTCATCCTCGAAACCGCGCTCCGGCTCTTCCAGGAGCGCGGTTACGACAGGACGACGATGCGGGCCATCGCCCAGGAGGCAGGGGTCTCGGTCGGGAACGCGTACTACTACTTCTCGTCCAAGGAGCACCTGGTCCAGGGCTTCTACGACCGGATCGCCGAGCAGCACCAGGCGGCGGTCGCGGACATCCTGGAAGGCGGCGAGAAGGACCTCACGGCACGCATCCGCGGGGTCCTCCTCGGCTGGCTCGACATCGCCGAGCCGTACCACGAGTTCGCCGCCCAGTTCTTCAAGAACGCCGCCGACCCGGACAGTCCGCTCAGCCCGTTCTCGCCGGAGTCGGAAGGCCCCAGGGACGCGGCGATCGAGGTCCACCGCCGGGTACTGTCCGGGGCCGCCGTCAAGGTCGACCCCGAACTGGCCGAGGCGCTGCCGCAGTTGCTGTGGCTGCAGCAGATGGGCCTCGTGCTGTTCTGGGTCTACGACCGGTCCGAGGGCTGCGCCAACAGCCGCCGCCTGGTCGAGCGGCTCGCGCCGGTCACGGCCCGCGCGATCTCGCTCTCCCGCTTCCGGATCCTGCGCCCCCTGGTCAAGGAGACGCACGAGCTGCTCAGGGACTTCATGCCGACGGCGGCCGGGATGGCCGCATCGGGCAAGCCCAAGCGGACGGCGAACCGGAAGGACACGGATCAGGAAGCCTGACCGGGGGGCCCACGGTCCCGGGGCCCGGGGCCCGTGATCCGTCAGGCCTGGCGGGATGCCAGTTCGACGACGGTGATGTCGGACGGAGCGCCGACCCGCACCGGTGGACCCCACGCACCCGCGCCCCGCGACACGTAGAGCTGGGTGTCGCCGTACCGCTCCAGACCGGCGACGGTCGGATTGGCCAGCTCCGCGACGAAGTTGCCGGGCCAGAGCTGGCCCCCGTGCGTGTGGCCGGACAGCTGGAGGTCCACGCCGTGGCGTACGGCGTCGTCGATCACGATCGGCTGGTGGGCGAGGAGGACGGACGCGCGGGTCCGGTCGCGGTCACCGAGCGCGCGGTCGAAGTCGGGTCCCTGGCCCTCGCTCTCGCCCGCGACGTCGTCGACGCCCGCGAGGTCGAAGCCGGCGATCTCGACGCGGTCGTTGCGCAGCGGCGTGAGACCGAGCTCACGTACGTGGTCGACCCAGGCGTCGGCACCCGAGAAGTACTCGTGGTTGCCGGTGACGAAGTAGGACCCGTGCCGCGCCCGCAGCTGGGCGAGCGGCTCGGCGGCGCGTCCGAGGTCGGCGACGCTGCCGTCGACGAGGTCGCCCACGACGGCGACGAGGTCGGGCTGCGTGGCGTTGATCGTGTCGACGATCCGCTGGGTGTGGGCGCGGCCGAGGATCGGGCCGAGGTGGATGTCGCTGACGACAGCGATCCGGTACCCGTGCGCCCCGCGCGGCAGCTTCGCGAGCGGCACGGTGACCCGCTTCACGCGGGGTCCGCGCAGCACCCCGTACGTCCCGTACCCGACGGTCCCCGCGGCGACCGCGGCCGCCGCACCGCCGGCGACGCGCGCGACGAAGAGCCGCCGCGACAGCTCGGGGCGGGCGTCCTCCCGTACGTCCGCGGCCCCGCCCGAGCCCGCTCCTGCTGCAACTCCCGCGGCCGCGTCGGACCGGGGCGCGTCGGCGTCCGGCCCGCCGTCGACGGCGACGGCTATGCCCCCGGAGCTGTCCACGGACTCGCCCGCGGCGGCCGGAGCGCGCTCACCGGCGCCTCCGGTCGACGGGCGCGCCGAGGCGGCCATGTCCGTCACGCCCGTGCCGCCCGCTACCGCGTCGGCCGCGGCCGCCGGGCCGAGTGCTGACCGGGTGTCATCCCGCCGCGCCAGGACCCGGCGCAGAACCGGCCGCACGCCCTCCGCCACGACCAGCGCCAGCGTCAGGTACAGCAGCACCGCGAGCCACAGGTATCCCGGCCAGGCCAGGACCTGCTCGAGCCAGAAGGGCGCACCCGCGCGCCCCGACACCAGCGCCCCGACCGAGAGGAGCGGAAGCAGCACCACGGCCACCGTGCCCACCCGGCGCACGGCACTCCCCGGCACCGTCGTGTCGCGCACCAGGCGACGCCAGACGTACCAGTGGACGCCCGCCAGCACGGCGAGCACCACGGCGATCACAAGCAGGACGACCAGCACGGCACCGTTCCCTCAGTTCTCTGATCCGCGTTCGCGGCGCAATGCACGTACGCCACGCAACCCGATGACTCCGACCGCCGTCCCCAGGAGAAAGGACGTGATGGCGAGCAGCAGATGGACCCAGAAGTACGCAGTCGGGTCACCCGCGTCGTCGAAGGCGAGCCCGCTGGCGTCCTGCCACAGGTTCTTGACGAAAGTGATCCAGATGACCCAGCTCCACACCCCGAACGCGAGCAGGAACCAGGAGACGGGGCGGCTGAGCTTCATGGACTCAGTATCACCGCTGTCCTCCATACCGGTGCGGCGGGGTCCCGGTGATGGGCTGTACCGGCGGAGCTCGCGGCGGGTCACCCTGCCGGTGTCAACATCGGCGTCAACTCCATGTACTTTCTCGTCTGTGTCTGCTTTGAAGAAGACCGCATTGACGGTCATCGCCGCCGGGTTGCTGCCCGCCCTCGCCGCCACGCCCGCATCGGCGGTCACCCGCACGGTGGAGAAGGACAACGCCGGACCGAAGCCCCCGGCCGTCATGTCGACCGTCGGCGGCGCGCAGCTCGGCAAGCCAGGCACCCAGGTCAGTCTCGCGGCCGGCGCCCCCGTCCTCCCCAAGGATCTGACGGGGCGCTCCTGGATCGTCGCGGACGCGGAGAGCGGTGATGTGCTCGCCGCCCACAACGCGCACTGGCGGCTGCCTCCCGCGTCCACTCTGAAGATGCTCTTCGCGGACACCCTCCTGCCCAAGCTGTCCAAGGACGAGGAGTACACGGTCAAGGACACGGACCTCACCGGTGTCGGTGAGGGCAGCAGCCTCGTCGGGGTCAAGGAGGACCAGACCTACACCGTCCACGATCTCTGGATGGGCGTCTTCCTCCGTTCGGGGAACGACGCCGTCCACGTCCTGGCCGAGATGAACGGCGGCGTCCAGGAGACCGTCCGGCAGATGCAGGACCACGCCGATGAGCTGCAGGCGCTCGACACGCACGTCGTCACGCCGGACGGCTACGACGAGACGGGCCAGGTGTCCAGCGCGTACGACCTGACCCTGATCGCCCGCAGCGGGATGCAGAAGAAGGACTTCCGGGAGTACTGCTCGACCGCCCGCGCCAAGTTCCCCGGCGAACAGAAGCCGGGCAAGAAGCGCGAGACGTTCGAGATCCAGAACACCAACCGGCTGCTCACCGGCGACTTCGGCCTCAATCCGTACGAGGGCATCGCGGGCGTCAAGAACGGCAACACCACGCACGCGGGCGCGACCTTCACCGGTGTCGCGGAGCGGAACGGCAAGGTGCTGCTCGTCACCGTCATGAACCCGTCGTCGGACGAGAGCCAGGCCGTCTACAAGGAGACCGCCCGCCTCCTCGACTGGGGTTTCGCGGCGGCAGGGAAGGTGCAGCCGGTCGGCGAGCTGGTGCCGCCGAAGTCCGCGCACACGGACCCGTCCAACGGTTCCGAGCCGGCCGGCGCCGGGACCAGCGCGGGGACCGGTACCGGTGAGGACGGCAAGAAGAACCGGCCCGGCCCGGCGAAGGCGTCGTCCGCGAGCCACGAAGGTTCCAGCGGCGTGGGCGTCGCACTCGCGATCATCGGCGGGGTCCTGGTGCTGGTCGCCGGGGCGGTGTTCCTCGTCAACCGCCGCTGGCCGCTGCCCGATCTGGTCCGCCGCCTTCCGCGCCTCTAGGGGCTGCTGGGGGCCACAGGGGCCGTCCTGCTTCCAGGGTTTGTCCGGCTCCTAGGACTCGTCCTGCTGCTGGGGCGTGCCCCGCTGCTGGGGCGCGTCCGGCGTCGCTTCGGCGTCACCGGCCGACGGCGTCGCCGTCCAGGCGGCGCAGTACAGCAGCAGCTTGGCCGTGAAGTTGATCCACAGCAGCAGCGCGATCGGCACACCGAACGCCCCGTACATCGACTTCGCCGCGACGCCCGAGATGTAGCCGCTGAGCAGCAGCTTCAGCAGCTCGAAGCCGACCGCGCCGAGCAGCGCCGCCACGATCAGCCTGCGGCGCGGCGGCTGCACCCCGGGCAGCAGCGTCAGTACGTACAGCAGCATCAGGAAGTCGGCGAGCACCGCGACGGCGATGGCGGCGATCTGCAGCAGGACGCCGCCCACCCCGTCCCGGTCGATGCCCAGCCGGTCCGCGCCCCAGCCGACGGCGCTGGAGCCGAGCGAGGAGGCGGCGAACGACGCCAGCACGACCGCGCCGAGCCCCAGCAGGACGACCGCGTCCTTGCCCTTCCGCACGATCGGGTTGTCCCCCTCCTCGTTGTCGAGCTCCCAGACCGCTCGCAGACACTCCCGCATCGAGCCGATCCAGCCGATGCCGGTGAGGAGCAGCAGCGCACCGGCGATCAGCCCGACCGTCCCGGCGTTGTCGACGAGAGCCCCGATGTTGAGCTGCTCGGAGATCCCCGGCACCTGGTCGGCGAGCTTGTCCTCGATCGTGCGCAGCTGCTCCTCGCTGAGCAGCGCCGCGCCGATCGCCGCGGCGACCGTGATCAGCGGGAAGAGCGCGAGAAAGCTGATGAAGGTGATGGCCGCCGCGAGCCGGGTCCAGTGCACCCGGTCGAGCCGCTCGTACGAACGCCATGCGTGGGTCTTCATCAGCCGCTGCACGAGCGGGCCGATGACGGGGAGTCGGGTCAGCCAGTCCATGAGTTCCGTCTTCCCACCGGTCCGAAGACCAAGGCTCTTGTCCCCCAGAAGCGCAGGCAGGTGGCGAGTGCCATGCCGACGCCGAGCCCGGAGACGGTGTCGGCTCGGGGCGAGGTGAGCCCGAGCCCGTAGTGGGAGACGGCCAGGCAGCACACCTGGACCAGGGCGCCCGCGGCGTTCACGCCGAAGAAGACGGCGAACTCGCGCAGCCCCGGGCCTGTCCCCGGGCCCGGCCAGGCACGGCGGTGCCGGTACGTCCCGAAGGCGTTGCCGAGATACGCGACCGTGCAGCCGGCGACGAAGGACAGCACCTTGGCGGTGAGCGGGTCGGTGCCGAGCGCGCCGCGCAGCGCGATGAACAGCGCCAGGTCGGCCGCATACGCACAGGCCCCGACCAGTGCGAACGCCACCAGCTCCCGGGCTCTCTCCGACACCGGCGCGCGGCTCGCGGTTGCGCGGCCGACCGGCGCGCGGCTCACAGGTGCGCGCCGCACCGGTGCCCGGCTCGCAGGTACGCGACTCGCGGGTACGCGGCTCACAGATCCGCCACGGCCATGCCGTACATCGCGAGCCACACCAGCCCGATGACGGCGAGCGGCCGGTCGCGCAGGACGACCTCCTCCGGGGCACCGGCCGCACCCCGGTCCGCGAAGACGGCGTAGCGCAGCACCGCGAGGATGAACGCGATCATCGAGAGCTGTCGCCAGGGCAGCAGCGAGCCGTTCGCCGTCCCCCCGCTCTCCAGCGCCCAGAGGCAGTAGCCGAGCACCGCGACCCCGGCCGCCAACTGCCAGACGAAGCGCAGATATCCGGCGGTGTAGGTGGTGAGCAGCGCCCTGGTCGCGCCTCCCGCGTCCGCCATCTCCACGGCCTCCGAGTAGCGCTTGGCGGCCACCATGAAGAGCGCGCCGAAGCCGGTGGTGATCAGGAACCAGCGGGAGAGCGGGATGGACAGCGCCACGCCGCCGATCATGGCGCGCATCAGGAAGCCCGTGGTGACGACCGCCAGGTCGACGACGAGGACGTGCTTGAGCCGGACGCAGTAGGCGAGCTGCATCACGACGTACGCGGTCAGCAGCGCGGCGGTCATGGCATTGCAGAGGACCACGGCCGCGGCGGTCGTGGCGGAGGCGAGGAGCGCACCCGCCGCGTAGGCGACGGGGACGGGTACGTCCCCGGCGGCCACCGGGCGGCGGCACTTCACCGGGTGCGCCCGGTCGGCCTCGGCGTCGCGCGCGTCGTTGATCAGGTAGACGGCCGATGCGCCGGTGGTGAAGAGGGTGAAGACGACGGCCAGTTGGACGGCAGTGTGACGGGACACCAGCTCGCCCGCGGCGGCGGGAGCCGCCACGACCAGCACGTTCTTGATCCACTGGCGCGGGCGTGCGGTCCTGACGAGCCCCATGGGCAGACTCAGGGGGTGCCGCGTGCGGGCGGGCGCGGGCGGGCCGGGACGCCGCTCCGGCTGCTTCAGCACAGCGGTGCTGCGCTCAGCCATGGGTCCCCCCGCCGGCGGGGCTCCTCCGGAGCCCCGTCATCCGGAGCCCCGTACGGCCCGGCGTCGGGGCCTTCCGGGCCACTGCGGCGCTCCAGGACGGACACCCGGGTCCGGATGCCCCGGCTCCGTACCCACCGGCCGGTGCCGGCAGCCACTCCGCACCCAGACGGGCCGCGAGCGCGCCGAACAGCGCGCCCGCGGCCACGTCGGTCGGGTAGTGGACGCCGACGACGAGACGGGACACGCACATCGCGGCGGCCAGCGGAGGCACCAGTCGGCGGCCGGCCGGGCCAAGCACGCCGAAGGCGACGGTGGCCGCGGCCGCGCCGGTGGCGTGCGAACTGGGGAAGGAGTACCGGCCCGCGGTGCGCACGAGCGGCTCCCGTGCGGGAAGTCGCGGGCGTGGGCGGCGTACCGCCCACTTGACGCCGATACTCGCCAGATGGGCCCCGCCGACCAGCGCGGTCGCTCGCAGCCAGTCGCGGCGGCGCTCCCGGTCGGCCTTCGCGCACGCGAGCCCCGCCGCGATCCACAGCGCGCTGTGCTCACCGCTGCGCGAGAGCACGCGGGCCGCCGCGGCCACGCCCGGCTGCCGGCCGCAGTCGCGCATCGCCACCAGCAGCCGGTGATCGGCGGCCGCCAGGCCCGCTCCGCCGGCCCGGTCGAGGTATCGCATCTGCCACCCCTTTCGATCAACCAGGGGCGACTCTTGTCAACCGGAGGCCATCATTCACGGTCATCTTTGATGACACTCGGATAATCACCCATTCCGGCGAGTCAGCAGAGATTATCCGCAAATACCTCATAGAGGGCGATAACGTCGCACGCATGTCTGCCGACTCCCCTTCCGCCTCGTCGACTCCGGCTTCCCTCCCGTCGACTTCCCGTTCGTCGGCTCCCTCTTCGCCGACTTCCCGCACGTCGGTCTCCGCCACGTCGGTTTCCCGTCCGTCGGTCTCCCCCGGGTCGGTCTCCCGTCCGCCGGCGTCCCGCACGTCGGCGTCCCGCACGTCGGCTTCGTCGGCCACGACCGGCGACCATCTGCCCGTGGCCGTGACCGGCTGGGGTCGTACCGCCCCCTCGGCCGCGCTGCTCGTCCGCCCCCGTACGTACGAGGAGGCGGCGGCGGCCGTACGCGGCTGCGGGGCACGCGGTTCCATCGCGCGCGGTCTCGGACGGGCGTACGGCGACGCGGCGCAGAACGCGGGCGGTGCGATCCTCGACATGACCGGCCTCGACCGGATCCGCACCATCGACGCGGAGGCGGGCGTCGTGGTGTGCGACGCGGGCGTGAGCCTGCACCAGCTGATGGAGGTGCTGCTTCCGCTCGGCTGGTTCGTGCCGGTCACACCAGGGACCCGCTACGTGACGGTCGGCGGGGCCATCGGCGCCGACATCCACGGCAAGAACCACCACGTCTCCGGCTCCTTCTCGCGCCATGTGCTGTCGCTGGAACTGCTCACCGCCGACGGTGAGGTACGTACGGCCCTGCCCGGCACGGAGCTCTTCGATGCGACGGCGGGCGGGATGGGCCTGACCGGAGTGATCCTCTCCGCCACGGTCAAGCTGCATCGCGTCGAGACCTCGCTGGTGTCGGTCGACACCGAACGGGCCGCCGACCTCGACGACTTGATGGCCCGGCTCACCGCCGCCGACCGCCACTACCGCTACTCCGTGGCCTGGATCGATCTGCTCGCGCGCGGGGCGGCGACGGGGCGCGCGGTCCTCACCCGCGGGGAGCACGCCCCTCTCGACGCGCTCCCGCCGCGCGCGCTGCGCCGCCCGCTGGAGTTCCGTCCCGGCCGGCTCCCGGCCGCACCCGGATTCGTACCCGAGAGACTCCTGGGCCGTACGTCGGTCGCCCTCTTCAACGAGCTCTGGTACCGCAGGGCGCCGCACTCGCGCACCGGCGAGCTCCAGCGGATCACCGCCTTCTTCCACCCGCTGGACGCGGTCCCCCACTGGAACCGGATCTACGGGCGGAGCGGCTTCGTCCAGTACCAGTTCGTCGTCGGGTACGGGCAGGAGGAGGCGCTGCGCCGGATCGTGCGGCGGATCTCCCGGCACGGCTGCCCGTCGTTCCTGGCCGTGCTCAAGCGCTTCGGCGAGGGCGATCCGGGCTGGCTGTCGTTCCCCATGCCCGGCTGGACGCTGGCCCTGGACATCCCGGCGCGGATGCCCGGGCTCGGCGCCTTCCTGGACGAGCTGGACGAGGACGTCGCGGGGGCCGGAGGGCGGGTGTACCTGGCCAAGGACGCACGGCTGCGGCCGGAGCTGCTGGCCGCGATGTATCCCCGGCTGGAGCGATTCCGGGCGCTGCGCGCCGAGCTCGATCCGCGCGGGGTGTTCGTCTCGGACCTGTCCCGCCGCCTGACTCTGTGAGCTCCGCCCGTGTCTGTGAGCCGCCGGTGTCCGTGAGCCGCCCGTGCCCGTGAGCCACCTGTCTCTGTATGTCCGTGTCTGTGAGCCACCTGTCTCCGTGAGTCGCCTGTCTCTGTGAGGAGCTTCTCGTCATGAAGGACGCCTTCGGCACCCCCCAGTCCCTGCTGGTCCTCGGCGGTACGTCCGACATCGGCCTGGCCACGGCGCGCCGGCTGATCGCGCGCCGGACCCGCACGGTCCGGCTGGCCGGCCGCCCGTCCCCCGCCCTGGACGAGGCCGCGGCCTCGCTCCGTGACCTGGGCGCGGACGTGCTCACGGTCCCGTTCGACGCCCTCGACCCCGCCACGCACGAGGAGGTCATCGGCAAGGTCTTCGCGGAGGGCGACATCGACATGGTGCTGCTCGCCTTCGGAGTCCTCGGCGACCAGGGGCGGGACGAGGCCGAGCCGCTCTCCGCGGTGCGGGTCGCCCAGACGAACTACACGGGAGCGGTCTCCTCCGGACTGGCCTGCGCGGCCGCCCTGCAGGCCCAGGGCCACGGCTCGCTCGTCGTGCTGTCGTCGGTCGCGGCCGAGCGGGCCCGGCGGTCCAACTTCATCTACGGGTCGTCGAAGGCGGGCCTGGACGCCTTCGCCCAGGGGCTCGGTGACGCCCTCCACGGCACAGGTCTGCACGTGATGGTGGTCAGGCCGGGTTTCGTACGGTCGAAGATGACGGCGGGCCTGCCGGAGGCACCGCTGGCCACCACCCCGGAGGCGGTCGCCGAGGCGATCGAGACGGGGCTGCGGCGGCGCTCGGAAACGGTGTGGGTGCCCGGGCAGCTGCGGCTGGTGATGTCGGCGCTGCGGCACGTGCCCCGGCCGGTCTTCCGGCGGCTGCCGCTGTGACCGCGGGGGTGCCCTGTGAGCGGCGGGGGTGCGGTAGCCGACGGGGGTTGCGCTGTGATCAGCGCGGGGTGACGGGGGTGCCGGCCGGCGTTTCGACCGAGGTGGCCTGTGCGGGCACGTTGGGCAGCGTCGCGCCGCCCCCGAAGGGGTACACCTGAAGCTTGCGCCACACGCCGTCCGCGCCCTGCTCGTACAGCGCGAACGACGTGCACGTCCACGCCGCCTCGTAGTCGGCCAGCTCCTCGTAGGCCCGGTCCATCGCCTCCTCGGCGATGCCGTGCGCCACGGTCACGTGCGGGTGGTACGGGAACTGCAGCTCCCGTACCAGCGGCCCCGACGCGTCCCGGACCCGCTGCTGCAGTTGCGTGCAGGCGGATACACCCTCGACGACCTTTACGTAGACGACGGGCGAGAGGGGGCGGAAGGTGCCGGTGCCGGACAGCCTCATCGGGAACGGCCTGCTCGTCGCCGCGACCCGGGCGAGGTGCGCCTCCACGGACGGCAGCGCGGAGGCGTCGGCCTCGGTGGGCGGGAGGAGGGTGACGTGCGTGGGGATGCCGTGCGCGGCGGGATCCCCGAAGCCCGCGCGCTGCTCCTGGAGCAGGCTGCCGTAGGGCTCCGGGACCGCGATCGAAACGCCGAGCGTTACGGTCCCCACGTCGTTCTCCTCATTCGTCGGACGGTCGGTGCAGCCGCCAGTGTGACCGCTGCACCGCTCCTGTGGCCAGGGTCCTTGGGCTCAGTGCTTGGCAGGCAGGAAACCCACCCGGTCGTAGGTCCGCGCGAGGGTCTCGGCGGCGACCGTGCGGGCCTTCTCCGCACCCTTGGCGAGGATGGAGTCCAGCGTCTCCGGGTCGTCCAGATACTCCTGCGTACGGGCCCGGAAGGGTGTGACGAAATCCACCATGACCTCGGCGAGGTCGGTCTTCAGCGCACCGTAGCCCTTGCCCTCGTACTTCTGCTCCAGTTCCGCGATTGCCGTACCGGTGAGGGTGGAGTAGATCGTGAGCAGGTTGCTGACGCCCGGCTTCTCGTCCTCGTCGAAACGGATGACGGTGTCGGTGTCGGTGACGGCGCTCTTGATCTTCTTCGCGCTGGCCTTCGGGTCGTCGAGCAGGTTGATCAGGCCCTTGGGATTGGCCGTCGACTTGCTCATCTTGGCGGACGGGTCCTGCAGGTCGCAGATCTTCGCCGTCTCCTTGAGGATGTACGGCTTGGGGATCGTGAAGGTGTCGCCGTACCGGCCGTTGAAGCGCTCGGCGAGGTCCCGGGTCAGCTCGATGTGCTGGCGCTGGTCCCCGCCGACCGGGACCTCGTTCGCCTGGTACAGGAGGATGTCCGCGACCTGCAGGATCGGGTACGTGAAGAGGCCGACGGTGGCGCGGTCGGCGCCCTGCTTGGCGGACTTGTCCTTGAACTGGGTCATGCGGGAGGCCTCGCCGAAGCCGGTGAGGCAGTTCATGACCCAGCCGAGCTGGGCGTGCTCCGGGACATGGCTCTGGACGAACAGGGTGCAGCGCTCGGGGTCGAGGCCCGCGGCGAGCAGCTGGGCGGCGGCGAGGCGCGTGTTGGCCCGCAGCTCGGCCGGGTCCTGCGGAACCGTGATCGCATGCAGGTCCACGACCATGTAGAAGGCGTCGTGGGACTCCTGCAGCGCGACCCACTGGCGAACCGCGCCGAGGTAGTTGCCGAGGTGGAACGAGCCCGCGGTGGGCTGGATTCCGGAGAGCACGCGAGGACTGTCAGAGGCCATGCCCAGCATTGTCTCAGGTACCGCGGACAGGACGGGAACCGATCGGGACTTCACGGGCATCCCCGGTCGGGACTCCGTGGGCGTCCAGCCGAATTCCGTGGGCGTCCGATCGCGGTTCCCGGGCGCCCGATCGCGGTTCCGTGGGCGTCCCGTCCGGCCGGAAGCCATCGGCGTCCGGACGGGAACCGATCGGCGGTGGGCGGTGTATCAAGGGTGTGAGCATGCGGGAGGGGACCCTGGAGGGGGGCCGCACTCTGACCGTCGTCGACGAGGCCGCGGTGATCGCGCGCGTACGTTCCGGGGAGCCCGAGGCGTATGCGGAGCTGGTGCGCGCGTACACGCAGGTGGCGTTGCGCGCGGCGGTGGCGTGCGGTGCGGGGGCGGACGCGGAGGACGTGGTGCAGTCCGCCTTCTTCAAGGCGTATCAGTCACTGGGCCGGTTCCGGGACGGCTCGGCGTTCCGGCCCTGGCTGCTGCGGATCGTCGCCAATGAGACGAGGAACACAGTGCGGTCGGCGGTGCGGATGCGCGCCCTCGCCGGGCGGGAGGCGATGCTGCTGGGCGCCGCCGAGCCGCTGATACCGGACTCCGCGGATCCGGCGGCGGCCGCCGTGGCGGAGGAGCGCCGCGGGCTGCTGCTGGCCGCCCTGGACGAACTGGGCGAGGAGCAGCGGCAGGTCGTGATCCACCGCTATCTGCTGGAGCTGGACGAGACGGAGACGGCACAGGCGCTCGGCTGGCCGCGGGGCACGGTCAAGTCCCGGCTGAACCGCGCGCTGAAGAAGCTGGAGCGGCTGTTGCCGGGCGACGGCGCGGACGGTGCGGGAGGAGGTGAGGAGCGTGGATGACCAGGGGCTGCCGGAGGAGCTGCGGGAGCTGGGGCGGCGGCTGCCGGTCCCCGATGTCGACGGCGGGTCGATGGCCGAGCGGGTGCTGGCCCGGATAGTTGCCGAGTCGGTGCCCACGCCGGTGCCGGCGCCCCTGCCCGGCCGCGCGCGTCGGGCCGTGGGCTGGGCCCGGCGGCGGTGGCGGGCGCTGACCGTCACAGTGTCCGGGGCCCTGGTCGTGCTCGTACTCACTCCCCCCGTCCGGGCGACGGTCGCGGACTGGTTCGGCTTCGGCGGCATCGAGGTGCGGTACGTGCCGTCGGCGACGCCGCCCCCGCCTGCCGGGACGGTGCCGCCGTGCCACTCCCCCGTGCCCCTGGCCGAGGCAGGGCGGCGGGCGGGCTTCGCCCCGCGCGTGCCGGCCGGGCTGGGCGAGCCGGACGCGGTGTCGGTGGGCGTGGCGGCGGGCGGGCTCCGGATGATCAGCCTCTGCTGGTACGAGCGGTCGGGGACGCTGCGGCTGGACGAGTTCCCGGCGCGGCTGGACCTCGGGTTCGCCAAGGTGGTGCGGGTCCACCCGGAGTGGGTGGAGCTGTCCGGCGAGCGACCGGGGCTGTGGTTCGCCGAGCCGCACGTCCTGCGGTTCCCGCTGACCGGTGGGACCGGACAGCAGTGGACCGAGTCACGGCGAACGGCGGGCCCCACGCTGCTGTGGATGTCCCCGGACGAGCGGACGACGTTGCGGCTGGAGGGCGTGGTCGACGCGGGCCGGGCGCGGGAGATCGCGGAATCGACGCCCTGAAGCCGGGCGCAGGTCCCTGGCGGCGAAATCCGTGGCGGCGGACGGGAACCCGACCGGTTCGGGCGGTGTACCAGAAGTGACGCGGATGCGGTGCGGACGGCCCGCACCGGGCGTCGACAGGGCAGGGGGAAATATGGGACTGCTACGACGACTTGCCGCACTGGTGACACTGCTCGTCATGTCTCTGGGCGCGGCACTCTTCCTGGCTCCGGGAGCGCTGGCCGGGGGCCCGACGAGCGTGCTGATCGTCTCTCCGGAGAGCGGCGAGACGGCCTCGCTCTACTACTCCGACAAGGAGTACGAGGCGCTGACGGACCTGCTGGGTCCCGGGTCCTCGGGAGACACGGACCGGCCACCGTCCCTCGACTCCGTGACGGGAGTGCGGCAGATCAATGTGACCTGGATGGTGCACGACATCAGTCCCTGGCGGCTGGACCGGGTCCATCCCTCGGACGACGGAAGCACGGTCTGGATCCACTCGGCGGTCGGGCTGCCGACGTCGTACGACGGCCTCTGGCACAAGGCCACCGAACCGGCCGCGCTCACCACTCTGCTGAAGAAGCTCGGGGTCATGGGGCAGCGGAGCGGCGAGCATGGTGGTCAGGGCATCCCTCCGCAGTCGTCCTGGGAGGGCGGCGGCGCGACGACGGAGGCGGCTGCACCTGCGGCGCGGGCGGCGGCGACCGGCGACCGCACCGACTGGTGGTGGGCGATACCGGGCCTGGCAGCCGGGACGGCCTTGGGCCTGGCCCTCCGCCCCCTCGCGGCCCGACTGCCACGCCCACCGTTCGGAAACCGCGGCGAGGACCGGGACCCTGGACCCCGCCGGCAGCTCTTGGACGTCTAGATGATCAATTCCAAGGGGTGCCTGCAGAGACGAGAGCGAGGGCGTCCAAGATCGTTTTGTGACGAACAACCTGGACACCCTCGCGACGGCA
>NZ_JBHWKX010000121.1:0-13300 GCF_042730885.1 Streptomyces sp. NPDC059909
TGCCGGATTCCCTTGAGTTCTTCCAGGGAGATCCCGGCCGAGGTGCGTTCAGCCTCGGTCACGATCGTCTTGGCAATGATGTGGTTGGTGTTGGCTGCATGGCGCGTCTCGCGCCGGTTGCGCTTCTTCAACAGCCGCTTGGCAGACTTGGTGCCCTTGGCCTGGAGCTTGCGGCGAAGTTCCAGCTGCCGCTTGCGGTGCCGGTTCAGGCCACGCCCGGCCGCCTTGTAGCCGGTGGACGTGGTGGCGATGTTGACGATGCCGAGATCCACACCGATGAAGCCGCCCGGCTCGTACGGCTCGGCCTCGGGCACGTCGCAGGTGGCGATCAGGTAGAACGCGCCATCACGCTGGATCAGGTCGGATTCGCCCTTGCGGTGCTGCTGGAGGGTCTTGAGCGCGTCCGGGGAGCAGGCGAAGCGGATGTTTTTGATGCGCCCGGCGGTCGTCCAGATGCTCACCGTCTGCGCGTCGCACTGCCAGGAAAGGCACCGGTCGTCATACGGCTGTGCAGCCTCGGGCCGGAAGGTGACCGGCTTCATCTCGGCCTTGGTCCGGCGCTTGGAACCCGGCTTGCCGAGGTTCCCGGCCTTGATGTTGGCCTTGAGGGTGGTGTAGGCGTCGCGGACCTTCTTGATGACGTGCTGGGCGGCCTGCGACCCAAGGCCCTGCGCCCTGAGTTCGGCGTAGGTGTGCTTGCGCAGCTCGTACTCGCGCGGCACGCCATGCTCGAACGCCACGGCCGACACCCAGTTCGCTGCCTCGTTGACCGCGTGCAAGGTGCGCTCAAGTGCCGGTGCCTGCATGGCATCCGGCATGAGCTTGACCTGCACGACGATTTTCACAGGCGTGATCATACCATCACTCTATGTCACCTTGATGGGAGCCAAATCCCGATATCCGCAGCGCCCTCTGCCACCCTGCACGCGCACTTGGTCGCAACGCTGACCGGCGTGGCCCGTTCACCGACGAGACCCTTCGACGCTGCGAAGAGGTCATGCGCGACGTGTGCCAGGACTTCGGTGCACAGCTGCGTGAGTTCAACGGCGAGCGTGATCACGTCGACCTGCTCGTGCACTATCCGCCCGGGGTCGCACTCTCCCGGCTGGTCGGCTCGCTCAAGGGCGTCTCCGCCCGCCCTCTGCGCCTGGAGTTCCCCGACCACATCCGCAAGTACCGGTGGGGGAAGCACTTCTGGTCGCCCTCCTACTTCGCCGCGTCCTACGGCGGAGCACCCCTGAATGTCATCAAGGAGTACATCGAGAACCAAAAACGCCCCGCCTGAGCGGGTAAAGGCCACAGTGCAGACCCGTGCTCACGCGCGGGTCAGAGCAGTCCAGAGAAGCGATTCCTCCCGGCTCTAAAGAGCCGGGGTTCCCGCTAGATCGTGCTGAACCACCCCGTTCGCGGCGGCGGGGATCCGCTCCAGGACCCCGCCCGCGAACACGTCGTACAGCGGCAGCGACTCCAGATGGACGTACCCGATGTGGCAGTCGCACACGGCGAGCGGGCACGGCCGGGGCCGCAACGCCGTCCGGTACGAGCCGTCGTAGAGATTGCCGAGCTCGGCCCGGACGAAGTGGCAGCGCCGCACCGTCCCGTCCCCGTCCACCGAGATCACCGACTCGCCCGTCCGGCACGGCAGCCCGGCCGAGCGGTGCGGATGACGGCTGTACGGGAAGAGGGGGTCGAGGACCGTCCAGCGCGCGGCCTCGCCGTCGGTGTACGTACGCCCCTCCGCCGCGTTGACCCACAGATAGACATGCGGCGGTAGGTCCGCCCGCAGCCGGCGGGCATGATCCAGATGCTCCTCGAAGCCGACGATCCCGACGCTGAACCGGACACCCCGGTCGGCCAGTTCACGGCATTTGCCGAGGAAGCGGTCGTACGGCGTCTGGCCCGGGTGATACGTGCACCACAGCGCCAGCGTGTCCGTGTCGGCCTCCGCCAGCCAGTCGGTGCGGCAGCTCAGATTGGTCTGGATGGCGACCCTGCGGATGTGCGGGAGGCGCGACAGGCCGACGAGGGTGCGCCGGTACCAGGAGCGGACCAGTCCCTCGCCCCACGGGGTGAACAGCACCGACAGCCGGTCGTCCGTCCGCTCCGCCGCCCAGCCGGCGAAGCGGTCCAGCGCCGCCCGGTCCGCGCGCAGCTGCTCGCGGCTGTCGCGGCGCTTGGCGAACGGGCAGTACGGACAGTCGTAGTCGCAGGAGGCGAGCGGCCCCCGGTACAGAATCGTCAGATCCACGCGTCGCCCACCCCGCCGTCACCTGAGCTCGTACTCGGCCATCGCGGCCCGTACGGCGGGCGAGAACAGCTCGGGACCGAGCGCGTCCGAGTACGCCAGCCCTTCCGGTGTCAGCCGCAGCAGCCCGTCGCCGTCGCCGTCGCCGTCCCTCGGCTCCGGCTCCTCCAGCCAGCCGCGACCGGCGAACGCGGCGAGCTCGACGGGGAAGTCGTCGGACGGGAGGCTGCCGAACCGCGCCCGGTACTCCGCTATCACCATCCCCCGCGCCTGCAGCAGCGACTGGAGCAGATGGCGGCGGCGCGCCTCGTCGCCGTTCATCCGCCGGCCGACCTCGGCGCGGGTGAAGTCCTCGGCCCGGGTGTAGTCGTCGATGATCGTGCGTATCCGGCGCATGTCGACGGCGTAGTCGAAGGAGTAGTGCAGCGTGGAGGTGTACGAGCGGGCCCCGCAGCCAAGGCCGATCATGCCGTCGGTCTGGCAGGCGTGGTCGTCCGCGCCCTGCGGCGGCGCGTCCGCGCGGCGGAACATCCTCATCGACACCTGTTCGTAGCCCTGGGCCAGGAGGTGATCACGGCCCTGCCGGTACAGGCGGAGCCGCTGGGCGTCCCAGGCCGTGTCGGCGTCCGGGCCGGCGAGGCGGCCGAGGCCGGTCAGCGGGCGGACGTAGAGCGGATAGAGGTACAGCTCCTCGGGCCGCCAGGCGAGCGCGGCGTCGAGCGAGCGGCGCCAGGTCGTCCCGGTCTGGCCGTCGATGCCGTAGATGAGGTCGATGTTGAGGACGGGGACCCCGGCCTCCCGGATCCTGGCCAGCGCGGTCTCGACATCGGCGCGCCGCTGGGGGCGCACCGCGGCCTTCGCCTCCTCGTCGACGAAGCTCTGCACACCGATGCTCACCCGGGTCGTGCCACGGTCGGCGAGCACCTCGAGCCGGTCGGCCGTCGCGGTGGCCGGGGACGTCTCGACGGACAGCGGCACGGCACGCAGATCCGCGCCCATCCGCTTCTCCGCGATGTCGCAGAGCCGCTCCAGCTCCCCGGCCGTGAGGAAGGTGGGCGTGCCACCGCCGAAGGCCGCGGCGGCGAACCGCACCGGATCCGTGTCCCCGAGTGCGTCGCGGACGGCCACCGCCTGCCGCTCCAGCGCGTCGAGGTAGCGCGTGGTCAGCTCGTCGGGTGCTCCGATGCGGGTGAAGAGATTGCAGAAGCCGCAGCGGACCTCGCAGAACGGTATGTGCAGATAGAGCGAGAGCGCGTCCTTGGGCTCGGCGGCCCACAGCTCGCGCAGCGCCGGCCGGCCGGGGAGCGGACGGTACGCGGTCTTGTGGGGGTACGCGTACACATAGCTCTGGTACGGGCGGATCCCGCTCATCGGGCACCGCCCGCCGCCCGTGCGGTGCCCGGGCCGGCGTCCGGTCGCGCGTCCGCGTCCGGGCCGGGGAGGAAGAACTGCGCGTACGGCACGGTCCAGACGACCTCATGGCCGAGCCGGTGGCCGGTGTACCCGTCGTCGCCGTACGCCGTGCCGTGGTCGGAGCAGACGATCGCGAAGCAGCGCCTCCTGCTGCTCGCCGCGGCGAAGAGCCGGCCGATGTGCCGGTCCACGTACTCCAGCGCGGCCGCGTGCGTCTCACGCGAGTCGCCCGCCTCGTGCGTGGCGCCGGGCAGATGGAACCAGTTGGGCTGGTGCAGGGCGGCCACGTTGACGAACAGGAACAGCCGCCGGTCGTGCGGCAGGGCGGCGACGATCCGCTCGGCCCGGTCCACTTGCGCCTCGAAGGAGACCGGCGAGGCCACGCCGAACTCCGGTTCCCAGTGGCTCTCCTGGAACAGCCCGGGCAGCACCGTGCCCAGCGGGCCCTGCCGGTTGAAGAAGCCGACCCCACCGATGCACACCGTCCGGTAACCGGCTTGCGCCAGCCCGGAGACCAGGTCCGGCGTGTCGTACACGAACGTGCCCGGCGCGGTGGTCTCACTGCCCGCGAAGCGCGCGGCGAACAGCCGCGGATGAGGACCGGGCGCAGCCGGCGTCGGCAGGAACCCGGCGAACATCGCCTGATGCGAGGCATAGGTGAAGCTGCCGGGCGCGTGCCGCTGCTCCCAGACGCCGCCCGGGAGATGACGGGCCAGGTTCGGGATCCGCCCGGCCGCCGCGAGCTCGGCCGCGACATCGAACCGGAGCGTGTCGAGGGTGACGAGGAGCAGATCGTGTGAGCCGACGACCGCGGACATGCCGACGTCAGTGGCCCCTTGGGCGGTATCGCTCAGCACGGTCATATCGACTGTGCCGAGCGTGGCCGTCGTGTCGGGAGGGGTCGGGCGCATGATCGTTCCTCGTCGTGCTTGCGTAGGGCAGCGGCGACCTGCGCCGCATAGGTGTCCAGGCCCTCGGCCTCGCTGCCCGGCAGTCCGGTCAGGCGCGGCAACAGATCGCCGAACGCATTGACCTCGCCCACCGCGAAGCGGCGCCAACGGGTGGCGGGGAGCAGGTCGACGCCGACGCACAGGGTCCCGGGGAAGCATGCGGCGGCCCGCTCGCACAGGCCCAGCACGTCGTCGCGCCAGCTGCGGCCCGCCGCCAGCACCGCGGCCATGGCCCCGGCCAGATCGCTGCGCTCCCCACCCATGTGCAGATTGGTGAGCGGGGAGCGGCTCGTCCGTACGACGACATGGCTGGCACGGCCCGCGACGACCACGACCCGCAGATCGGTGGCCCTGCCGTGCTGAACCGCCTTCGGGAGCCAGCGCTCGATGTGCAGACCGTCCGGCGCGAGGGCGTCCACGATCGCGCCGATCTCGGACTCCGAGGTGTAGCGCCGCAGCCGGAGCGAGTTGAACAACCGGCCGTCCGGGGCCCGCTCGACCGAGGTCGCCGCCCGGAACCGCCCGTCCGCCCCCGCCTCGACCGCGAGCACACCGGAGGCCGACGAACCATGGGCCGGCTTCACGAACGCGCGCCGGAAGCCCGGCTCGGCCAGGTACGCCCGGACGTCGTCCCAGCCGCGCACGGCAGGAGCCGCGGCCCCCGATGTCGGCGACGGCGGCACGGCCACGCCCGCGGACGCGAGCCGCTCGTGACACAGCCGCTTGTCGAACAGCACGGCGAGGTCGTCCGGATCGTCCAGGAGCGTCGCGCCCGCGGCACGGACGGCGGCGGCCACGTCCCGCACGGCCTCGGTGAACCGCGCGTACCAGAGGCCGGTGCCCTCGACCCTGGCCGTGGGGCCGGCCCCGCGCAGCAGCGCGTCCACTTCGGCGTTCTCACCGGGCGAGTCGATACGGACCAACTCGCCCGGCAGGAAACGCGCTCGGCCCTGCAGCACGTCCAGCCACGGAACCACGCGCGCGTCGGGCAGCGCCGCCGCGCGTACGGCCTCCTGGAAGAACGCGACACGCCGGTTCTCGGGGTTGCCGACGACGGCGAAACGCAGCGCCGTGGGCGGCGGTGTCACTCCGCCACCGCGGTGAAACGGCCGCCCTCGCCGTCCCACGGCTCCTGGACGTCGTCGAGATCGACCACGACTCCGGCCGGCTCCAGGGCCTGGCGTATGCGCTCGCCCAGCGGCTCGCCGATGAAGTGGTGGTGCAGATCGAGCTTCTTGAGGTGGGTCAGCGGCTGCCCTTCGAGCAGCGCCGCCGCACCCTCGTCGCCGAGCGTGCCCATCGACAGGTCCAGCGTCTCCAGCCGGGCCACGACCGGGGCGCCGGCCAGAGCCGCGGCGATCTCGTCCTGGATCTCGCTGTTGCGCAGCGCGAGATGCCGCAGCCGAGGAAGCCGGATCCCGGCGAGGAACGGCTCCAGGTCGGCGAGTTCGGCATCGCCCCCGTACTCGGAGACTCCCAGCCAGAGGTCGAGGCGCTCCAGCGCGGGCAGCTCGCTCGCCGCGACGCCGCGCACCACCTCGACCGGCAGACCGCCGGTCTCGACCAGCAGGGTGCGCAGATTCGCGTGCTCCACGGCCGGGAAGGCGAGGCCCGAGCCGCCGCGGACGCCGAACTCCTCCAGTTCGGGGAACCCCGCCAGCAGAGGGGTCACGTCGGACTGGTTGATCCAGGAGATCTCGCACTCCTCGAAGGTGATGTCACCCAGGAACAGGCCGCGCAGCGCCGGCAGCTGCGCCTTCGCCTTCAGCAGGGCAGCCATGACCTCGTCGGGACCGTTGTTGTACGCATCGCTCCACGCGCCGACGATCAGCGCCCGCACCTGCGTCGTTTCGACGGCCGCGACGAAGCGGGCGAAGGCCTCCTCCCAGGCCTCGTCGCTCTCGTACGAGTCGACGCCGATCCGCCAGGCGACGGAGGCCGGGTCGGGCAGCCGGTCGGCCCCGGCATCGGCGTCGGGGAAATCGAACGCGGGCAGGCCGTACAGCTCCTGCAGATGGCCCGAGATGGTCATGACGGCTGCTCCAGACACCTGATGGGGTTGATCGGGTGATGTGTGCGAGCAGTTCTACCAAGCCGCTCCGACAACGCCCGCCGCGGGGCCGGTGAAAGGCCGGTCCGGACAGGGACCGTCAGCACGGACCGGGCCGGACGGGATCGAACGAAGGCCCATTGTCAGACCCTGCCTCTAACTTCGGCACCAAGTCGGCGCACTCGGTGCCGGCCCTGGAGGGGAGAGCCATGTACCGGCAGGGAGACGTACTGATCGTGCCCGTCGCCGAGGACGCCGTCCCGGCACACGCCGCCGACGCGCCCGGGGAGGCGAGGGACGGGCGGGGACGGCTGGTGCTCGCCCTCGGCGAAGTCACCGGCCACGCGCACGCACTGGCGGCGCCCGGCAGGCTCGTCCGCGAACCGGGTGCGTTCGGGCCGATGTTGCTGCATCTCCCGGAGGGCGGGCGGCTGGTGCACGAGGAGCACGCGCCGATCGCGCTGCCCAAAGGCTGGTACCGGGTGGTGCGCCAGCGGGAGTACATCCCCGGCGCGGTGCGCATCGTGGCCGACTGAGCCCGATGGCGCCGGCCCGAACAGCCGGCGACGGGACTCCGGGACGACAGGGCAGCAGGACAGTGGGTCAGCAGGCAGGCAGTGGAATCAGGGGACGGGGCACAGATGCAGTACGTGGACAAGTGGCGGGCCGTGGCGGCGGCGACGGGCCCGGCGGACCGGGCAGCAGCGGAGGAGGGGGTCCGCCTCGCCTACCGCCTGGCCGGACTCGAGGCACCCGAGCGGTTCGTCTGGGCGGGTTCGCCCAGGTCGGCCGTGGCGGCGGTGCGCACCCTGGAGGACGCGGGGCCTTCGGTGCGGGACGAGGTGAGGACCGTCCCCTGGGCCGACGAGCGACGCAGGTTGCACGACGAACTGGGCCCGGCGGGCTGGACCGAGCACTGGGGGAGGACCGGCGCCCTGCTCTGGGAGGGCACCAGGGCGCTGGCCGAGCGGATACGCACAGGGGTCGCCGACGCTCTCGCCGCCGATGCCGCGACGCCGGCCGTGGCAGACGCCTCGACGGCCGGGGGAGACGCGTCAACCTCCCGTGAGGACACGTCGACCGCCGCGGCAGACACGTCGACCGCCCGTGAGGACACCGAGGAAGCGGCAGCCGTGCGTCGTGCCGTGCGGCTCGTCCTGCTCGACGCGGTGCTCGGACAGCACGACGCCGCCTGGCTCGCCGCCTTCGACGGCCGCAGCGATCGGCTCGAAGGGCTCGCCAGGGTCGCCGAACACGCAGGCTGGTGGTGGCCGTTCGAGAAGGCCGTGGTGATCTGCGAGCGGCCCGTCGAGCTGCACCGCGACGAGGCCGGGCGGCTCGACCGTGGCGACGGCCCCGCGCTCGCGTTCCCCGACGGCTTCGCGCTCCACGCCTGGCGCGGGATGCCCGTGCCCGCCGAGTTCATCACCGGACTGTCCTCGCTGACCGCCGAGCGGATACGGACCGAGGAGAACGCCGAACTGCGCCGCGTCATGCTCGAGTTCTACGGCTACGACCGCTATCTGTCCGAGTCGGGCGCCCAGCCCGTGCACCGCGACGAGACCGGTGTGCTGTGGCGCATCGCGCTCGCCGACGACGAGGACGTCGTCATGGTCGAGGTCGTCAACTCCACACCGGAGCCGGACGGCACGCACCGGACGTACTGGCTCCGCGTGCCGCCCCGCACCCGCACCGCGAAGGAGGGGGTCGCCTGGACGTTCGGTCTCGACGCGTCGGTTTACGAACCGCTGCGTCAGACCTGAGCCGCCGCCAGGTCCGAGGGGCCGATCAGCGCCGAGCTGCCACCCCGGCCCGTACAGGCGTAGGCCCCGGCCACTGCGCCCAGCCGGGCGCAGTCCTCCGCGGAGCGGCCGGCCAGCCGCCCGTAGAGGAAGCCGCACACGTACGCGTCACCGGCGCCGTTGGAGTCCACCACCGGCGCGGGCGGCGCCACCGCCGGGACCGGACGTGGCGTGCGGCCGCCGTCGCGGGTCATCAGGTACGATCCGCCCGCACCGGCCGTCGCGACCACGGCCTCCGCCCGCCCCTCGCGCAGGATCTCCCGCATCACCGCCGCGATCCGCGCCCCGGCGTTCGCCGCGCTGAGGAAGACCACGTCGGAGCGGAGCGCGAACTCCCTGTGGTAATCGTCCACTCCGTCCCAGTCGTGGAGGTCGGTCGAGACGGGGACGCCGAGCTCGGCGATGTCGTCGTAGAGATGACGGGCGAAGTCCATGATCGACAGATGGACATGGCGGGCCCGCCGCAGGTGGGGCAGGTAGAAGTCGCTCGGCATGCGCAGATCGGCGGAGTCACGGGCGTCGTAGAAGGACATCCTGCGGCCCGTCTCGTCGACCAGGTTCACCGCACGTCGTGTACCTGCCGGGGAGATCAGGGGCGCGAAGTCCACGTCGCCCGCGGCGAGCCGCTCGCGGACCTGCCGGCCCGGCCCGTCGTCCCCGATGAAGTCCAGGAACTTGACGCCGAGTCCGAGGGCACGGCAGCCGAGGGCCACGTTTCCTCCCGTGTGCCCGGGCCACTCCGTGATCGGGGGAACCCCGACCGAGTCCGCGAGAGGGACCGGCAGTGAGCCGACGCGGACGACGGTGTCGACCCCGCTGCCACCGATCACCACGACGTCATGCTCCGGCTGTTCCGTGCCCTGCGCCGACACCACTTCCCCTCCCACGAGCCTTCGATGCGCTACGCGCTCTGCCGGGCCGGCGTCACGCGGTCGAGCCCCAGTTCACGGGCGAGGGCCTCGTCCGTCCACTCCAGCATGCCGGCGCGGCTGAGCGACCCCGCGTACGACGTCATCTGCACCGCGAGGCCGTCCAGCAGGGCCGTCAGCCGCCAGGCCGCCGACGCCGGATCGGCACAGCGGAACTCACCGGCCGCCGCGCCCTCCGCGATGACGGCGGCCAGCTCCGCCTTCCACTGTCGGTCGAGATCGCGGGCCACCTCGCGCAGCGCCGGTTCGCGAAGCGAGGCCGCCCAGCCCTCGATCCACAGGC
Organism: Streptomyces sp. NPDC059909; assembly: GCF_042730885.1. NCBI lineage: Bacteria > Bacillati > Actinomycetota > Actinomycetes > Kitasatosporales > Streptomycetaceae > Streptomyces > Streptomyces sp. NPDC059909. The sequence continues at coordinate 9,673 of NZ_JBHWKX010000121.1, forward strand.
GCCAGCCCTTCGCCTGACCCGTCGGGGCGTACCAGCGGACGGCGGCACGGAGCCGGCGCACCGCGGACGTCCGGCGGCCGAGGATCTTGCGCAGACGGGCCAGGTCGCCCTCGGCGGCGTAGGCGAAGGCCGCGGCGACGAGCCTCTCCTTGGTCGAGAAGTGGTACAGCACCAGGGCGTTGCTCACCCCGAGGGCGGAGGCGACATCGGCGATCCGCACGGCGGCGACGCCCCGGGCCTCGATCTGCTCGACGGCGGCCCGCAGCAGTTCCTCCTGCCGCTCCGCCACGCTCAACCGGACTCTCGTCACCCGGTCACCCTACACACGCGAGTCGCTCACCTGTACCAACCGAAACGCTCCGCGATCACCGGCAGCCGGTCGGCGACGATCGCGTGCGCGGCGGCGCGCGGCGTCGTACCGTCGGCCTCGGCGCGTGCCAGCATCCGGTCGACCAGGGCGCGCATGGAGCGGCGCGTGTGCGCGAACGCCTCGTCCGCGTCGGCACCGATGTCCCCGAAGAGCGTCCACCACCACCATGCGTTGGTACCGGAGTTCACGACGACGTCCGGCAGTACGGTGATCCCGCGCTCCGCGAGCAGCTCCTCCGCCTCGGGCAGGACCGGCATGTTGGCCGCCTCGACGATCCAACGCGCCGTGATCCGTGCCTGGTTGGCGGTGTCGACGGCGTACGAGACGGCAGCCGGCACCAGCACCTCCGCCTCGGCGGACAGCCACGCGTCCGCGGGCAGCTCGGCGTCGCCGGGACGCAGCGCCGCACGGTCCACCGTCCCGTACGCGTCGCGCGCCGCGAGCAGCCCCTCCACGTCCAGGCCGTCGGGATTGGCGATCGTTCCCTTGATGTCGGCCACGGCGACGATCCGCAGGCCGGCCCGGGACAGGAAGCGCGCCGTCGCCCCGCCCATCGTGCCGAGGCCCTGGACGGAGACCCGCACGCCCGCGCGGCTCGTGCCTGCCCGGTCGAGCGCGGTGAGCACCGACTCGGCGACACCGCAGCCGCCGACCAGCTCGTCGAGGCCGATGCCGTCGACCTCGACGGCGAACGCGTCGGCGAGCCGCTCCCGTGCCGCCGCCTCGTCGTCGAGCAGCGGATAGACGGCCTGCACCGACGAGACGAGCCCCGCCTCGGCCGCCGCCTTGTCGACGAGGTCCTGGGTGAGGCCGAGGTCCTCGCCGGTGGTCCAGACGCTCTCGATGTACGGACGCATGGTGCGCAGATAGCGCACGAGGACGCCGTACGCCTCCGGGTCCCGCGGATCGCAGTCGATGCCGCCCTTCGCGCCGCCGAGCGGGACGTACCGCGCCGTCGGGTCGTCGGCGTTGTAGTGGAGGGCCTCCTTCATGGTCATGCCCCGGGCCAGCCCGGTCACCTCGTCGAGCGTGCAGCCGGCACGCATCCGCAGCCCACCGCTGGACACCCCGCGGACCAGGCGGTCGACGACGAGATGGCCTTGACGGCCGGTGACGTGGTCCGTCCAGGTGAGCGAGATCAGGGGACGGGCCGGAGAGGGGGCCTCCAGGGCGGACACGGTGCCTCCAGACACGACGACGAACTGAACCGTCGGTCAGTATCCGGAGGCGGGTGCGGCTGTGTCAACGCGGAGGGCACGGGACCGCGCCGGACGCCTGCAGACGCTCCGGACGACGCCGACGGCCGCGGCACCGCGGATCCCTGCCGTGTTGTGGATCGCTCCGTAGAGCCGTATCGCTCTGTCCGAGCCGTAGAGCCGTAGAGCCGTAGAGCCGTAGAGCCGTAGAGCTGCGGACGCGGCGTACGCTGCACCGTCGCGTGGTGCCACCCGGCAGGGTCGCGCAGCGCCGGCGACGCCGACGCCTGCTCAGTTGCCGTCGGCCGGTCCGGCCGGTGCCGCGGAGGGCCGCTGCGGCACCTCGCAGTGGTCCTTGAACCCCTGGCTGGTGAGCCCGAGCGCCGAATTGATCCGCGAGCGCAGATTCTCCACCGCGACCATCGCGGTCAGCTCGACGTACGCGGCCTCGCCGAGCGCCCCGAGCAGCCGCTCGGCCAGATCGTCCGTGACCTGCGGCGGGTTCGCGGTCATCGCCTCGGCGTACTCCATGACATCACGCTCGAGCGGCGTGTACGCGTCACTGTCACGCCACACCGGCACGTCCTCCAGCTTGCGCGCGTCGATCCCCTCCCGCCGGCTCGCCCAGTACCCGAAGTCCATGCACCAGCTGCAGCCGATCGACGCGGCCGTGGCCATCTCGGCCAGTGCCTTGAGGCCCGGGTCCAGGGCGTTCCATTTGGCTACGGCCTGCTCGAAGCGGAGGTCCGCGCGCAGGACGCGCGTGTTGTGGCCGAGAGCCTTCACGGGGTCGAGGACCGCCTGGTAGGCGTGCTTCGAGTACCACTCCGTCACGCGGTAGAAGAGGCTGCGGGGCGGGGTGAGCGAAATACGGGCCATGACGGGCTCCTCGGGTGTCGCGTTTCGTCCTGACACCCGTACGACGGATCGCGCGGCGCCGATGTGACATGCCACCGCACGGACGTGACCTCCCGCGCCGAAGACGCGGCATCCAAACCGGGCTCGTGGGCCCGATTTCCGGGGTCTCCGGGAACAACGCGCGTCACTTCTCCGTTCCCGCACTGTCGTGACCGACGCCCATAATGGAAGACCTCGAACCTTCAGGAGGCCCTGTGACCGGCGCTGCTTCCCCGCATTCGCTGCGCTCGACGCTGCGGTCGTTGCGACCTGCCGCCTTCGGGGCCGACCCTGCCGGGGAGCGCATGGAGCGGATCCGCCGCTCGCCGAACTTCGCCGACGGGGTGTTCCAGAACCCGGTCGGGGCCAGGACGAGGCCGTCAGGCTCCACCCTGGAGTTCGCCAAGATCTACTTCCAGAAGGAGGCGCGCAGGCTCCGCGCCCCTGCCGCGCCCGTCCCCCTGCACCCCACCACGCTCAGCGACCTGGCCAAGCCGCCGGTCTCCGGGCTGCGACTCACCTGGATGGGCCATTCGAGCGTCCTCGCCGAGATCGACGGCCGGCGGGTGCTCTTCGACCCGGTGTGGGGCTCGCGCTGCTCGCCCTTCGCCTTCGCCGGGCCCAAGCGGCTGCACCCGGTCCCGCTGCCGCTCGCCTCGCTCGGCCCGGTCGACGTCGTCGTGATCTCCCATGACCACTACGACCACCTCGATCTGCCCACGATCCGGGAGCTGGCCGCCACGGACACCGTTTTCGTGGTGCCGCTCGGCGTCGGCGCCCATCTGGAGCGGTGGGGCGTCTCCGACACCCGTCTGCGCGAGCTGGACTGGACCGAGTCCACGGAGGTCGCCGGGCTGCGGCTGACCGCCACCCCGGCACGCCACTTCTGCGGCCGCGGCCTGCGCAACCAGCAGCACACGCTCTGGGCGTCCTGGGCCGTCCAGGGTCCCTCCGGACACCGCGTGTACCACAGCGGGGACACCGGCTACTTCCCCGGTTTCAAGGAGATCGGCGCCGAGCACGGCCCCTTCGACGCCACCATGATCCAGATCGGTGCCTACAGCGAATACTGGCCGGACATCCACATGACCCCGGCCGAGGGCATGCGTGCCCATCTGGACCTCCAGGGCGGCGAGCCGACCGGAGTGATGCTGCCGATCCACTG
>NZ_JBHWKX010000122.1:0-13132 GCF_042730885.1 Streptomyces sp. NPDC059909
GCGGTCACCACCACGACCACCCCCGAACAGCGTCAACTACCCTTGTTCACCGGCCTACTGCGACATCAACCCCACGTCAACAAACCACCGCTAGGGGGTTTCTTTCGGATCTTGCCGGGCTCGCGTGCCCTGACACGCGCATCTGCCGCGTTGTCGTCAGTCGCCAATGCTCCGCAGTGGCTCCCTCCTCCGCCTTGCATCTGCACGCGCCAGACCTCGCTCGCTGATCCGGCCTGATCCAAAAGAAACCCCCTAGTCGGGCCGGGCCTGGAACGCGGCCCGCAGTTCCTCACGCAGGGACCGCTGGAACGCCGTCACCAGTGCCTGGATCACCATCGGCTGCATATGGGCCGACAGCGACTTCATCGTCGCGACGTGATCGGGATCCGACTCGCGCTCCCGGTAGGGACCCCACACCTCGTCCCGGAACAGCCGGGTCAGTTCGTGCGCCGCCGCGCGGGCGTGCTCCAGCAGGACCGTGCGCGAGGCGAGGATCGTCTCGTGCGCGATGGGGACGTCGAGGAGCTCCACGCCGAGCCGCAGCAGCCCGCCGTCGAGCCGGAACGTGTCCGGGACGCCCGTGCGGTCGAGGACGCCCATCGCCGCGAGCCGGTCGATGTCCTGGTCCGACAGGGGTCGGCCCGCCCTGCGTTCCAGTTCGGCCCGCGGGACCTCCTCGGCCGACTCGGGAGCCCAGGACGACACCAGGGCGCGGTGGATCGCCAGGTCGTGCGCGCTCAGATCGGGCGGCAGCTGCTCCAGGTAGCGCTCGATCGCGGCGAGCGTCATGCCCTGGTGCTGCAACTCCTCGATCAGGGCCAGCCGGGAGAGGTGCTCGGAGCCGTAATGGCCGACCCGGCGCGGTCCGATCACCGGCGGCGGGAGCAGGCCCCGCGTGCTGTAGAACCGGATCGTGCGCACGGTGACCCCCGCGCGCACCGCCAGTTCGTCGACGGTCAGTGTCGGCTCCTCGGCCCTGGTCGCCATCGTGTGCCTCGCCTTCCCTTCCACGTGTCGGGGGTCTGCGTCGGTCAGGTGCAACAGTATTGCTGTCTCACCAATGTTGTGAAAGCGCAGCGGGCAGGCCGACCACACGTTGTCAGTGGTGCCCCTTACGGTGGCGGCATGGCGGAGATCACGTATGTACAGGGGGACGCCACGGCCCCGCACGGCAAGGGCGTCAAGCTGATCGCGCACGTCTGCAACGATCTGGGCGGCTGGGGCAAGGGCTTCGTCGTCGCGCTGTCCCGGCGCTGGCCGGAGCCGGAGGCGGCGTTCCGGCGCTGGCACCGGGAGCGGGCGCGGAACGAATTCGGTCTGGGAGCGGTCCAGTTCGTCCAGGTCGGGCCGTATGTGTGGGTGGCCAACATGGTGGGGCAGCGCGGTATCCGCACGGGCAGCAAGGGGGTGCCCGTGCGGTACGAGGCGATCGACACCGCTCTCGGGGCGCTGGGCGACAAGGCCCTGGAGCTCGGCGCTTCGGTGCACATGCCCCGGATCGGCTGCGGGCTGGCGGGCGGCAAGTGGTCGCGGGTGGAGCCCCTGATAGCGGAGCGGCTGGTGGCGCGAGGCATCCCGGTGACGGTGTACGACTTCGAGCCCTGACCCCCCGCGGGCTTGGTGTGTACCTGACGCTAGAGTGCGGTGCTTGTTCGATTTGCCGCAGGGTGAAGGGGGAGGGGCATGAGCGCGCAACTGAGGGAAACGGCTACCGAGTTGGCCGACATCTTGTGGCGCGAGCACACCGTGTACCGCGACCGGGCCGGAGGCGTGGTCATCCGAGGGGAACACGTCCAGCGCTGGATCAGCCTCGCCCCGAGCGGCGGCCGGGACGAGGTCCTGCTGCGCGCAGGCCGGATCCTCGACGGGGGCACGACCGCACCGGCGCGTTCGGAGGCGGTCGCGAGTCTCACCGCGGGGACGAGTGAGCTCGCCGCGATATGCCGTCGCCTGCTGGCCGACGCGGCCGCCGACGCCGCACCCTCCACGCCGCGGCCGTCGCGCCCCGCAAGCCCAAGGCGTCCCCGGCAGTCCAAGCGGTCCGAGCGGCCCAAGCGATCCGAGCGGTCCGGCGGAAAGGGGCGTCACACGAGCCTCGGTTCCTGGGTCGTCATCCTCTGCGTGATCGGCGTCGTCGCCCTGTACGCCTACAACGTGGCCCGCGTTTACCCGTAGCGTCGCATCACCCTCACCGTGACGAGCGTCAGGCGAGGTGATGGGCCAGGGCCGCATGCGGGTCCTGGCCCGTCGGGTGCCCGTGGTCGATGTGGACGGTCGCTCCCGCCAGCCGTGGCACCGCGTGCAGCAGCGCGTGCTCGGCGGCCACCGCCACCGCATGCGCCTGGACGACCGTCAGCGTCCGGTCGACCTCGACCGACGTCTCCGCCCGCAGCGTGTGCCCGAGCCAGCGCATGCGTACGGCGCCCACACCCCGCACGCCCGCGACGTGGGAGAGCGCGTGCTCCGCCCGGTCCACCAGCTCCGGGTCCACGGCGTCCATCAGCCGGTGCCAGATCTCCCGGGCCGCGCCGCGCAGCACCATCAGGATCGCGGCCGTGATCACGAGCCCGATCAGCGGGTCCGCGTAACGCCAGCCCAGGGCCGAGCCGGCCGCACCCAGCAGCACGGCCAGCGACGTGAATCCGTCGGTGCGCGCATGGAGTCCGTCCGCGACCAGGGCCGCGGAGCCGATGCGCCTGCCGGTACGGATACGGGCCCTGGCCACCCACTCGTTGCCCGCGAAGCCCACGAGACCGGCCGCGGCCACCGCCGGGAGGTGGGTGACGTCCCGCGGTTCCAGCAGCCGCCCGACCGCCTCGTACCCCGCGAAGGCGGCGGACGCGGCGATCACCAGGACCACGAAGACGCCCGCCAGGTCCTCCGCCCGCCCGAACCCGTACGTATAACGGCGGGTGGCGGCCCGCCGGCCCAGCACGAAGGCGAGGGCGAGCGGCAACGCGGTCAGGGCGTCGGTCGCGTTGTGAACGGTGTCGCCCAGCAGCGCGACCGACCCGGACAGCGCCGCGATCACCGCCTGGACGACGGTGGTCGCGGCGAGGATCCCGAACGAGAACCACAGCGTCCGCAGCCCCTCCGTCGAGCCCTCGAGCGCCGCGTCGATGCGCTCGCCGTGGTGGTGATGATGATGGTGAGGGTGGTGGTGTTCACGCCCGTGTTCATGAGTGTGTCCGTGACCCGTCATGGACACCACCATGGCAGCCGAAGAGCCCTGCAGCCACTGTCGAAGAGCGCCCCTTGACCAGCTGCGAAAGCCTTGCGACTGCCCCCTGCGCGCTACTGCCCGGAGGCGGCGACCGGGTAGTGGTCGGACAGGTTCGTGTACGTGTACGACGTGCCCCAGCTGCTGACGGTCCAGGGCGCGCTCTGCTCCTTGATCACCTCGTTGTTCCAGCCGGCCGGCTTCGCGTGGCCCGCCCGGTGCAGGACGTAGTCCAGGTCCTCGCGCGGGTCGTCCGGGTAGCGGTCGGAGGCGATCGAGTTCTCCTGCGTGTCGAAGGAGTACGGGTGTCCGGTGCGGGAGTCGGCGCCCACCAGGCCACCGTCCGCGAGCATCGTGGCGTACTCGGGCGTGCGCGAGTCCACGTTGAGGTCGCCCGCGACGACGACCTGCTCGGACGCGGGGATGTTCTTGGCGTCGAGGAACGCGTCGATCGCCTTGAACTGGCGGCTGCGCATCTGCGCCGCCTCGCCCGCCGAGCAGCCCGGGTCGGTCGACTGCGCGTGGGTCCCGACCACGTGCACCTTGGTGCCGTTGACGTCGAGGACGACGTACGCGAAGCCCTTGTTCGACCACCAGTCGGAGCCGCACGCGTCCTTGTAGACGTACTGCTCCTTGCGGAGGATGGGCCACTTGCTCAGGATCGTGACGCCGCCGTCCTCGGGCGTGGTCGCCGAGTACGCCCCGCCGGTCGCGTCCCAGCCACTCTTGGAGCGGCCCACCACCGGGGTCTGGTACGGGTACTGCGCGGAGGCGCTCGCCTTGAGCGCGTCGGAGGACGAGTTGTCGAAGGCCTCCTGCAGGACGACGACGTCATTGCCCTGGAAGAACGAGGTCCTGGGAATCTCCGTGGCGCGGTGGTCCTGGCCCCAGTTCGGGTACAGGTTCTTGCTGAAGAGGAAGACGTTGTACGTCAGGACCTTCAGCGACGGCGTCGCTGCGGCCTCGGCGGAGGGCGCGGCCGCGCCGAGGGCGGTGGCGGCGAGCACGGTGGACACGGCTGCGCCGGAGACGCGGCGGAGCGCGGAGTGCGGCACTGGAACTCCCGGGTGAAGGTGGGGGATTGACCGGCGCGCATATCAAAGCAGCGGCAGTTACCTTCGGGTAACCATCAGGAGTCCACATTCTTGCCGCAGCCGCACGATCCCCCGAACTTGTCTGAACAACTCGCGCGGCCCGCGCCGCCCCACAGGCAGCGGCGACGCGTCGGACATCGCCCATACTGGAACCGGAGGGACCGGGCACCGAGCCGTCCGCCGACACCTGGGAGCGCCCGCATGAACAGGCCGGACCCCGTGCCGCCGCCGCCCGGCGGGGTGCTGTGGAGCCTCGCGGGGGACATCCGCGGGCTGCTGATGCTGCCCGCCGCCCTCACCATGCAGGTGGCTCATCCGGCCGTCGGTGCCGGGGTCGACGAGCACTCCGTCTTCCGCACCGACCCCTGGGGGCGCGGAGAGCGTTCGGTCCGCTCGCTCCAGATGTGGGTGTACGGAGGCGACGCGGCGGCCGAGGAGGGCCGGCGGCTGCGACAGCTGCACAGGACCATCCGGGGCACGGACACCCACGGCCGCCCGTACCACGCGCTCAGCCCCGAGAACTACGCCTGGGTCCACGCGACCGGCTTCCCCGTCTACCAGCACGCCGTCCGCTACCTGCACCGGCCGCTCACCGAGGCCCAGGAGCGGCAGCTCTACGCGGAGTGGCTGCGGGTCGGCCGCGTCCTCGGCATCCACGACCGGGACATGCCCGGGACGATCGAGGAGTTCTGGCCGTACTACCGCAAGGTCCTCGCCGACGACCTCGAGGCGACCGCCGTCGTCCAGGACCTCGTCGCGACCGACCGGCCCCTGCCGCCACCCGACCGCGGGCCGCTTCCGCTGCGGCTGCTGCTGCGCGCCTTCTGGCCGGTGATCCTGCCGCCGTTCGTCCGCTTCCGGCGCTTCGTCACGATCGGGCTCATGCCGCCCGACGCACGCGCGGTGATCGGCCTGCCGTGGACGGACCGCCAGGAGCGCCGCCTGCGGCGCTTCGGGTACGTCGTCCGGGCCGTCGTGCCCGTACTTCCGGAGCGGCTGCGCTATCTGCCGCTGGCCCGCGAGGCGCGGCGGAAGGCACGGTCGGCCGGACTGATAGGGCGCAGGCGGGACTTGGCACGTGCGGGCCGGGCGTGACGGTGCGCGGGCCGGGGCCGGCCATGCGCGCTTCCGGCCTGCCGGTGTGGCTGCCCGCACGCCTCACGCGCAGGCCCGCACCGGTCACGCGGAGGCGCGGCGCACCAGCGTCGTCGGGGTGACCACCGACTCCGGTCCGCCGTCCTCCGTGCCGGTGCTCCCGTTCAGTACGTCCATCAGCAGCCGCACCATCAGCCGACCGTTGCCCTCGATGTCCTGACGGACCGTCGTCAGCGGCGGGTCCGTGGCCTCCGCGACCGAGGCCACGTCGTCGAAGCCGACGAGCGCGACGTCCTCAGGCACGCGCAGGCCCCGCTCGCGCAGCACCCGCAGCGCGCCCGACGCCATCAGATCGTTCGCGGCGAACACCGCGTCGAGATCCGGGTGCCGGTCCAGCAGCTCCGCCATCGCGCGTGCCCCGCTCTCCACGGTGAAGGCCCCCTGCGCGACGGGACCCGCGGCTCCGCCGAGTGCGTCGCGGTAGCCGTCGACACGGTCCAGCGCGGAGGTCTGGTCGAGCGGGCCGGCGATGTGCGCGATCCGGGTGCGACCGAGCCCGACCAGATGGCGCACCGCCTCGCGGGCGCCGCCGCGGTTGTCGCAGTCGACGTACGGCACGGCGCGTGCACGGCGGCGGGTTCCGGCGCCGCGAGCGCCCGGACCCGGACGACCGCCGAACACGGCGGGCACCCCGGACTCCACCACGATGGCGGGGAGTTCGTCGTCGTCGTGCAGCGAGAAGGCGAGCGCCCCGTCGACATGCCCGCCGCCGAGATACCGGGCGATCCGGTCGTGGTCCTCCGTTCCCTCCACCCACAGCAGGACCAACTGCGAGTCGTTCGCAGCCAGTTCCCGGCTGATGCCCCGTACCTGACGCTCGAAGAACGGGTCGGAGAAGATCCTGAACTCCGGCTCGGCGATGATCACTGCGACCGCGCCGTTGCGCCGGGTCACCAGGGTCCGCGCCGCATGGTTCGGTACGTAGCCGAGCTCCGCCACCGCCTCGCGCACCCGGTCCACCAGCGGCGCGCGGACGCCGGCCCCGCCGTTGACGACGCGCGAGACCGTCGCCCGCGAGACGCCGGCGCGGGCGGCGACGGCCTCCAGCGTGGGCCGGGCTCCAGTGGTCGGATCGGGCAACGGATGCTCCTCGTCGGCGCGTCGGACCGTATCCACACGAGGGTAACCGCAGGCGCCGCCGCCCCCGAAGGGGCGACGGCGCCGTCCGCACCGGCTCAGTGTCCGCTGCCGCGACCGTGATCGTGGTCGTGGACCGTGTTCGTCGCGGCGATCTTCTTCCAGGACTTCGGCTGCGTCGGCGGGACGTCGGCGCGAACGGCGACCCCCGCTCCCGCCGCAGCCGGGGCGGCCGGCTTCGACGGCTCGTACAGCCAGGTGTCGAAGAGGCCGGCGAGCGGCTTGCCCGAGACCTTCTCGGCGTACCTCGCGAAGTCGCTCACGCTGCCGTTGCCGTGGGCGTTCACCGTCGGCCAGCCCTTGAGGACCGCCAAGAAGTCCTCGTCGCCGATCTCGCCCCGCAGCGCCTGCAGGGCGAGTGCACCGCGGTCGTACACCGCGATGTCGAACTGCTTGTCCGGGCCAGGGTCGCCAGGCTTCACCGTCCAGAACGGGTCGTCGGCCGGGTGCAGCGCGTAGACGTAGTCCGCCAGCTCCTGCGCCGTGCCCTCGCCCTCCTTCTCCGACCACAGCCACTGGCTGTAGCGGGCGAAGCCCTCGTTGACCCAGATGTCCTTCCAGCCCTTGACCGACACGCTGTCCCCGTACCACTGGTGGGCCAGCTCGTGCACGACCACCGAGACGTTGGCGCCGTTCGCGAACTGCCGCGGGCTGTAGAACGGGCGGGTCTGCGTCTCCAGCGCGTAGCCACTGGTGACGTTCGGGACGTAACCGCCGAGCGCGTTGAACGGATAGGGACCGAAGACCTCCTCCAGCCACTCGGCGACCTCGGTCGTGCGCTCGATGCTCGCGCGCGCCGCGCCCGCGTTGTCACCGAGGTCTGCGCTGTACGCGTTGAGGACGGGAAGGCCCTTCGCGGTCCTGTCGGTCGTGATGTCGAACTTGCCGACCGCGAGCGTGGCCAGATACGTCGCCTGCGGCTTGTTCGACCGCCAGTTGAAGCGGGTCCAGCCGAGGCGCGAGGACTGCGACTGCAGCACACCGTTGCTGATCGCCTGGGTGCCGTCCGGCACGGACACGGAGATGTCGTACGTCGCCTTGTCCAGCGGGTGGTCGTTGGACGGGAACCACCACACCGCCGAGTCCGGCTCCTGCGCGGCGACGCCGCCGTCCGGAGTGCGGTGCCAGGCGGTCCAGCCGCCGATGCTCAGCTCGGACGGCTTGCCCGCGTACTTCACCACCACCGACACCGGCTTGTTCTTCTCCAGGGGTGAGGCCGGGGTGATCTCCAGCTCCTGGTCGCCGGTCTTGCGGAAGGATGCCTTCCGCCCGTTCACCCGTAATTCGCCGACCTTCAGTCCGAAGTCCAGGTTGAAACGGGACAGGTTCTGCTTCGTGGTGGCGAGGAGCGTCGCCGTGCCCTCGAGCAGGTCCGTCTTCGGCTGGTACTTGAGCCTCAGGTCGTAGTGCGACACGTCGTAGCCGCCGTTGCCGCTGGCCGGGTAGTAGGGGTCGCCGATGCCCGGGGCCCCGGGCTCGAAGTCTGCCGCCGATGCCGGGATCGCCAGCAGGAGAGAGGCCGTGAGCACGCTCGGGACGAGGATTCTGCGGTGCACGAATGCTCCAAGTCGTCGGGGGGATGATCTCTTCGGACCCTATTCACGCCGCTACGCCCAGTCATGTCCATGGCCACCGCTGTCACACGATCGCCATTCGGCCGACATGACGCGCTGCGCACCGTCGATCGTTCCGGCCCCATTTGTGCATGCGGTGGTCGTCTCGACTGCCCTCTGTTGCACAGGAGTTGACCGGAGTACCTTCCGGCCCATGCCGATACGTGCGCGGAGCACCCTCCTTTCGAGCAGATCCTTCATCGTGGCGGCCACAGCCGCCCTGACAGCCGTCCTCGTCCCGCCGGCCGGCGCCCAGAGCGCCGCACCGCCCCGGGAGAGCAGACCCGTCCACTCGTACGACAACGCGATCCGTGAGTCCGTATGGGTGGACACCCGGCTCGACGGCGACGGGGACGGCAGGAGCGACCGCGTGGCCGTCGACATCGTCCGGCCGCGCGAAGCGGCGCAACACGGCCGGAAGATACCGGTCATCATGGACGCGAGCCCGTACTACTCCTGCTGCGGGCGTGGCAACGAGAGCCAGAAGAAGACCTACGACGCGAACGGGAACCCCGTCCAGTTCCCCCTCTTCTACGACAACTACTTCGTACCGCGCGGCTACGCGTTCGTCGCCGTCGACCTCGCCGGCACCAACCGCTCCGACGGCTGCGTCGACGTCGGCGGACACTCCGACATCCACTCGGCCAAGGCTGTCGTCGACTGGCTGAACGGCCGCGCCCGCGCCTACACCAGCCGCACCGGCACCGAGCGCGCGGCGGCCGGCTGGACCACTGGCAACGTCGGCATGATCGGCAAGAGCTGGGACGGCACCATCGCCAACGGCGTCGCCGCGACCGGCGTCGAGGGCCTGAAGACCGTCGTCCCGATCGCCGCCATCTCCTCCTGGTACGACTACTACTTCGCCAAGGGCGCCCCGCTCTACGACTCCGGCCCCGACTGGCTCTCGAACTACGTGGACAGCCCCGATGCCCGCGCCCGGTGCCAGGCCGTCCAGCAGCGGCTCGTCGACGAGGCCCCGCGCACCGGCGACCGGACCGGGCTGTGGAGCGAGCGCGACTACGTCCCCGACGCCCGCAAGGTCCGGGCCAGCGTCTTCGCCGTCCACGGCATGCAGGACCTGAACGTCCGCCCGAAGCACTTCGGTCAGTGGTGGGACGCCCTCGCCGCACACGGTGTCGAGCGCAAGGTCTGGCTGTCCCAGACAGGACATGTCGACCCCTTCGACTTCCGCCGTGCCGAGTGGGTCAGCACCCTGCACCGCTGGTTCGACCACTACCTCCTCGGCTACGACAACGGCATCGACCGTGAGCCGATGGCCGACATCGAACGCGCCCCCGACCAGTGGTCCACCGACCGCGCCTGGCCGCCCCGCTCCACCGCCACCACCACGCTCCGCCCCGGCACGGGTGCCGCACCGGGCGTCGGGACGCTCGCCCTGAAGCCAGCCCGGCCCGGCACCACCGAGACGTTCACCGACGACCCCGCCCTCGGCGAGACCGACTGGGCCGCCGACATCGACCGGTCCACCCCGGCCAAGGCCGGATTCGTCACCCCGCCGCTCAGCCGCGAACTGCGACTCTCCGGCTCCTCCACGGTCACCGTCACCGCCACCCCGACGACCACGACCGCACATCTCTCGGCGGTCCTCGTCGACCTCGGCCCCGCCACCATCCGCGACTACACCGCCGCCGGCGAAGGCATCACCACCCTTCCCGAGCGCACCTGCTGGGGCGCGAGCACCACCGGCGACAGCTCCTGCTTCAAGGAGACCGCCGCACGCACGGCAGCGGTCGACTACACCGTGGTCAGCCGCGGCTGGGCCGACCTCGGCAACCACGCCACGCCCGGCACCGGCCGCCCGCTCACGCCCGGCACGGCGTACACCATCACCCTCGATCTGCACGCCACCGACCATGTCGTCCCGGCGGGGCACCGGCTGGCCCTCATCATCGGCGGCACCGACAAGGACCTCATCGACCCTCCGTCCACCAGGCCGAGCCTCACCCTCGACCTGGCCCGTACCGCCGCACGGCTGCCGATCCCCGGCGGAGCCGCCGCCTTCCTGCGCGCCACCACGGGCACCCCGCCGCCGTCGGCCGCCGCCCCGCGCGGTTCCCGGCTCGACGGTGTCGGCGAACCGCGTCCGACCAGCCCGATCCCGGGAGGCGACAACCGATGAACCGGCGCTTCCGCACCGTGGCCGTGGCCCTCTGTACGCTCGCCGTGCCGCTGGCGGCCGCGCACGCCCAGGCGGCCCCTGTCGAGCGAGCAAGGGCCCATCCCGCTTCCGAGGCGGCGAAACTGCCCCTGCCCCGCACCGGATTCGAGGCATCGGGCGGCGCGCGCTGGACCACCCAGCCCGAGGAATGGGAGTTCCTCTCCGCCGTCGACCGGGCCAGTGAGCGCGTGTCGCTGCGCACCATCGGCACGACGGGACAGGGCCGCCCGCTCCAGCTCGTCCGCATCGGCGGCGACCGGCCCACCGCGAGCACCATGCTCCTGATCTGCACCCAGCACGGCGACGAACCCTCGGGCCGCGAGGCCTGTCTCACCACGGTCCGCGACCTCGCACAGGCCGGGGACGCGCAGACCCGGCGCTTCCTCGACCGTACGACCGTCCTCGTCGTCCCCACCGCCAACCCCGACGGCCGCGCCGCCGACACCCGGGGCAACTCGGACGGCGTCGACATCAACCGGGACCACATCGCCCTCAGGACGGCCGAGGGGCGTGCCCTGGCCGCCGTCATCCGGGACCAGCGCCCCGATGTCATCCACGACCTGCACGAGTACAACGCCACACCGTCCTACTACGACAAGGAGCTGCTCTCCCTCTGGCCGCGCAACCTCAACACCGATCCGACAGTGCACCAGGAGGCCCACACCCTCTCCGAGACGTACGTACGGCCCGCGGCCCACGGCTCCGGATTCAGCAGCGGCATCTACGGCATCTGGACCGACCCGGTGACCGGCGAGCCGGTCAAGCAGGTCGCCGGCGACGGACAGGAACGCATCCTGCGCAACACCGCGGGCCTCAAACACTCCGTCGGACTCCTCGTCGAAACCCGCATCGACGCCCTCACCGACGCGGAGCAGCACGACCCCGCCCTCAACAACCGGCGCCGGGTGAACACCCAACTCGCCGCGCTCGACGGCGCCTTCCGCTTCGTCGACGAGCGGCGCGGCCGGCTCGAGGCCGCGACCACGGCCGCCCGGGTCAAGGGCTTCGCCGACCGTGGACCGGTGTACCTCGGCGGAGCGGACAACGACCCGGCGACCCCCGACGAGACGCTCCAGGACCCGCCCTGCGGCTACCGGATCCCGGCCGCGCAGTACGCGGACGTCAAGGACGAACTGGCCCTGCACGGGGTGCTCGTGCGGGCGGACGGGGACGGGAACGCCCTCGTACCGCTGCGGCAGTCGCAGCGGGACCTCGTGCCGCTGCTGCTCGACGAACGCGCCGCGTACGACCTCGTAAAGGGACTGCCTGTCACCGCCTGTTGATCGCGAGCGGCGCAGTGCCGGTGTGGTAGGGGGTACCGAGAGCGAAAGCCGGTCTACGAAATTTCGTGAAAGGTACCCCCGTGTCGCACGACGAACAGGGACCGGTCCAGCGGCGGCGGCTGCCCGTGAGGGCGGCCCTGCCGGGGCGCCACCCCCACGAGGACAGGCCGCCCGTGACCGACCGGGTGGTGTTCGGAGTGACGGCCGTGCTCACCCTCGCCTTCGTGATCGGGGGATCCGTCGCCACCAAGGCGCTGGAGAGCATCTCCGACGCGATGCTGAGCGGTCTGATGCACGACGGCGGTTGGGCGTTCGTCCTGGCCGCCTCCGGCTTCGTCGTCTTCGCCCTCTGGCTCGCCATCAGCCGTTACGGCAGGATCGAGCTCGGCCAGGAGCACGAGGAACCCGAGTTCCGCACCGTCTCCTGGGTCGCGATGATGTTCAGCGCGGGCATGGGCATCGGCCTGATGTTCTACGGGGTCAGCGAGCCGCTCGCGCACTTCGTCACCCCGCCGCCCGGGACCGACCCCGCCGACTCGGCGGACGCCATGCAGACGGCCTTGGCCACCACACTGTTCCACTGGACCCTGCACCCTTGGGCGATCTACGCGGTGGTGGGCCTCGCCATCGCCTACAGCACCTTCCGGCGCCGCAGGCGCCAGAGCATCAGTGCCGTCTTCGAGCCCCTGATCGGAAAGCGGCACGCCGACGGCGTGCCGGGCAGGGTCATCGACGTCCTCGCGATCTTCGCCACGCTCTTCGGATCGGCCACCTCGCTCGGCCTCGGGGCCCTGCAGATCGGCAGCGGATTCAGGGAGCTGGGCTGGATGGCGGCGGCCGGTACCGGTCTTCTGGTCACCATCATCGGGGTGCTGACGGTGGCCTTCGTCCTCTCGGCCGTCTCCGGCGTCGAGCGGGGCATCCAGTGGCTGTCCAACACCAACATGGTGCTGGCCGTGGCCCTCGCCGTCTTCGTCTTCGTCGCCGGACCGACCATCCTCGTCCTCGATCTGGTGCCGACCTCGCTCGCGTCCTACATCGGCGATCTGCCGCAGCTCGCCGGCCGTACCGAGGCTGCCGTTCGGGGTGGGGTTTGGAGCTGCTGCCGTTGAAGTGCACTCAAGCGTGTTCTGGTGAGCGGGGGTGAGTACCGGTGGTCTTTGCGTGCCTTGGTCATCGCGCCCTTTCGGGAGGGAACTGGCGTTCTTGTGTCGAATGCGTGACCTTTACGGGGGGTGCTCGTTGGAGGCGGTGTCAGGGTTCTTCGGGGTGGGGGTGACGGGTTGGGCGGGCTGCGGGACAGGGTGGAGCCGTTCGTCGTGTCCGGCCCGGGTGGTGTGGCCATCCGTACCCGGTTCAAGCAGCTGACGCCGGGGGATGAGGAGGTGCTGTGCCTGGTCGGCGCGCATCTGGGAGGGCTCGCCTCGAAGGACCTCAAGGCGCGCTGCCGG